>JBEBWZ010000019.1:0-37456 GCA_040391865.1 Solimonas flava
TGGATGCTGACCGGCGAACATCAATGCCTGTGGGTCAACGGTCGTGTCGCCGGTGCCAGCCTGCTCGACGTGCGCCCCGGGCTGACCAAGGAAGAAGTGATCGTCACCGGCCGCCTGATCAAGACCGATCAGGGCGTGTTCGTGCTGAAGGCCGACCGGCCTACGGTGCCCTCGGCACCGGTGGAGTAAACGCTGCCGTTCAACTGCGGAAGATGAAGTACACCGCGCCAACCATGCACAGCGCCGCCCACAGGTAATCCCACTTCAGCGGCTGCTTCATGTAGAGCAGCACGAACGGCACGAACACCAGCAGCGTGATCACTTCCTGCAGGATCTTGAGCTGCGGCAGGCTCAGCGCGCTGTAGCCGATGCGGTTGGCCGGCACCTGCAGCAGGTATTCGAACAGCGCGATGCCCCAACTGATCAGCGCAGCAATGATCCAGGGCTTGTCGCGCAGGTCTTTCAGGTGCGCATACCAGGCGATGGTCATGAAGACATTGGACAGCAGCAGCAATCCAACCGTCTGCCCCAGCACACTCCAGCTGAATCCCGCGCTCATCGCCGTGCCTCTGTCGGTCACCCACAAAAAAGCCCCGCCGCGGCGGGGCTTTGATGATGCACCAAAGCGATTTACTCGTCGCCGGCGGCAAAGCCGAGCAGATGCAGCAGGCTGGTGAACAGGTTGTAGATCGACACGTACAGGGTCACCGTGGCCAGCACATAGTTGGTCTCGCCGCCATTCATGATCTCGCCGGTCTGGTACAGGATCAGGCCGCACATCAGCAGCGCGAACAGTGCCGACACGCCCAGTGCCATCGGCTGCACGTTGACGCCGAAGAACGAGGCCACCAGCACGCCGATGCTGGCGACGAACGCCAGCAGGATGCCGGCGAACAGGAAGCCGCGCATGAAGCTGAAATCGCGGCGGGTCTTCACCGCGTAGGCCGACAGGCCGACGAAGATCGCGCCGGTCATGCCCAGCGCCATCATCACGATCTGACCACCGTTGGCGAAACGGCCGATATAGCTGTTGAGGATCGGGCCCAAACCGAAACCGAGCAGGCCGGTCACCGCAAACACCACATAGATGCCGGTTTCGGAATTGGCCGTACGCGGCACCACGAACCAGAGCAGGCCCAGCGATACCAGCGAGCACACCAGGCTGAGGCCGTAGGGAGCGCCGATCGCCATCGACACACCGGCCATCGCCGCGCTGAACAGCAGCGTCATGGACAGCAGCATGTAGGTGTTGCGCAATACCTTGTTGGCTTCCTGTGCGGCGACCGGGGTGCTCGGCACATAGGTCCCGTGATCAGTCGTCCGCACGGGTGCGGGGCGCATCTCGTTGTTCCAGCTCATCTTCGACTCCGTCTGCAGGTTCGTACGTCGGTGCACATTGTATGGGTATGACGCCACGGATGCTCAATAAGTTCGTGAACCCGATGCATGAGCCCGCACCGCACCGCCGCGTTCAAGGGATAGGGGCCACCTGGGAACCTGTTTATGATGCCTTTCCACCGACTGCCGCCCGAACGAGCTGATGAGTCCGAATCTGATCGAAGTCACCGATGACAGCGGCCAGGTGCTGGAAGACGCCTGGCTGGCGCGTGCCGAATCGGTACACCGGCAATTGCGCCCGCAGTTGCCGGCAAACTACGCCCAGACCCTGCGCGATATTTTCGCCGGCGGCGCGCGCATGGTGCTCGCCACCGATGGCGACAGGGTCTGCGGACTGGCGGTGTTTCGCAGCTATGCCGATACCAACAGCGGCCTGCGCCTGTATGTGGACGACCTGGTCACCGACGACACCCTGCGCTCCCGGGGTGTCGGGCGCGCACTGCTGTCATGGCTGGAACAGCGCGCGCGGACGCGCGGCTGCACGCTGCTGACGCTGGACTCCGGCACGCAGCGCACCCGCGCCCATCGCTTCTATTTCCGCGAGGGGATGGAGATCACCTCGTTCAATTTCAAGAAAGCGCTCAAGCCGTGAGCCTGAAGGGCCACTTTCATCGCTTCCTGTCGGCAAATCCGCAGCGCCTGAATTTCTGCGCGCACAGTCATCATCCGTGGCCGGATCTCAGCTTTGCCGCCCAGCAGCAAGCCTGGGACGATGCCGCGACACTGGCGGAGCAAAAATGGGCGCACGTGTTCGACGAGCTGATCCCGGCGGCGCAGCACCACCTGGCGCGCCTGCTGAACCTGCCCGACCCGGCCAGCCTGTGCTTCGCCGGCAACACCCACGAGTTCCTGATGCGGCTGCTCTCGGGCATCGACGGTCAGCCTTATCGCGTACTGACCACCGACAGCGAGTTCCTCAGCTTCGCACGCCAGCTCGCGCGCCTCGAGGAAGCGGGCCATTGCGTCGTCGAGCGGGTGCCGCTGGAACCGTTCGACAGCTTCCCGCAGCGCTTCAGCGCAGCCGCAAGGATCGGCGGACACCATTTGGTCTACTTCAGTCAGGTGTTCTACCACTGCGGCTACTGGCTCGAAGATCTGGCGACACTGGTTCAGGCCGTGCCCAGCCCTCGCAGCCTGATCGTGATCGACGGCTACCACGGCTTCATGGCGGTACCGACCGACCTGGCCCGCATCGCCGACCGCGCGTTCTATCTGGCCGGCGGCCAGAAATACGCCATGGCCGGCGAAGGCTGTGCGTTCATGCACTGTCCGCCGCAGCAGCTGCCGCGACCGCTCAACACCGGCTGGCTCGCTGACGAACAACCGCTGCAGCCAGACCGGAATGCGCTGGTCGGCTATGCCGGCGATGGCCGCCGCTTTCGCGGTGCGAGCTTCGACCCGACTGGCCTGTATCGCTTCAATGCGGTGATGGAATGGGTGCATCGGGATCACATCACGCCGTCGCGCCTGCATGCACAGGTCCTGGACCTGCAGCGCGAGTTTCTCGAGGGCCTGGAACAGCTGCGGCATCCGCTGCTGGGGCGCAACACCTTGCTGCCGCGCCAGGGGCTGCCGCGCGGAAACTTTCTCGCGTTTCGCCATCCCGAGATCGCCGGGTTGCAGCAGAAGCTGGTGGCGGCGCAGGTCCTCACCGATCTGCGCGATGGCTGTCTGCGCATCGGCTTTGGCCTGTATCACGATCGCAGCGATGTGCTCGAGTTGCTGCGGCGGCTGCGCGCCTGCGGCTGACAACTGCCGGAGCGAATCGGAAGCGGACGCGACATTCGTTTCCGACTATAGTCCCGCCCGGCGCCTGTGGAGATCCTCTCCGGCGCCCACTACTTCCATCCTGCCCTGCCTGCCCGCTCCGGAGCCGTCTCCATGGCCGTCGATCTCCCTCCTGCCCTGCCACCGCAGCAGATCGAAGTGCAGCAGATCAGTCAGGGCAACGCCGTGGCCTCGGCACCGTTCCGGCAGTATCAGATGCATGTGTTCGGCAAGGTGTTGCTGGCACCGGAGGCCTTGAGCCGCATCGTGGGCGATCAGGCCGATCTGCCCGCCGCGCTCGACGCGCTGACCCGTGCCTTCTACAGCGCCGGCTATCCCGGCACACAGCTGTCCTACGGCATCCTCGGTCACGACATTTACGTGCTGGTGGTCCTCACCGGTGTCAGCGAGACCTCGGTGGAAAGTCCGTTCACCGCCTACTTCGCCGGTCTGTCGGGCACCCGGCCACTGAAGGACACCGATCTCGAACCGCGGCGTGTGCTGGCCGACATGCATGCCGATCGCGCCGGACTTCAGGTCAGCACCACGCTGCAGCCGGACGGCCAGGGCAACGCGCGACTCGACCTCAGCAGCCAGTTCGCAAAGCATCCGAACGAGCTGTTCTTCGAGTACGGCAACCCCGGCAACCGCTACGTCGCGCGCAATCTTGTCGACGCCGGCTTCAAGACCGGTTCGCGCTATGGCGATGAAGTGCGGATCGGCACCCGCACCAGCATCGACGAATTCAACCGCGATGGCCGCTACAACGAACAGCAGCTGCAGTGGAGTCGCGTCACGCCCTGGGGCGTCTTCGGTGCCGGCGGCCAGCATCTCGAGTACGACATCACCGAGACCCTGTTCAACGGCAAGCTCACGGTCGGCGACGTGTACTGGCTGTATCCGCTCTACGCCGATTTCAGCACCCGCTGGACCACCCAGGTCAAGATCGACCGCACCAACAAGAAGGGCGAAGCGTTCGCGATCGGGCCGCTGCCGCAGAACGAGAGCTACACCTCGGCAGAACTGGCGACCGCATCGCTCGGCACCTTCGTCTGGCTCGATTCACGCTGGGATCTCGATGTCACCGTTGCCATCCGCAAGGGGCTCAGCGACGGCGCCCTGCCCGACAACGGCCGCGAACTCGACTACCTGCTAGTACGCCCGGCCGGGCGCCTGAAAGTCTATGGCGGCAACTACTGGACGACGGCGCTGGAATTCAGTGCCCAGTTCTCCGAAGACATCGTGCCCGAGCAGCAGCAGTGGGTCCTCGGCGGCATCGGCAATCTCTACGCACAGCTGCCGGGCGTTGCGGTCGGCGACGAAGGCATGCTGCTGCGCAGCGTCACCGAACTCGGCCGCTACGAGCTGTTCGACCTGTCCTTGCGCCCGCGTGTCTTCCTCGAAAGCGGCAGCGCCAAAAGCAACGGCATCACCGGCACGCAGTCCTTGAGCGATGTCGGCGTCGAGCTCGGGGTCCGCGTCTACGACTGGCTCGAAGGCGCCCTGGCCTACGCCGAGCGCATCGACAGCAAGAACATCGATCGCGAAACCCTGGAACGCACCGAAGCCAATCTGTATTTCCGTTTGCAGGCCCGCTTCTGAAAGCGTCTGCAGCGCCCAAGAAAAAGGCCGGCATTGCCGGCCTTTTTCTTGGAATGCGATCCCCTCACAACGGCAGGTACGACCGCTCGCGGGTGTAGTGGATGTAGCCGAGGCTGGCACCTGCGCGCAGACCCACGCCCATGCGGATCGGCGCCAGGACGATATCGCCGCTGCGCTGATAGTTGACGCTCATGCCGGCCACCACATACAGGCTGCCGTCGACCGCCGGAAACCGCTGGAACAGCTGGTGGGTTTCGTGCAAGTTGTAGACCAGCGTGAACACCTTCGACGCGCTGCCACCGAAATCCCAGCCCACCGACGGCCCCTGCCAGTAGACCTTCATCGCATCGCCGCCCTTGTACTGCAGCGTGCCCTCGCCATAACGCAGCCCGACAACCACCGCGCCGCTGCCTTCGTTGCCGAAGATGTAGCCCACCGGGCGACCGTAGTCGGAGAACGTGCGCTCGATGGCTCTGGCCACCGCCTCGGAATTCTCGCCGAAGAATTTCGAGGCTTCGCGCATCACTTCGTCGGAGCTGTAGGTCTGTGCGGTACTGGCGCTCGGGGCCTGGTCGGCCCGCAGAGGCTCCCGTCGCGCATCGTCGGTGATCAGCGCGCGCGGCGCCGAGGCCGATTCGACACTTGCGGCACAACCGCTCAACAACGTCAGTGCAGCAAGCAGCGTTAGGGTGTACTTCATGGGGAGCTCCGGATGCCTGGAATAACGATGAGACGACCACTTCCTGTGGGCGTTACTGCTGCTGGGACCGCCAGCGCCTTGCTTTGGTTCAGGGCCCGCATCAATGAGGCCTCTGCGTCCCGGCCTGCAGACGGCTGCGCACGAACACGGAATGAGACACGTACAGCAGATCGGCCACGCGCCGGATCAAGGCCTCTTCCTGAACATCGACGTGGCCGTCGGCATGGGCGACCTGCCACAACCAGAGCAGCAGCTCTTCCTTGCCAGGCGCATCCAGTTCCCGGTTCAGAGTGCTGATGAACTCGTAGAGCGAGATCGACGCCTCGGACCGTGCCAGCGCCTGCTGCAGCAGGCGCTCGGCCTCGGGCTGCGGTAGTTGCAGCGCATGCTGCAAGGTACTGCGGATGGTCTGCAGCTCCGCGGCTTGATGGTCGTGATCGGCACGCGCCGCCTCGACCATCAACACCGCCAGCGCCAGCTCGCGTGAAACCGCCGCGCTGTCACTGGCCCGCGGCTGCAGCCAGCGTTCCAGTTTCGGCCACATCAGAACGAAAAGCCGAGGCGCAGGTTGTAGCTGTTGTTGTCGCCCTGGCGTTCGTATTCCGGGGTGATCTCGAGGATCGCCAGCGTGATCCGCATGCCGACGAAGAAGCGCTCGCTATCAACCGTCACCTTGCTCAGGCCCGCCGCCGCAGCGGCAGCACTCTTGGGGTCGCCCTTGGCCGAGAGAAAGCCGATGCCGGCGTACGGTGTGAGGAAGGTGAACCCCTTGGACACCGAGATATCGGCGCCCCAGGCGTCGTAGTCGAAATCGTCGATGCCGCTGGTGGCGGTGTAGCTGCCACGCAGGGCCAGTGCCGGCGAAGCCACCCCGCCTTCGAGAATCGCGTAGCGCAGTTCCGCACCATAGGCCTTGGCGCCGGTACCAGGAATCGCCGCATAGAACGCACCCACGTCGAAGCCGAACGGCAAGCCTTTGTGGGCGGCGATGCCAGCGATGCCGACGGCATCCACATTGCTGTTGGTCAGGGTCTGCCAATCGCTGTCATTGCTGACCGGGCTGTAGTTGACGAACGCACCGACGCCGAAACCGGTGACACCGGTCGCCTCCGCCGGACCCAATGCCTTGTGGCTCAAGGACGCGCTGGCGTCCTCGATCACACCTTTGAATGCCGCCTGGCAAGCGGCTGGGCCTGCACCGCAATTGATATCGAAATCGGCTTCACCCGCCATCGCCAGCGGCGAACTCAGCACACCGGCAACCGCAAACATCACACCGTGTAGGTAACGCATGTGGATTCTCCCCAACCTGTCAGTGATCAATCGCAAAAGCATATCAGAGGGCTCTCAGGAAGCTTGCAGCTGTGTCTGCAAAAACGGCACCACCGCTTCGGTGATGTCGTTGAGCCGGCCATGAAAGAAATGGCCGACGCCATCCAGAGTGATCAGCTGTGGCGGCGGTGCGTAGGTGTCGAGCACCGCCCTGGTTTCAGCATAGGCGACCACTTCATCGTCGAGGCCGTGCATCACCAGCCAGGGGCAGTCTGGCCGCGGCGGCGGCGGTTGGTCGTGGAAGTATTTGGTGAACGGCGGCGCAATGCTGACCTGTGCCAACGGCCGTACCTGCTGCGCCGCGCGCAGGCTGACCCAGGCACCGAAGGAAAAACCCATCAGCACCGGATGCGCATCCGGCAGCTGCTGTGCCAGCCATTGCGCCAGGAACACCACGTCGTCGGTCTCGCCACGCCCCTGGTCATGCTTGCCGGCGCTGCGTCCGACACCGCGAAAATTGAACCGCAGGGCGTACAGGCCGGCCTTTTGTGCGGCACTGGCCAAGGTGTAGGCGACCTTGTTGCTCATCGCGCCGCCCATCAACGGATGAGGATGGCAGATCACCGCAAACACCGGCGACGCCAGCGGTATCCGCGGCGCACTGAGGATGGCGTCGATGGCACCACCCGGCCCTTCGATCAGCAGTTCCTGGGAGCGCCCGGCAGCAGGGATTGGGGACACGTCGTACTCGGTCAGTGAAGTCGGGGTCGATTCTGCCGCAGGAACGGCTCATGCCGCACCCCTGGTGAATCGCTCCTTGCCAGTGTCGGGGGGCACTGCCTATAGTTCCGCCGCGCATGCAATACCAACATCGGCGGGCCGCAATGCTCCGCATACCGCAAGCGACCCCAACCACGGCGCCGAGCCCAACCGACCGCAGATTGCCGCCATGAGCACCGACTTCACCTCGCGTCATCCCCGGATCTCGGAACTGTTCGGGATCGATCTGCGCACGCTCGCCTTGTTCCGCTTCGCACTGGGCGCGGTGCTGTTCTGCAATCTGCTGCTGGCCTTCGGCAACGCCGGTGCGTTCTGGACTGATCTGGGGGTGATGCCGCGTGCCTGGGCGATCGACAGCGACAGTCATTGGCGTCTGTCCCTGCATCTGGCCAACGGCGAATACTGGTTCATCATTCTGCTGCTCGGCATCCAGACCCTTGCCGCGCTGATGCTGGCGCTGGGCTGGCATACGCGCGCCGCAACCATCGTCTCGTTCGTGCTGTGGGCTTCGCTGATCAACCGCAATCCGATGATCCTGATCGGCGGCGACCTGCTGCTCAGCTGCCTGCTGTTCTGGTCGATGTTCCTGCCGACGGGTACCCGTTTCTCGGTCGACGCCGCGGTCGCGACCAACCCGCCTCCGCAGAACAACCAGCATCTGTCCTGGGCATCGGCCGGCCTGCTGCTGCAGGTCATGTACGTCTACTTCTTCAGCGCGATCCTGAAGAACGGCCCAGAGTGGATTCCGGATCTGACCGCCGTCTATTACGCCCTGTCGCTGGACCGCCATGTGCTGCCGTTCGGGCGCCTGCTCAACGAATTTCCGTCGCTGACCAAATTCCTGAGCTTCTACGTCTGGTGGCTGGAACTGCTGGGCCCGATCCTGATCTTTTCACCCCTGCTGCTGCGCCCGCTGCGTCTGGTGGCGATGCTGGCGTTCATGGTGATGCATGTCGGCTTCATCCTGTCGCTGGAGCTCGGACACTTCTCCTACGTCAGCCTGACCTCGCTGACGGTGTTCATCGGCGGCTGGCTGTGGGATGCCGCGGATCGTCGCCACCAGCAGCGGCATCCCGGCATCACCAGGATTTACTACGACCGCGATTGCGGTTTCTGCCTGAAGATGTGCCGGCTGTTCCAGCAGTTCCTGATCCTGCCGCGCGCCGAGATCGCGCCGGCCCAGGACACGCCTCGCGCACGCACGCTGCTCGAGGCCAACAACTCCTGGGTGGTGATCGACGCCGAACAGAACGCACACCTGAAGTGGGCGGCGTTCGTGGCACTGTTGCGGCAGTCGCCCCTGTTCGGCTGGCTGTTGCCGCTGGCCCGACAGCCGTGGCTGGCGGCTCCCGGCAATCGCGCCTACGATTTCGTCGCACGTCACCGCAGCCGCTTTGCAACGCTCAGCGGCAAGCTGCTGCCCGCGCGCGAAGTGCAGTGGTACACCACACGCTTCTGGCAGCGGGTCGCCGCCGTGTTCGTGGTGCTGGTGCTGGTGTGGAACCTGCACACCGTGAACTGGCTGCCGGCACAAAGCTATGCGGTCATGACACCGCCGTTCCGCCTGCTGCGCATCGACCAGCTGTGGAACATGTTCGCGCCCTACCCGCTGAAGGAAGACGGCTGGATGGTGATTCCGGGGCGCCTCGCTGATGGCAGCGAGATCGACCTGATGCATCCCGAACGCCATAGCCCGCCCAGCTACGACAAGCCGGCACTGTATTCGCAGGAACAGGGCGGCATCCGCTGGCTGACCTATCGCGGCCGCCTCTGGGAAGCCAAATACCACCAGCACCGCATGTACTACGGCAAGTACCTGTGCCGCACCTGGAACGCCGACAAGCTCGATACGCCGGAAGGTCTGGAGCGGCGTCTGATGAGCTTCAAGATGGTCTACATGCTCGAACGCACGCCGCCGATGAACCAGAGCGCCACGGTCGAGCAGATCGTGCTGTGGCGCCACGAGTGCTTCCCGGAGGTCACCAAGGGCCAGATTCCGTGAGTCAGAGGCATCCGCACGCGGCGACGCCGCCGCTGATCGACATCGGCGCCAATCTCGCTCACGACAGCTTCGCCGCCGATCTGCCCGAGGTACTGGCACGCGCACAAGCTGTGGGCGTCGCACGCATCGTGGTCACCGGCAGTGACGTGGACAGCGCGACGCAGGCACAAGCCCTGGCACGTCAGTACCCCGGCCTGCTATACGCCACCGCCGGGCTGCACCCGCATCACGCGCGCGACTGGTCGCCGCAACTGGAACAGCAATTCCGCGAGCTGGCGGCGGCACCGGAATGCGTATCGCTGGGCGAATGCGGCCTCGACTATTTCCGCAACTTTTCGTCGCACGAAGATCAGCGCCGCGCATTCGCGGCGCAATTGCAGTTGGCCGTGGAACTGCGCAAGCCGCTGTTCCTGCACCAGCGCGATGCGCATGCCGATTTTCTCGCGATGCTGCGCGAGTACCGGCCGCAACTCGGTGCGGTGGTGGTGCATTGCTTCACCGACACCCGTGCAGCCATGAACGATTACCTCGCGCTGGATTGCCACATCGGCATCACCGGCTGGATCTGCGACGAGCGCCGCGGCCGTCACCTGCTGGACGCGGTGGTCGATATTCCCGATCAGCGGCTGATGGTCGAAACCGATGCGCCCTATCTGTTGCCGCGTACCGCCCCCAGGAGTGCGGAGCGTCGCAATGAACCGGCGAACCTGCCCTGGGTGATCCGCGCCGTCGCCGGCGCGCGCGGCCAGGACGAGGCCGTTGTCGCGGCAGCCACCACCGCCACGGCCGCCAGCTTCTTCGCCCTGCCGGGTGCCGGACTGGCGCTAGCGGAAACGCAGCTGCAAACGCCCGCCCTCTGAATGCAACTCCGGTTCGCGCGATGGCGGCTCGCGCAATTCGAACACCAGACGCAGAAACTCGTCGTGCAGACCGATCCGCATCTGCTGCAAGGATGAGCGCGTGAAACTGCGCGACATGCGCAACTGTGCAGGCAGCTTCCAGTCACCGGGAATATCCAGCACATAACCCGCGACCTGCTGGTCGAAGCGCATCGAGTAGGTCGGGAACACCGCCGCCGCAACCTCGAGTCGGACCTCCATCGCATCGTCGCGCCATTGCACCTGCAGATTCTGCAAGCGATGCGAGGTCTGTTCAGCTACCGCTTCGGGCACTGCGGCAGACGCTGCGGGAGGCGCTTCCGGAGACGGCGGGATGGCGAGCACGGCCGGCTCGACATCGCTATTGCGCGTGGCTGCCGCAGCCTCGGCGACGAACTCCAGCGCGACCGGTGTCGTGTGCGACTCCGTCGCCACCGCTACGGGCGACTGCATGATCCCGGAGCCGAGCAAGATCGATCCGAGCATCCACATGCCTCCGCCCCAGACCGCCAAGGTGGTCAGCGCCGCCGGTCGTGCGGCAGCACCGCTCAACAGGCGCCAGGGCCGCGCACCACAGCGATAACAGCGATCGCGCCGGGCAAAGATCAGATAGCGCAACAGCCGTTCGCCACGATTCAATGAAGTGCGATGCACGGAATGTTTACCGCATTGACTGCAATGCCGTCCCGCTGTCACGACGCGCCTCCCCCAGGCTTGTCCCTGCCTCCCGACACCGGCAGGGATCTCCTCCGATCCGTCCCGGCAACCCCATCCACCGTGATTCCAGATCTGGCTCAGTCGGTGACCGCACCTCTGGATGCGCTGCCCACCAGCTTCGAGAACTTCGCCAATACCCCACGCGTGTAGCGCGGCTCCGGCTGCTTCCAGCCCTTGCGGCGCTGCTCCAGCACCGCGTCATCGACATTGAGCTGGATCAGCTGACGCAGCGCATCGATGGTAATGCTGTCGCCTTCCTGGACCAGCGCGATGGTGCCGCCGACGAACGCTTCCGGCGCCACGTGACCAACCACCATGCCCCAGGTGCCGCCGGAGAAACGGCCGTCGGTGATCAGGCCCACGCTCTCACCCAGGCCCTTGCCGATGATCGCCGAAGTCGGTGCCAGCATTTCACGCATGCCGGGCCCACCCTTGGGGCCCTCATAGCGGATCACCAGCACGTCACCAGCCTGGATCTGGTCGCCCATGATCGCGGCCATGCACTCGTCTTCGGAATTGAACACGCGCGCCGGGCCGGTGATCACCGGATTCTTCAGGCCTGTGATCTTGGCCACCGCGCCTTCCGGTGCGAGATTGCCCTTCAGCACCGCGAGATGGCCCTGACGGTACAGCGGCTCTCCAATCGGCCGGATCACGTCCTGATCGGCACGCGGCTGCTCCGGCACGCTGGCCAGCGCCTGCGCCATGGTTTCGCCGGTGATGGTCAGCGCGTCGCCGTGCAGCAGACCCGCCTTGAGCAGCATCTTCAGCACCTGCGGCACACCGCCCGCACGATGGAAATCGACGGCGACATACTTGCCCGAAGGCTTGAGATCGCAGAATACCGGCGTGCGCAGGCGGATCGTTTCGATGTCGTCGAGCGTGAACGGCACATGCGCCGCATGCGCAATCGCAAGAAAGTGCAGCACCGCATTGGTCGAGCCGCCGGTGGCCATGATCAGCGCCATCGCGTTCTCGATCGACTGGCGGGTGACCACGTCGCGCGGCTTGATGTCCCGCTGGATCGCGGCAACCAGCACCCGCGCCGAATCGGCGGCGGAGTCGGCCTTCTCGGGATCCGGCGAGGCCATCTGCGACGAACCCAACAGCGACATGCCCAGCGCTTCAAACGCGCTGGACATGGTGTTGGCGGTGTACATGCCGCCGCAGGCACCGACGCTGGGGCAGGCGTTCTTTTCGATGCCTTCGAAATCTTCCTGATTCATCTTGCCGGCCTGGAACGCACCGACCGCTTCGAACGACGATACGATGGTCAGCGGCACGCCTTTCCAGTGGCCCGGTTTGATGGTGCCGGCGTAGACGAAGATCGCCGGGATGTTCATCCGCAGCATGCCGAGCATCGCGCCAGGCATGTTCTTGTCACAGCCGCCGACCACCAGCACCCCATCCATGCACTGCGACGACGCCGCAGTTTCGATCGAGTCGGCGATCACCTCGCGCGACACCAGCGAGAACTTCATGCCCTCGGTGCCCATCGAAATGCCGTCGGTCACGGTCGGCACGCCAAAGGTCTGCGGCATCGCGCCCGCCGCCGTGACCGCTGCAACGGCACGATCCACCAGCGGCTGAATGCCGGCGTTGCAGGGATTCATCGTGGAGTGGCCGTTGGCCACGCCCACGATCGGTTTCTCGAAATCCTGATCACCGAAGCCGACGGCGCGCAGCATCGCGCGGTTCGGTGAACGCTGGACACCCTGCGTGATGGTCTTCGAATGACGGTTGAACGGAGCGGACATGGCGATCCTGCGATTGGCTGGACAAGGCGGACTGCATTGTACGCCGGGCTTGAGCGCCTGCCGCGCACGCGCCGCTGATCGTGCCTGAAACACCAGGGGCGCGATGCCCACCGGCACCGCGCCCCTGTTTCATCTATGTCCGGCTGCGACTTATCGCTTCGGATCGGCGACCAACCGCAGATACGGCTTCAGCGCTTTCCAGCCCGCCGGAAACAGCGTCTTGGCATCCTCATCCTTGACCGAAGGCACGATGATCACATCGTCACCATGTTTCCAGTTCACCGGTGTCGCCACCTTGTACTGGTCGGTCAGCTGCAGTGAATCGATCACCCGCAGGATTTCGTCGAAATTGCGGCCGGTGCTGGCCGGGTACGTCAGCTGCAATCGGACCTTCTTGTTCGGATCGATGACGAACACGCTGCGCACGGTGAGCGTATCGCTGGCGTTCGGATGGATCATGTCGTAGAGGTCCGACACTTTCTTGTCCGGATCGGCGATCAGCGGGAAATTCAGCGAGCAACCCTGCGTTTCCTCGATGTCCTTGCTCCAGCCGTGGTGGTCTTCGAGCTTGTCCACCGACAGGCCGATCGCCTTGACGTTGCGCTTGTCGAACTCCGGCTTCAGCTTGGCGGTGTAACCGAGCTCCGTGGTGCACACCGGCGTGTAGTTCTTGGGATGCGAAAACAGCACGCCCCAGGAATTGCCCAACCATTCGTGAAAACGGAGGCGGCCTTCGGTCGTGTCGGCTTCAAAGTCCGGCGCGATATCACCCAGTCTCAGTGTCATGTTCGAATCTCCTTACGGTCAGGCCGGCTATCTTGCACCCTTGGCGGCAGACTTCAAGACATAAGCTCAGAACCTTTGGCTTGCGGCAGCAACCGTCGGGACTTGCTCAGGAAGCGCAGCGACAGTCCCACCGACGCCACCCCGAGGCCGGCAATGAAGCCGCACCAGATGCCGTTGGGCCCCACCGGGGTGCCAAACGCCAGCCACGCCGCCAGCGGCACGCCCACCACCCAGTAGGCCGAGACCGTGATCAGCATCGGAATCCGGGTGTCCTTCAGCCCGCGCAGCGCGCCGTTGGCGGTGGCCTGCACGCAGTCGAACAACTGGAACAGCGCTGCGAAGTACAGGAAGCCGACCGCCATCTCGGCCACGCTCGCGACATCGGTATAGATATCCACGATCACGCGCGGCAGCAGCGCCATGATGCTGGCCGAAATCAGCGCGAAGATCATGCCCAGCACCATCCCGGACTGGCCCCGCAAGCGGACCTCCTGCGGGGCACCGGCACCGACCGCGTGGCCGACCCGCACCGCCGTGGCCATGCCCACCGACATCGGCACCATGAAGGTGATCGACGCGAAATTGATCGCCACCTGATGGGCTGCGACCACCGCATCGCCGAAACGCGCCATCATCAGTGCCCCGCCCAGAAACAGCCAGGCCTCTGCGGACAGGATCGCCGCGATCGGACCGCCGAGCTGAATCACCTCCGCAACCTCGCGTCGCGTTGCCGGATCCGGCCACAGCGGGCCGCGCCGGAATACCTGCAGCGACCGCAGGACTGTCAGCCTCCAGTAGACCCAGCCGTACACCATCAGCATCGCGATCGCCGCCAGGACCGTGGCCCAGGCACAACCCGTCACCCCCATGCGCGGAAAACCGAACCAGCCGAATCCGAGCACGCAGGCGAACACCGCATTCACCAGGAAGCCGGTCAGACCGGCCATCAGCGCCACCTTCGTCAGGCCGTAGCCCTCGGCAGCATTGCGCGCCACGAAGCCGATGCAGAACGGCACTGCCGCCCACGACACCACCACCAGATAGTCACGGGCATAGCCCCGGGTCTCCGCCTGCAGAGCCAGCAGATCCAGCGCCGGATCAAGCAACAAGCGAACCAGCAGCATCCACAACAGGCCCGCGCCCAACGACAGCAAGGCCGCACCGCGGACGAAGGCCCCCGTCTCCAACGCCGGGCGATTGGCACCGACCCGCTGCGCGACGATCGGCGAGCAGGCCATGAACAGGCCCATGAACAGCACGAAAAAGAAGAACCAGATGTTGGCGCCCACAGCCACCGCCGCCAGTTCCGCCTCACCCATGCGCCCGGCGACGATGGTGTCGACGCTGCCCATGCTGACAAAGCTGATCTGCGCGGCAATCAAGGGCAGTGCGAGACGCAGATTGGCGCGCGCTTCCTGACGGAAAAGGCTGAAAGAGAAATGCGGCATACAACTTTGAAGATCCGAAGGTGATCTCCCGCCTGCGAAGCATCGCAGCAGGAACGCCCGCAAAGGGCGAAGGGGCAGAACATTGGTGGTGCGACGACCTGCGCGCCGAGAGCAAGAGGGCCGTTTCAGGTACCGGCAGCCGCGGCGGCGCGTAGTGTGAACGGGGTCTGACCGCCGCGCCAGCGCACAAGTTCAGCGCGTTTCGACGGCGTGCGTGTATCTGCCCAGAGCCGCCGTTGATCGCAAGATTCGCCCGCGCGCAGAGGGAATGCGGTCACATCATGCAGCCCTTCCACCGTGACATCCGCCATGAGCCCGCTGCTGATCGTCGACCGCAAGCAACTGCAGGCACTGGCGCGGCTGCGCCACGGTGCCGCGCTGCTGCTGATCGTGGTTGGCGCCGTCGGCGGATACGCACTCGCAACGCAGGCGCCGACATGGTCGGTCGTGCAGCAGGCCAACGCCGCAGCGCCGGCCATGGCAGCAGCACAGGCCCCACGCTCATTGCCGTGGTGTCAGCAGAGCGGCAGCGCGTTCCGGCTCAGCTGCACGCTGTCGTCACCGGCCACGCCCGCCGCAACACCGTAACCGGCATCAACGCAAGCCGCGAAAACCGGGCAGCAGCGCCGGCACACGCTGGCAATAGGCCTCGTAGGTAGCACCGAAGCTGCGCCGCAGATCGCGCTCCTCGTAGTGCACGCCAATCAGGATATAGGCGGTCAGCCCGAGCGACAGCAGCAAATGGTCGGCGGTCATCTGCGGGACGCACCACAGCAGCACCAGGAATCCGGTCATCATCGGATGACGCACCTGCCGATACAGCCAAGGCGTGTGGAAACCGTCTTCAGGCGCAGCACGCTGACGCCAGTGCTCCCACGCCGGCTTCAGACCGAAGAAGCGGAAATGATCAAACTGGAAGGTCGCGAACACCACCATCAGTACGCCCACGACCTGTACCGCGCGCAAGGACAGCGCCAGCACACCGTCCAGTGACCACAGTGTCAGCGGCCAGAAGCGCCAGTGCCCCATCAACAGCCAGAACACCGCGACCGTCGCCAGCAGATAGGTGCTGCGCTCCAGTGACGGCGCAACGTATTGCGTGAACCAGCGCTTGAATCCGGGGCGGGCCATCACGCTGTGCTGTACGCCCAGCAACACGATCAACGCGAGATCCACCAGTACCGCACTCAGCGGTGCGAGAGTCGCCGTGCCCCGCGGCAGCAGCAGCACGAACAAGGCAAAAGCCAGTGCCGTCAGCAACGCTGCACTGTAGGCAAAACCCGCGTAAATCACTCCTGCCACGACGATCCACCTTCTGCTGACCTTCAAGAGGTGCGCACCCTCGCACCGCGCAGTCGAACTGTCCAGTGCAGGACAGGCCGCCGCAGGCCTCGGCGCGCGACTCCGTCAGGGCATGCAACGCAGCAACGCTTCCCTTTTTCGTCACCGCGCGCACAATAGCCGCGCTCATGAGTACCGATATCGCACTCGCTCTGGTTGCCTGTCCGCCTGCCGCCGCGGCGACGCTCGCACGCGTGCTGGTCGAAGCCGGGGTCGCCGCCTGCATCAACATCCTTCCGGAGATGCGTTCGGTCTATCGCTGGCAGGACGGCATCGAAGAACAGGCGGAAACGCTGCTGCTGATCAAGCACCCGGTCAGCGGCTACGAGGCACTGCAGGCAGCCGTGCTCGAGCATCACCCCTATGAACTTCCGGAGGTGATTGCGGTCCCTGTACACGCTGGATATCACCGTTATCTCGATTGGGTGCTGGCATCGTGCCGTTGAGCGACCTGGCTGCGCATCCGCATTCACCCTCCTCCACTCGCCGCGTGCAGCCACAACGGCGCACCTGAAATTGCTCGTCATCCTGCTGCCATGCGTCAGACCATTTTGATTCTGTTGCTCGCCGCCGCCGCTGCCGTCGGTGGCTTTTTCGCTTATCGCGTGTTGCTCGGCAACGACGCTCGTAACAGCGTCATCGGTCGCCTGGCGCCGGAAATCACCTTGACCGATCTCGACGGCCAGGCACGCAAGCCACTGACCGAATTCCAGGGCAAGTGGATCCTGCTCAATTTCTGGGCTTCCTGGTGCGCGCCCTGCATCGATGAACTGCCGCACCTGGTCGAAGCGCAAAGCCTTTACGGCGCGCGCGGGCTGCAGATCGTCGGCCCGGCACTGGATGGAGCCGATTCGGTGCGACCGATGGTCGCGCGCTTCCGGATCAGCTATCCGGTGATGCCCGACTATGCCGGCGCCGACGCGGTGATGAATGCGCTTGGCAACGACAAGGGTGCGCTGCCGTATTCGGTGCTGATTGGCCCTGACGGCAGGATTGCAGAGACGGTGCTGGGTGCGATGAGCCGCGAACAGCTGGCAGCGCTCGTCGCACGTCATCTGGGGCGCTGAGACCGCTGCCGCGGACGGGTTCCGGGCACGCGACTGCACCCGAAGCCGCCCGCCGCCCCATCTTGTCGCGATTCGTGTCGATCGTGCCCTGAACTGCGCTCATCTTGTATTTCTATACAACTGTGCGGCAGAATCAGGGCATGTTCCTATCGAGCGCTATCGCTTGAGCCACCTGCTCCTCATCAACGGCCCCAACCTGAACCTGTTGGGGACGCGCGAACCCGGCCTGTACGGGCACCAGACACTGGCGGATATCGAACGCGAACTGGGTCACGAGGCCTCGCGACTGGGGCATCGTCTCGACTGCTTCCAGAGCAACCACGAAGGTCTGCTGGTGGACCGCATCCAGCAGGCGCGCGCCGACGGCATCGATTTCATTCTCCTCAATCCGGGCGCCTACACCCACAGCAGCATCGCGATGCGCGATGCGCTGCTCGGAGTCGCGATCCCGTTCGTCGAGATCCACCTATCCAACGTGCATGCGCGTGAGTCCTTCCGCAAGCACTCCTATTTTTCCGATATCGCTGCCGGCGTGATCGTCGGCTGTGGACCGCTGGGCTATCGCCTGGCGCTTCAGGCCGCCGACGCACGCCTCAAGGCCCTGTCACAAAACTAACAATAGCTGTTGAACGATCCCTGGAGGGACAGATGGATCTGCGCAAGATCAAGACTCTGATCGACCTTGTCGAACAGTCCGGAATTTCCGAACTCGAAGTCCGTGAAGGTGAAGAATCGGTCCGTATCAGCCGTCAGTTGTCGGCACCGGTGTACACCGTGGCACCGCAGGCTCCGGCGGCTTTGCCGGCAGCCCCCGTCGCTGCGCCCGCAGCCGCCGCCCCGGCCGCTGCGGCACCAGCGGCCAAGCCCGCTGCCGACAACCGGCACCTGGTGAAATCGCCGATGGTCGGCACCTTCTATCGTTCGCCGTCGCCGGGCACCAAGTCCTTCGTGGAAGTGGGCCAGACGGTCAAGGCCGGTCAGGTGCTGTGCATCATCGAAGCGATGAAGATGCTCAACCAGATCGAGTCGGACAAGGCCGGCGTGATCGTCGAAGTGCTGGCCGAGAATGAAAAGCCGGTGGAATTCGATCAGCCGCTGTTCGTGATCGAGTGAGGCCCCGGCCGCGTCAATGAAAGAAATCAAAAAGATACTGATCGCCAATCGCGGCGAGATTGCGCTGCGCATCCTGCGCTGCTGCCGCGAGATGGGGATCAAGACCGTGGCGGTCTATTCGACCGCCGACCGTGCACAGAAACACGTCAAGCTCGCCGACGAAGCCATCTGCATCGGACCGCCGCAGGCTACCCGCAGTTACCTGAACATGGCGGCGATCATCAGCGCCGCCGAAGTCACCCAGGCCGACGCGATCCATCCCGGCTACGGCTTCCTGTCCGAGAACGCGGATTTCGCCGAATCGGTCGAGAAATCCGGCTTCATCTTCATTGGCCCCCGGCCCGAAACCATCCGTCTGATGGGTTCGAAGACCAACGCCAAGGCCGAGATGATCGCGGCCGGCGTACCTTGCGTGCCCGGTTCCGACGGCGTGCTGCCCGACGACGAAGGCGAATGCCTGGCGATTGCCGAGAGTGTCGGTTATCCGGTACTGATCAAGGCCGCCTCCGGTGGCGGCGGTCGCGGCATGCAGGTCGTGCGCGAGCCCGGCGAACTGCTGCAGAAGATCCAGGTTGCGCGCACCGAAGCGCTCGCTGCGTTCAAGGACGCCGCGGTATTTCTCGAGAAGTATCTGGAAACACCGCGCCATATCGAGTTCCAGGTGCTGTCCGATGGCCAGGGCAATGCGATCCATCTCGGCGAACGCGACTGCTCCATGCAGCGCCGCAACCAGAAGGTCGTCGAGGAAGCGCCCGCCCCCGGCATCACCGACGAACAGCGTGCGCGCATTGGCGCGCTGTGCGTCGAGGCCTGCAAGCGCATCGGCTACCGTGGCGCCGGCACCTTCGAGTTCCTCTACGAGCATGGCGAGTTCTATTTCATCGAAATGAACACGCGCATCCAGGTCGAACATCCGGTGACCGAAATGATCACCGGTGTCGATCTGATCCGCGAGATGATCCGCATCGCCGACGGCAAGAAGCTGCTCAAGAAGCAGGGCAACATCCGCATCCGCGGTCATGCGATCGAATGCCGCATCAACGCCGAGCATTCGCGCTCGTTCATCCCCTCGCCCGGCGAACTGAAGAAATATCACGCACCTGGCGGCCCCGGCATCCGCCTCGATTCGCATTGCTACGCCGGCTATCACGTGCCGTCGCACTACGATTCGATGATCGGCAAGCTGATCGCCTATGGCTCCGATCGCAAGACCGCGATCGCGCGCATGCGCCAGGCACTGGCGGAGATGGTGATCGAGGGCATCAACTGCAACATCCCCCTGCAGCGCCGGATCATGGCCGACCCGGTGTTCCAGGAAGGCACGCACCACATCCACTATCTCGAGCACATGCTCACCGAGTGGGCGCAGGAAGAGTAGAGGCACTGCGGGATCGGTCCGTAGCCGCCGCTTGGGCGGTTGGGCGACCGCCACAGCGCCAGTGGCGGCAGGGCAATAGGCAACCGGAACCGGCGGCAGGATAATCGCCGCCAGTTCCGGTTTCCCACCTTGCAGGAGAGCGTCATGAAACCCTACGGCCGCAAAGTCGCGATCATCGGCGGTGCCCGCATCCCGTTTGCCCGCTCCAATACCGCCTACGCCACCAAATCCAACCAGGAAATGCTGACGGCCGCGATCAAGGGCGTGGTCGACAAATTCCAGCTGCATGGCGAACGCCTCGGTGAAGTCCAGGCCGGCGCAGTCCTCAAACACTCACGTGATTTCAACCTTGCCCGCGAATGCGTGCTGTCCTCCGGACTCGCGCCGGAAACGGCAGCTGCCGACGTACAGATGGCCTGCGGTACCGGCCTGCAGGCGGCGATCGGTGTGGCCAACAAGATTGCCCTCGGCCAGATCGACAGCGGCATTGCCGGCGGCGTCGACACCACGTCCGACGCACCGATCGCCGTTGGCGAAAAGCTGCGCAAGATCCTGCTTGAGCTGAATCGCGCCAAGACCGGCGGCCAGCGCCTGGCCGCGCTCGCCAAGTTCCGTCCAGCGATGCTGTCACCCGCGATCCCGACCAACGGCGAACCGCGTACGCGCAAGAGCATGGGCCAGCACTGCGAGGACATGGCCAAGGAATGGAAGATTCCGCGTGAAGCGCAGGACCAGCTCGCGTACGAATCGCATATCAAGGCCGCCGCCGCGTACGACTCCGGTTTTCATGCCGATCTGCTGATCCCGTTTGCCGGCCTCGAGCGCGACAACAACCTGCGCCCCGAGATTTCGCTGGAAAAGATTGCGACGCTGGGGCCGGCGTTCGATCGCAAATCCGGCCAGGGCACGCTGACCGCCGCCAACTCGACGCCGTTGACCGATGGCGCCTCGGCAGTGCTGCTGGCCTCGGAAGACTGGGCCCAGGCGCACGGCTACAAGCCGCTGGCCTATCTCACGCACATGGAAACCTCGGCGGTCGATTTTGCCGGCCCGAAGAAGGAGGGTCTGTTGATGGCCCCGGTCTACGCCGTGCCGCGGATGCTGGCGCGTGCCGGCCTGACGCTGCAGGACTTCGATTTCTACGAGATCCACGAAGCCTTCGCGGCACAGGTCCTGTGCACGCTGAAAGCCTGGGAAGATCCGCGCTACTGCAAGGAGCGTCTCGGCCTCGACGCACCGCTGGGCAGCATCGACCGCTCGAAGATGAACATCAAGGGTGGCAGCCTGGCGATGGGTCATCCGTTCGCCGCCACCGGCGGCCGCATCCTCGCCTCGCTCGCGAAGATCATCGACGAGAACGGCGGCGGTCGCGGCCTGATCTCGATCTGCGCAGCCGGCGGCCAGGGTGTGGTGGCCATCGTCGAGCGCTAAGCAGAACGATCGTCGCGGTGGTATCTCCAACAGGCCCGGTGAATACCGGGCCTGTTGCGTTGTCCGCCCCGGAAGCCGCCGCGGACCCGAACACGGTTCCGGCATAATCGAACGTAAACACAAGAGGGGGACAGTGCCGATGAGCCTGATGCGAACGAAGAATATCGATCCCGGTGCCAGCACGGGTTTGCTGCGCTGCCTGACCGCCTGGGATCTGACCCTGCTCGGCATCGGCTGCATCATCGGCACCGGCATTTTCGTGTTGACCGGCGTCGTCGCCGCACAGCACTCCGGCCCTGCGATCGTGCTGTCGTTCATCCTCTCCGGCACCGCCTGCGCATTTGCCGCGCTGTGTTATGCGGAATTGTCCAGCGCCGTCGGCGGCTGCGGTAGCGCCTACGGTTACGCCTATGCCGGCATCGGCGAAATCGTCGCCTGGATCATCGGCTGGGTGCTGATCCTCGAATACGGCGTCGCCACTGCGACCGTCGCCATCGGTTGGTCCGGCTATTTCGCCAAGATCCTCGGCGCCGTCGATCTGCATCTGCCGCCAGCCCTGATCGCCGCGCCCAGCGAAGGCGGCATCGCCAACATTCCGGCGATGGCGATCGTGCTGACGCTGGCCACACTGCTGTCGATCGGCGTGCGTGCCAGCGCGCGCTTCAATGCCGCAATGACCTTCGTCAAACTGGCCACGATCCTGACCTTCATCGTCATCGCGGTCCGCTATGTCGATGTCGGCAACTGGGCGCCGTTCATTCCCGAACGCATCATCGACGCCAACGGCGAAGGCCATTTCGGCTGGCAGGGTGTGGTGACCGGCGCCGCGATCATCTTCTTCGCCTATATCGGTTTCGATGCCGTCTCCACCGCGGGAGAGGAAGCGATCAATCCGCAGCGCGACCTGCCGATCGGCATCCTGTCGTCACTGGCAATCTGCACCACCCTGTACATCGTGGTCTCGGCGATCCTCACCGGCGTGGTGCCCTACACCGAGATCGACCTCAAGGCACCGATCGCGGACGCGATGACGCGCCTCGGCCTGAACTGGGCCCAGGGTCTGGTCGCCGCCGGTGCCATCGCCGGAATCACCACGGTCATGCTGGTGCTGTATTACGGTCTCACCCGCGTGGTGCTGGCGATGTCGCGTGACGGGCTGCTGCCATCGGCGATGTCGGCGGTGAACCCGAAAACCCAGACCCCGGTACGACTGATCCTCGGCTCGGGCGTGGTGATCGCACTGGTCGCCGGCCTGTCGCCGATCGGTCGCGTCGCCGAGCTGGTCAACATGGGCACGCTGTCGGCATTCTTCATGGTCTGCGCCAGCGTGATCGTGTTGCGCCGCACCCGCCCCGATCTGCCGCGTCCGTTCAAGACACCACTGGTCCCGCTGTTTCCGATACTCGGCATGCTGTTCTGCGGCTACCTGATGTGGAGCCTGCCGGCCATGACCTGGAAAGCCTTCGGCATCTGGTTCGCAGTCGGAATGGCGGTGTACTTCAGCTATTCGCGCTCGCACAGCAGCCTGGCGCGCGCCGCGACCTGATCAATGCCGGGTAAACTCCGCGCCCATGAAGACTGTTGCTGAACATAGTCAGACACCGCGCGTCGGCGTCCTGATCGTCAATCTCGGAACGCCCGACGCACCGACCGCGCCGGCCATTCGCCGTTACCTGCGTGAATTTCTCAGCGATCCGCGCGTCGTCGAAATCCCCCGGCTGCTGTGGTGGCCGATCCTGCATGGCTTCATCCTGCCGCTGCGGCCGCGACGTCTTGCGCATGCCTACGGCAGCATCTGGAGTGCTGAGGGTTCGCCGCTGCTGGCGATCAGTCGCGCGCAATGCTCCGGCCTGCAGCAGCGTCTCGGCGACGAGATTCCGGTGGCACTGGGCATGCGCTACGGCAACCCCAGCATCGATCACGCGCTTTCCGACCTGACAGAACGCGGCGCAAGGCAGATCCTCGTCCTGCCGCTGTATCCGCAGTACTCGGCCACCACCACCGCCACCGTCTTCGATGCGGTGTTCGCGCGGATGCGCCAGACGCGCTGGGTACCGGAACTGCGTCTGATCAACACCTACCACGATGATCCGGCGTTCATCACCGCGCTTGCGGACAGCGTGCGCGAGCACTGGGCCCGGCACGGCCGCGGCGAACATCTGCTGATGTCGTTCCACTCGATTCCGCAGCGGTACCTGGAGTTGGGCGATCCGTACTACTGCTTCTGCCACAAGACCGCGCGCCTGCTGGCACAGCGCCTCGATCTGGCCGATGGCACCTGGAGCGTCAGCTTTCAGTCGCGTGTCGGTCGTGCGAAATGGCTGTCGCCGTATACCGATGAAACCGTGGTGGAACTGGCACGCAGCGGCGTGGCGCAGCTCGACGTGATCTGCCCCGGCTTCTCCGCCGACTGTCTGGAAACGCTGGAGGAAATTGCGTTGCGCTACAGCGAGCAGTTCCGCGCAGCCGGTGGCGCCGCGCTACGTTACATACCGGCCCTGAACGCCAGCGACGCACACCTCGATGCACTGACCGCCCTGATCCAGAGACATCTGGGTGGCTGGAGCGGCCAAGAGCCGGACGACGACACGACGCTGGCTGCGCGAGCCGCTCGGGCGGCGCATTGCGCTGCAACACTGTCGCGTTAACCCGTCCACCGCTGCCGCCTTGGGCAGCTCCGCGACTAGCGCCCCAGCGCCTTCACCTCGACGCGACGATTGCGGCGCCCTTCCTCGATCACCGGCGCGCGATCCGCTTCGTGCGCATCGCGGATCTGCGTGGCAGGAACGCCCTGGGCCAGCAGATAACCACGCACCAGGCGGGACCGCAGCGCGCTGAGTGTTTCAGCCTGATCCTTCTCCCCTCCCGGATCGGCATGGCCCACAACGCTGATGACACCCTGCGCTCCGAGCGAACGCCAGTACGCAACGACTCCATCGAGACGCCGCTGCGCGCTTATCGGCAAATCCGCTTCGCGGCGATTGAACAGCAAGGTCGCCTGCGCAGTCGCGGGCAATGTAGAAACCACAGCCGCAAAATCCGACGCTGGTCGAGTCTGAACACTCGGCGCAGCGATCACCACCGGCTGCGCTGCCGGCAACGGCGGCAGCATCGCGGCAGCGGCCATCAAGCGTTGTGAGGTCGCCGCCTCAGGTATCGCGAGGACTGGCGCCGCTGCGGCGGGCGGCATTCCCATCACCGCCAACGGGTCCGCGACGGGACTGACTGCAGGTGCAGGTGCAGGTGCAGGTGCAGGTGCAGATACTTGGCGCACCGCTACCGTGGCACTTTGCCCGACCGCACAGCCACGCGGATCGACCCAAGCGCCCAAGGGGGAATCCGGACACTGATCGAGGCCATTGGCGACGCCATCGAAATCGTCATCGATTGCGCAACCCTGGGCATCCACGATCGCCGCTGACGGCGTGTACGGACAGACATCCAGATAGTCGGGAACCCCATCCGCGTCCTGGTCCTCGCCGCCGGCCATGCAGCCATCGGCACTGACCACCGCACCCGGAGGGGTATATGGGCAATCGTCACGTTCGTCGGCAACACCGTCGCCATCGCCATCCACCACCGGCATGTCCATTGCCATTGCTGCAGCAACGGGAACGATGGCCAGCAGCAATAAAAATCTGAGCAAGCCAGACCGTCTGTTCTGGGGGCTACGCGGTTTCTTCACCAGCGTTTTCTCATTGAAAGTCCGCATGCCTGAGCCTAACGATGGCAGCAGGACGATTCAAGCATGAATGCCGCTCGTGCTGTAGGAACAAGCGGTAAAAAAGAAAACCCCCGCTACTGACGTAGCGGGGGTTTCGAACATCAGACGACCGGATTACTCGCCGCGAGTGCGGAGTTCCGAGCGACGGTTCTGCGCACGACCCTCATCGGTGTCGTTCGTGGCAACCGGCTTGGACTCGCCGTAGGCGTAGGTGCTGACGCGACCCGCATCGACACCCTTGCGCAGCAGGTACTGCTTCACGGCGTTCGCACGGCGCTCAGACAGACCCTGGTTGTAGCCTTCGCTGCCGACGGAGTCGGTGTGGCCGGAGATATCGACCTTGATGGCCGGATACTTCTCGGTCAGACCGTTGATCACGGTGGCGGCGTCATCCAGAACCGCCTGGCCGTACTCGTTCAGATCGGTCTTGTCGAAGTCGAAGTGCACGTCCTCGAAGCGCAGGTCGGCGCCCTTGCCGGTGATCTTGAAGCGACGATCGCCGTCAACCGGGCAACCACGCTTGTCGACCGCCAGACCGCGTGCGGTGTTCGGGCAGTCATCCTGCTCGTCGGGCACGCCGTCGCCATCGGAATCGACCACGACCGGGCAACCCTTCTCGTCAACCTTCACACCCTTCGGGGTGCCCGGGCACAGATCGGCATCATCCGGTACGCCATCGCCATCGGCATCAGCGACTGCGGTGTCAACCACCGGGCGAGCGCCCAGCGCGGCCACGAGGCCGACCTTGACGATCGGCTCGCCAAAGCTGCCGGTGACGCCCGGAACGTCTTCTGCATCCAGCCAGCGGTAGCGCACGTCGGCACGCAGGCCGAAGTTGTTGCCCGAGCCCACATTGAAATACTTGAAGAAGCCGACGCCCGCATCGACGAACGGATCGGTCGAACTGCCGACGCCACTCTTCAGGTCGGTACGCACGCCACCGACGCCCACGCCGACATACGGCGAGAACGCAGGATTGCGCGAGTAGAAGAACATGCCGTCGAGCTTGCCGCCGTACTCGCGCCAGTTGTTCGGCTTGCCCGCTCCAGCAGCGTCGAACTGATTGTAGAAACCACCGAACTCAAAGCCCCAATACTGGTTCAGAGCCTTACCTACACCCAGATGATAGCCCTCGCCGTTATCAGAGGCGCGAGCATTATCTTCAAAAATGTAGTTGTAACCCCCCGTGATATACGGGCGCATTTCCTGCTCCTGTGCAATCGCCGGCAAAGCCGACATCGCAAGGGCAAGCGCAAGACCGGCGCAGGTCGTTGTTTTCATCGCTTGATCTCCAACCTTCTGTTCGAACGGCAAAATTCGGGGTAAAGCGGCGCTATTATACGCATCCCATATTGCACTGCAGCGAGATTTGGCTCACATGCCAAAACTCCGTGACCGGCGAGGAGGCTCCCGAAACTCCGCCCCCGTCGCGATGATTCTGCCTTGCCCTTGTAAAGTTTTCCACTGATTTTCTGCGGAGTGACTGCGCGTGAGCGATTTTCTGTTCCAGTACGGACTGTTCCTGGCCAAGGCGCTGACCGGCCTGTTGGTCCTGCTCGCCGCATTGGGCGGGCTTTTCGCGCTGTTGCGCGCCGCGCGCGGTCTTGGAGCGCAGGACAGCATCGAAGTCAAGAATCTCAATGAGCGCTACCAGCAGATGGCGGACGTCCTGCGCGCCGACCTGCTCAGCGACGATGAACTGAAGAAGCTGGGCAAGCAACGCAAAGCCGAGGCCAAGCAACGCCAGCAGCGCAAGGCCGACGCCCCTCCCCAACCCCGCGTGTTCGCCCTGCGGTTCGACGGCGATCTGCGCGCATCGGCGGTCGAGGAACTGCGCGAGGAAATCAGCACCGTGCTGCAGGTGGCGCAGGCCGGCGACGAGGTGCTGATCCGCCTGGAAAGCGAGGGTGGCATGGTGCACGGCTATGGTCTGGCGGCGTCGCAGCTGGCGCGCATCCGCCAACGCGGGATCCGCCTGACCGCGGCGGTCGACAAGGTCGCAGCCAGCGGCGGCTACATGATGGCCTGCGTCGCTGATCGGATTCTGGCAGCACCGTTCGCGATCGTCGGGTCGATCGGCGTGGTGGCGCAGCTGCCGAACTTCCATCGCCTGCTCGAGCGCAGCAACATCGATTACGAGCTGCATACCGCCGGCGCGTTCAAGCGCACATTGACGCTGTTTGGTGAAAATACCGACGAAGGCCGGGCAAAATTCAAGGAAGAGATCGAACAGACGCATCAGCTGTTCAAGGCGTTCGTCGGTCAGCATCGTCCGCAGCTGGACATGGATCAGGTCGCCACCGGCGAGCACTGGTTCGGCACCCAGGCCCTGGAACTAAAGCTGGTGGACGCACTCCAGACCAGTGACGATTATCTGTTGCAGCGGATCGCGGATGCGGATCTGTATGAGGTTCGCTACCGTCGTCGCCACACGCTGTCGCAGCGTCTGACGCAAAGCGTTGCCGGGCTCAGCCGCGGTCTGCGCGACGGCATCGAGGGCGCCGCCGCCCGCCGCTGGCGTTAAGCCGGCAACGCTCACCATTCACGTATTACCGTCGGTTCCGGGAGAACACGCATGAAACTCAGCAGCCGCAGCTTTCGCCACCAGGGGCGCATCCCCGGTCGCTGTGCCTTTGCCCGCCGCAGCCCCAGCGGCCACATCCGTCTTGCAGACAATCGCAGCCCTCATCTGCGCTGGAGCGGCGCACCGGCTGCGACCCGCAGCTTTGTGCTGACCTGCATCGACAGCGACGCGCCGACGCGCCCCGATGACGTCAATCGTGAAGGCCGCATCGTGCCCGCCGATCTGCCGCGTGCCGAATTCGTGCATTGGTTGATGGTCGATATTCCGGCAAGCGTGACCGAGCTGGCTGAAGGCGCCTGTTCGGAGGGCGTCATTGCGCATGGCAAGCGCGCGCCTCAAGGCCCCGAAGGCAGTCGCCAGGGCGTCAATGACTACACCGGCTGGTTCGGCGGCGACGCAGCGATGGAAGGCAGCTATCTCGGCTATGACGGCCCCTGCCCGCCTTGGAACGATGCGCGCGTGCATCGCTACCAGTTCGAGATTCTTGCCACCGACCTCGAGCGTTGCGCCGTGGAAGGCGCCTATACCCTGGCCGACCTGCGCCAGGCACTGCGGGGCCACGTGCTGGCCAGTGCACGCCTCAATGGCCTGTACAGCCTCAACCCGCAGATCCGCATACCGCGCTGAAGCGAGACTTTTCACCCGGTCCGTCCCGCGCGAAACTCGGAGCCCGAAACACGGTCTTAGCCGCGCTGCCCACCCGCAGTCACTTGAGAACACAAGACGATGTCCAAAGAATTCGCAGTCAAGATATTTGCTCCGATCGCGGTTTCGGCGTCGATCGTGGCCGCCGCGTTCATGATGTCCGGCGCGCCGTCTGTCGTGCATGCCGATGCCAGTGTGATTCCCGTTCCGGTTGCGACGCCGATCCTGCAGCAGCAAGGCGTACCGTCGCTGGCGCCGATGCTGAAGACGGTGATGCCGGGCGTGGTCAACGTTGCCGTCACCGGCGAAGCGCAGGCGCAGAATCCCCTGGGGCCGTTCATGGACGACCCGTTCTTCCGCCGCTTCTTCGGCACGCCGGAACAGCAGCAGCCGCAGGAGCGTGAATTCCAGTCGGTCGGCTCCGGTGTGATCGTCGATGCCGGCAAGGGCTACGTCATCACCAACAACCACGTCGTCGAGCGCGCCAAGGAAATCAAGGTCCGCCTCAGCGACGATCGCGAGTTCGAAGCCAAGCTGATCGGCCGCGACGCCGAGACCGATCTCGCGGTGCTGCAGATCGAAGCCAAGGACCTCACCGCACTGCCGCTGGGCAATTCCGACGCCCTGCAGGTCGGCGATTACGTGGTGGCCATCGGTTCGCCGTTCAACCTCAGCCAGACCGTCACCAGCGGCATCGTCAGCGCCCTGGGCCGCACCGGCGTCGGCAATGGCCTCGGCGACTTCGTGCAGACCGACGCCTCGATCAACCCCGGCAACTCCGGCGGCGCGCTGGTCGATCTGCGCGGCCAGCTGGTCGGCGTGCCTTCGATGATCTATTCGCGCTCCGGCGGCAATATCGGCATCGGCTTCGCGATCCCGTCGAATCTGGTCAAGTCGATCATGGCGCAGCTGATCGACCACGGTTCGGTCGAGCGCGGCCGCATCGGCGTGGTTGGCGGTCAGGAACTGACGCCGGAACTGGCCAAGGCACTGAACCTGCCCAGCAACCGCGGCGCCCTGGTCGGTCGCGTAGTCCCCGGATCGCCGGCGGACAAGGCCGGAATCAAGGGCGGCGACCTGATCGTCGAAGCCAATGGCAAGACCATTGTCGACTTCCAGCAGCTGCGCAACATCGTCGGCCTGTTGCGCGTCGGCGACAAAGTCAGCATGAAACTGTTCCGCGACGGCAAGCCCAAGACCCTGTCGGTCACCATCGGCAAGGACAGCGACGCGGTGGCCGCCGGTAATGACGTGAACCAGCGCTTTGCGGGCGCAACGTTTGCAGTGGTGGACGACAGCACCCGCAATGCCGACGCGGATCGCGGCATCGTGGTCAAGACAGTGCAGCCGAATTCACCGGCTGCACGCGCCGGGCTGCGTCCCGACGACGTGATCATCAGCATCAACCGCAAGCCGGTGGAAACCATGGATGAGTTCACCAAGCTCACCAGCGGCAAGGGCCAGTTGCTGCTGCAGCTACGCCGCGGTCCGGGTGCGCTGTTCCTGTTGCTGCAATAAAGCACCAGCGCTCTCCCTTCCGGGGGCGGCGGCCTTATACTCAAGGTCGCCGCCCCTTTTTCATTTGCCTTGTTCGCCTGATCGGCCCCCATGCTCGAAGCCGAAATCCAACAGCTCGAAGACCGTACGCAGCGCCTGATGGCCGCCTATCGCCAGGCACGTCTGGAGCAGAAGCGCGCACTGCAGGAACGCGACCGCCTGCTGGCTTTGAATGCGGAATTGCGGCGCCGGATCGAGGGGATCGTCGAACGGGTGCGGTCGCTCGAATCGGAGCCGGAATCATGACCACGACTGTGAGCGGCCCCAAGGCCGAGAAAGATCCGCTGAGCGTCACCGTGCGGATCATGGGCAAGGAATACAGCGTCATGTGCTCGCCCGACGAGCACGAAGCGCTGGTGAAATCGGCGGATTACCTGAACGAGCGCATGACCACCATCCGCAAGCGCGGCAAAGCCCTGGGCGCGGAAAAGATTGCGGTCATGGCGGCGCTGAACATCGCGCGCGAGCTGCTGGAAATCAAGGGCGTTGAAGGCGTGGCGCAGGTCAGCCCGGAGGCGGTCAACCGCCTCAAGCAGATGTCGCTGGACATCGACACCACCCTGTCGCTGGAATAACCGCGCCGCAGGTCCCGCGCAGCCGACGGAAGGCCTATCGGCATGGCCCTCATCCCCGCTGGCAATGCTATCCTTGCAGCGTGTCTCCTGCGGTGTTCGAGTATTGGTCTGGAACCCCTTGAGCCTATTTGCAACCCCCCGGGAGCTATACCCGAGCCGGGCGTGCAGGCCCACCCCGTAGTGGGAAGCCCGAAGGCATGGCGCAGCACCCACTTGAGACGCTGTCTCAAGGTCGATGACCGATGACGGCACAGGCGGGAGACACCTTTCCATCCAAGCACACGTTGCGCCGCGAACTGCGGACGCGGCGTGCTGCCGTTCCTGCCCTGCAGCGCCGCGTGGCCGCGCAGGCCGCCGCACGGCATGCATTGCGACTGCTGCGCAGACTGCGCTGCCACCGCATCGCGCTGTATCTCGCCTACGGCTCCGAACTCGATACCGCACCACTGCTGCGCGCGCTGCAGCGCCACGGTTGTGAAGTCAGCCTGCCGCTGGTGCGTCGTGGCGCGCAGATGCAGATGGTGGTGCAGCGCGCAAACAACACCTTGCGGCGCAATCGCTACGGCATCGATGAACCGGTCGCACGACGTCCGTTGCGCACACGCACTCAGCTCGACGCCGTGATCCTGCCGCTGGTGGGTTTCGACGCACGTCGCTATCGTCTCGGCACCGGCGGCGGCTATTACGATCGCTGGCTGCAGGCGCCCCGCAGTTTCCGCAGGCCGCTGTACCTCGGCTACGGTTACGCGCTGCAGCAGATCGAACAGGTTCCCAACGACCCCTGGGACGTGCGCCTCGACGCCGTCATCACTGAACAAGGAATGCGGTAATGAATTACTGGCTGATGAAGTCCGAACCCGATTGCTTCTCGATCGACGATCTCGCGGCGCGGCCGCAGCAGACCGAGAGCTGGGACGGTGTGCGCAACTATCAGGTGCGCAACATGTTCCGCGATCAGATGAAGTCCGGCGACAAGGCGTTCTTCTATCACTCCAGCTGTGCGGTACCGGCGATTGCCGGCATCATCAGCATCGTCTCCAACGGCTATCCGGATCCGACCCAGTTCGATCCGAAGTCCGATCACTACGACCCCAAGGCCAAACAGGAAGAACCGCGCTGGCTGCTGGTCGACGTGAAGTTCGAGCGCAAGCTGAAGGCCCCGATCAGCCTGGCGACACTGCGTGAGCACGAAGCACAGCTGCGCGGCCTGCAACTGCTGGCGCCGGGCACACGGCTGTCGGTGATTCCGGTGCGCCCGGAGCACTGGAAGTACATCCTGAAACTCGAAGGAAAGTAAGTCCGCGCCGGCAGCGGCGCTGTGTCAGCACGCAGCGCCATCCCGTCTCAGCGCTTCATTCGGTGCCGAGAAACAGCCGGTACGCCGGATTGTCGCTTTCCTCGGCGTATTCGTAGCCCAGCGCATCGAAGGAGCGGCGGCATTCGGCCCACTCCTTCTTCGGCACCTGCAGACCGCACAGCACCCGCCCCTCGGCGGCACCGTGATTGCGGTAGTGGAACAGCGAGATGTTCCAGCGTGCGCCGATCACCTGCAGGAAGTCCGCCAACGCGCCCGGCCGTTCCGGAAATTCAAACCGGAACAGGCGTTCGTCCGGCAGCCCCGCGCAACGGCCGCCGACCATGAACCGGATATGGTCCTTGGCCATCTCATTGTCATGCAGGTTGAGCACGGCGTAGCCATGATCCTGGAGGTTGGCGACCAGGGTTTCCAGCTCCTCGGCACCGCCACTCAGCTTCAGCCCGACGAACACCTGCGCCTGCCCGCCATTGGCATAGCGATAGTTGAACTCGGTGATCGCCCGCCGCCCCAGCTGGCGCAGGAACTGCCGGTAGGCCCCCGGCCGTTCCGGCAGCGTCACCGCCAGCAGCGCTTCGGCCTCGTCACCCAGTTCGGCGCGCTCGGCGACATAACGCAAACGGTCGAAGTTGAGATTGGCACCGGACACGATCGCCGCCAGGGTCTTGCCCTTGACGCCGTGCTCCTGCACCCAGCGCTTGATCCCGGCGATCGCCAGCGCACCCGCCGGTTCCGGCAGCGAGCGGTTCTCGTAGAAGCTGTCGCGGATCGCCGCGCAGATCTCATCGGCACTGACCAGCACGGTTTCGTCCACCAGATGCCGCGCGACGCGAAAGGTCTCTTCACCGATCTGGCGCACCGCGACGCCGTCGGCGAACAGGCTGACCTGCGGCAGCGTGACACGGCGGCCGGCCGTCAGCGCCGCGGCAAAGCAATTGGAATCCTCGGGCTCGACCGCGATCACCTTGATCTGCGGCTGTGTCGCCTTGATCCACGCGGCCACACCCGCCAGCAGCCCGCCGCCGCCCACCGGCACGAACACCGCATCCAGCCCATGGCATTGCTGTGTCAGTTCGCGGGCCACGGTGCCCTGCCCGGCGATCACATCGACGTCGTCATAGGGATGCACCATGGTCATGCCCTTCTCGGCCACCAGCGCCTCGGCATGTTCGCGGGCATCGTCGTAGGCGTCGCCATGCAGGATCGCCTTGCCGCCCAGCGCCCGCACCGCTTCGACCTTCACCGAGGGCGTGGTACGCGGCATCACGATCCAGGCCGTCAGCCCCAGCTTCCTGGCCGCCAGTGCCACACCCTGCGCGTGGTTGCCGGCCGACGCCGCAATCACCCCGCGCGCACGCTCGGCAGCACTGAGCTGCACGATCTTGTTGTAGGCGCCGCGCAGCTTGAAGGAATGGACCGACTGCGTGTCCTCCCGCTTCAGCAGCACGCGGTTGCCGAGCCTTGCCGAGAGCTTGTGCGCCTCTTCGAGCGCCGAAATCACCGCAACGTCATAGACCTGGGCCGACTCGATGCGGCTGCGATACTGCTCGAGCAGTTTGCGCAGTGCGGGAGCGGGTTTGCGGGGAGGCGAAGGAGGGGTCACGGGTGCATCGTCTTGGCGGGCATCATGCCCTATGATACCGCGCACTCACCGGCGACCTGCGTCGCCGCCCCCCAGTTTTCTGACAGAACCCACGGATTTCATGGCAGTGGTGATTGCATTTATCGGCGGCGGCAACATGGCGGCCAGCCTGATCGGCGGGTTGCTGGCGGCGGGCCATGCGCCCGAGGCACTGCGCGTCGCGGAACCCAACACGGAGCGCGCCGAATGGCTGCGCACGCAGTTCGGGATCCAGGTCGCACCGCAGGCGGCCACGATCGTGACCGGTGCCAATGCCCTGGTGCTGGCGGTCAAACCGCAGCAGATGCGCGAAGCCCTGCACGGCCTGCAGCTGGACACCGGCTGCGTGGTGGTCTCGATCGCCGCCGGCATCCGCCTGGCCAGCCTGCAGTCCTGGCTGGGCGATCGCGTGCATTACGTGCGCACCATGCCCAATACCCCGGCCCTGCTCGGCGCCGGCATCACCGGCCTGTACGCGCCGCCGGAAACACCGGTCCCGGCGCGACAGCTGGCCGAGCGCATTCTCAATGCCGCCGGCAGCTGCGTCTGGCTGGGCGCGGAAACCGAGATGGACGCCGTCACCGCGCTCTCCGGTTCCGGCCCCGCATATTTCTTCCTGCTGACCGAAGCGTTGCGCGAAGCCGGCGTGAAGCTCGGCCTGGCGCCCGACGTGGCCGCCAAACTGGCGTTGCAGACCTTTGTCGGCAGCGCAAAGATGGCCGATGCCGGTACCGATGTCGCAACCCTGCGCGCCAATGTCACCTCCAGAGGCGGCACCACCGAAGCGGCGGTCGCGCACCTTGAAAGCGCCGATCTGCGTACCATCTTTGCAGACGCGCTCGCCGCCGCCGCGGCCCGCGGCGCAGAACTGGGCCTACAGCTGAGCAAGGAGTCGTGATGGGCGCCAACGGATCAAACGCGCTGCTGTTCCTGGTCACCACACTGTTCGATCTGCTGTTGTGGGCGTTTCTGCTGCGCATCATCCTGCAGTGGGTGCGCGCCGACTTCTACAACCCGATCTCGCAGGTGATCTGGCGCGTCACGCGCTTCCCCACCGATTTCCTGAGGCCCTACCTGCCGGTGTTCCGGGGCGCCAACCTGGCCGCTGCGGCCTCGGTGACGGTGCTGGCGGTGCTGTACATCTACAGCATCATCAATCTGCTCGGATTCCGCGTGGCGGCACCGGCGGCGCTGTGGTTCGCCGTGCTGAAGCTGCTGGTGCTGACGGTCAATCTCTACACCTTCACCCTGTTCGTGCAGGCGATCATGTCGTGGCTGGGGCCGGGCGTGAACAATCCCGCCAGCAACATCCTGTGGAGCATGAACGAACCCTTGCTGCGACCGGTGCGCCGCATCATCCCGTCGCTGTCCGGCCTGGATCTGTCGCCGCTGGTGCTGATCCTGCTGCTGCAGGTCCTGAACCGGCTGCTGCCGCTGCCCGGCGCCTTCCGCTGAACACCGCGATGCCTCCGGGACTTCCCCCAGACTCCGTAGGTCTGGTGACACCGCGCAAGCTGCTGATCGACCATCCGCTGGCGCTCGATTGCGGTCGCGTGCTGCCGCAGCACGAACTGGTGATCGAAACCTACGGCACGCTCAACGCCGAGCGCTCCAACGCGGTGCTGATCTGTCACGCGCTGTCGGGCGACCATCATGCCGCCGGCTATGACAGCGATGACGCGCGCAAGCCCGGCTGGTGGGACAACTGCATCGGCCCCGGCAAGCCGATCGATACCAACCGTTTCTTCGTGGTGTCGCTGAACAACCTCGGCGGCTGTCGTGGCTCCAGCGGCCCGAACACGATCAACCCGGATACCGGCAAACCCTGGGGTCCGGACTTTCCGCTGCTGACGGTGCGCGATTGGGTGCGCTCGCAGGCCTTGCTGGCGGACCAGCTCGGCATCGCCTGCTGGGCCGCGATCATTGGCGGCTCGCTCGGCGGCATGCAGGTCATGCAATGGACCATCGACCTGCCCGAACGCGTGCGCAGCGCGGTGGTCATCGCCTCGGCACCGCAGCTGTCGGCACAGAACATCGCGTTCAATGAAATCGCGCGACAGGCGATCCTGTCCGATCCCGATTTCCATGGCGGCCGTTTCTACGATCATGGCGTGGTGCCGTCGCGCGGCCTGAAGCTGGCGCGGATGCTCGGCCACATCACCTATCTGTCCGACGGCGCGATGCGCGCCAAGTTCGGCAACGATCTGAAAGCCGCGCCCACGTTCAATTTCGACGTCGAGTTCGAGGTCGAAAGCTACCTCCGCTACCAGGGACAGGCATTCGTCGATCGCTTCGACGCCAACACCTACCTGCTGATGACCAAGGCGCTGGATTACTTCGACCCGGCACGCGAGCACGGCGACAACCTTGCCGCCGCGTTCCGCCGCGCGCAGGCACGCTTCCTGGTGATCGCCTTCGCCAGCGACTGGCGCTTCTCGCCGGCGCGCTCGCGCGAGATCGTGCAGGCGCTGATCGAAGCGGATCGTGAAGTGTCGTACGCGCTGATCGATTCGCAGCTCGGCCACGACGATTTCCTGATGCCGATCCCGCAGTACCACGACGTGCTGCGCAGCTATCTCGCGCGCATCGCGACCGAGGTGGGCACATGAACGCGCCACTGAACCTGCGCCCGGACCTCGCCCTGATCGGCGACTGGATCAAGCCCGGCTCGCGCATCCTCGATCTCGGCTGTGGCGACGGCACCCTGCTCGCGCACCTGGCGCAGACGCACGGCGTACGCGGCTACGGCCTGGAGATCGATCCGCTGAATGTGGCGCGCTGCGTCGCGCGCGGCGTCAACGTCATTCATGCCGACCTCGATCACGGTCTTGACGATTTCGAGACCGGCTCCTTCGATTACGTGGTGATGTCGCAGGCGCTGCAGGCACTGCAACGTCCCGATTTCGCGCTCGCGGAAATCCTGCGCGTCGGCCGCATCGGCATCGTCACCTTCCCCAACTTCGGTCACTGGCGCGTGCGTCAGGCGCTGGCCTGGGGGCATATGCCGGTCACGCCCTCGCTGCCGGATCGTTGGTACGACACGCCCAACATCCATCTGTGCACCACCAACGATTTCGAAAGCCTGTGCGCGCAGCGCGGCTGGAGCATCATCAATCGTCGCCTGCTGGATCGTTCGCACCGCGAAGGGCTGCGGATTCGCCTGGCGCCCAACCTGTTCAGCGAAGTGGCGCAATACATGCTGCGCGCGCCGCAGATCACCGGATTGAGCACATGAATTTCAAACTGTGGCTGGCCAGCGCGGCCCTGTTGCTGAGCAGCGTCGCCAGCGCCGAACAGTTCGTCGATGCCGGCCGCTATCGCGTGCACTACTCGGCGATCAACAGCACGCAGCTGCTGCCGGACATCGCGCGCCAGTTCGGCGTGACCCGCTCACGCAACGAGGCGCTGCTGGTACTCAATGCGCAGCAGCGCGACGAGGCCGGCCAGTACCTCCCGGTAGCCGCCACGGCCCAGGGTCAGGCGCGCAGCCTGATCGGCCATGTCGACAAACTGCAGCTGCGGCCGATCCGCGAGGGTGAGGTGCATTACGTCGTCGCCAGCTTCCCGGTCCTCGACGGCGAGTTCCTGACACTGGATCTCAGCGTGTTGCCGCAGGGCGCCGACGCGCCGATCGCGATCAAGTTCAACCAGCAGTTCTATCGCAACTAGAACGCCGTGCCCTGGCGCGCTGGCGGCGCCTTGCTTTCCGCCAGCAGTTCGCCGATACGCTGATCCTTCTGCGCCCACAGCTCGCCGATCCACGCCTGGAAGCGCGCACGGAACGCCGGGTCCGACTCATAGTCGCCGTGGTAGAACTCCGGTGCGATCCGCAGTTCACGCACCTCGACGACCACCTTGCGCATGCGGCCGCAGAGGAAATCCCAGAAGCCGCCCGCGCCTTCCGGATAGACGATGGTCACGTCGAGCAGCGAATTCAGGCGCTCGCCCAGCGCCGTCAAGGCAAACGCGAAGCCGCCCGATTTCGGCTTCAGCAGATG
>JBEBWZ010000020.1:0-36026 GCA_040391865.1 Solimonas flava
GGCAGATCGGACGGCGGCCCTCGGCGCACATGCGCGAGTTGGTCAGGATCTGCGCGATCGCGTCCTTGGCAGCCGGCGATTCTTCACGCTCGTAGGCATCGCCCAGCGCCTGGATGTAGTCCAGCGGATGGTAGTAGCTGATGTACTGGTAGGCGTCGGCGATCGACTGAATGAAATCTTCCTGGCGAATCGTGGTCATGGCAAGCCTTGCTGGGAATTTCTGGCCGGAAAAAGCGGCGCGCGAATGCTACCCGATGTTGGCCCGCCCTCGCAGCGCCGGTCCGCGCTCAGCCGCCGCTGCCTCACGCCTCGTGGATGCCGCCGCGGGTCAGGGCCGCCGGGTCCAGCAAGCGCGCCAGCAGGGCCCGCGGCAAGCCGGTTTCCTCGATCGCCACCTCCAGCACGGGACGTCCCTCGCGGTAGGCGCGCTTGGCGATCGCCGCGCCCTTCTCGTAACCGATCACCGCGTTGGCGGCGGTGATCAGGATCGGATTGCGGCCCAGGGCTTCGCGCACCCGCGCCTCGCGCACGGTGAATCCGGCGATCGCCTTGTCCGCCAGCAGGCGGCTGACATTCGCCAGCAGTTCGATGCTCTGCAGCAGGGTGTGCGCAATCAGCGGCAGCTGCACGTTGAGCTGGAAATTGCCGGATTGCGCGGCGATCGCGATGGTGGCGTCGTTGCCGATCACCCGCGCCGCGACCATGCACACCGCTTCCGGCATCACCGGATTGACCTTGCCGGGCATGATCGACGAGCCCGGCTGCAGGCTCGGCAGCTCGATCTCGGCCAATCCGGCCAGCGGACCCGAGTTCATCCAGCGCAGATCGTTGGCGATCTTGGTCAGCGAGATCGCCAGCACTTTCAGGGCGCCGGACAGCTCCGCGGCGGTGTCCTGGCTGGACAGGGCTTCAAACAGATTTTCAGCCGGCTGCAGCTTCAGGCCGCTGCGCTGCGACAACACCGCCGCGCAGCGCCGACCGAACTGCGGATGCGCGTTGATGCCGGTGCCGACCGCGGTACCGCCCAGCGCCAGCTGATGCAGCCGTGGCTGTACCGCCTTGACCCGGTCGATGCCGCTGCGCAGTTGCTGTGCCCAGCCCGACAGCTCCTGACCGAAGGTCACCGGCATCGCGTCCATCAGATGGGTACGGCCGGTCTTGGTGCTGCGCGACAGCTTGCGCGCACGCTGCTCGATGGTCCTGGCCAGATGCGTCAGCGCCGGCAGCAAATCCTCGTGCACCGCCAGCGCCGCGCTCAGGTGGATCGCGCTGGGAATGACATCGTTCGACGACTGGCCATAGTTCACGTGATCGTTGGGATGCACCGGCGACTGCAGCTGCTGCGTCGCGAGATGCGCAATCACCTCGTTGGCGTTCATGTTGCTGGAGGTGCCGGAGCCGGTCTGGAACACGTCGATCGGGAACTGCGCGTCGTATTCGCCGTCGGCGACTGCCTGCGCGGCCGTGGCGATGGCCCTGGCCTTGCGTGCCGACAGCAGCCCGAGGCGGGTGTTGACCTCGGCGGCGGCGCGCTTGATCAGCCCGAGTGCGCGGATGAAGCCGCGCGGCATGCGCAGGCCGGAAATCGGAAAGTTTTCGACGGCACGCTGGGTTTGCGCACCCCACAGGGCGTCCGCAGGCACTTGCAGCGCGCCGAGGCTGTCATGCTCCTGACGGAAGCCGCCCTTGGCGGCGGTTTTACGGGAATTTCCGGTTTTTGACCCTGCCATGACGGTTTTCCGCGGATCGGGCCGCGGCCTCGGATAAAATACCCCCGCAGCCTAACAAATCGTGTCCCCGCCGCTGCGCGGATCGCGGCCCTCCTCCGCGCCCAGTCGCCGTGGCACCACCAATAGAACTTTCCATGAAACTGACTTCGCTTTCCGCCATCTCTCCGATCGACGGCCGCTATGCCGAAAAAACCGTGCAACTGCGGGGCATCTTCAGCGAATACGGCCTGATGCGTTACCGCGTGCTCGCGGAAATCCGCTGGCTGAAATCGCTGGCCGCGCATCCGGGTGTTCCCGAAGTGGCGACGTTGTCGGCCTCGGCCAGCGAAAAGCTCGAAAAGATCGCGAGCGGTTTCGACCTCAACGAGGCGCAGCGGGTCAAGACCATCGAAGACACCACCAACCACGACGTCAAGGCGGTGGAGTACTACCTGAAGGAAAAGATCAGCTCGCATGCGGAGCTGGCCGGGATCAAGGAATTCATCCATTTCGCCTGCACGTCCGAAGACGTCAACAACCTGTCGAATGCGCTGATGCTCAAGGACTCGCGCGAACAGGTGCTGCTGCCGGCCCTCGACAAGATCATCAAAGCGATCTCCGGCCTCGCACGCTCCTATGCCGAGCAGCCGATGCTGGCGCGCACCCACGGGCAGCCGGCCTCGCCGACCACGCTGGGCAAGGAAATGGCGGTGTTTGCGCAGCGCCTGCGTCGCACCCGCGAGCAGTTCGCCGCGGTGCCGATCCTCGGCAAGATGAATGGCGCCGTGGGCAACTGGAATGCGCATCTCGCAGCCTACCCGGATGTGGACTGGCCGGCGCTGTCGCGCGAGTTCATCGCCGGCCTCGGCATCGAGCAGAGCCCGGCGACCACGCAGATCGAACCGCACGACTACATCGCCGAGTATTTCCACGCGCTGTCGCGCTTCAACACCATCCTGCTCGACTTCTGCCGCGACATCTGGAGCTACATCTCGGTCGGCTACTTCAAGCAGCGTACCGTCGCCGGCGAAGTTGGCAGTTCGACCATGCCGCACAAGGTCAACCCGATCGATTTCGAAAACGGTGAAGGCAATCTCGGCATCGCCAACGCGATCCTGCAGCATCTCGCCGAGAAGCTGCCGATCTCGCGCTGGCAGCGCGATCTGACCGACTCCACGGTGCTGCGCAATCTCGGTGTCGGCGCGGCGCATTCGATGATCGCCTATCAGGCTGTGCTGAAAGGCATCAGCAAGCTCGAGGCCGATGCCTGGCGCATGGGTCAGGATCTCGACAACAACTGGGAAGTGCTCGGCGAAGCGATCCAGACGGTGATGCGCCGTTATGGTCTGCCCGAGCCCTACGAACAGCTGAAGCGCCTGACCCGCGGCCAGAAGGTAGGGCGCGAGGTGATCCGCGAATTCGTTTCCGGCCTCGAACTGCCGGAGGCGGAAAAGCAGCGGCTGCTGAAGATGACGCCGGGCAGCTACACCGGCAACGCCGCACAGCAGGCGCTGGATCTCTGAGATCGGCGTCGTGCACGAATCCAACGCCGCCACGCCGATCGTCCTGGAAGGCACACTCGCCTTCCAGGACGCAGCGCTGGCGCGGTTGGACGGTGCGCAACGGGAAGTCGCATTGCTGTCGTATGCGCTCGATCCGCGCGGTTTCGGCAGCGATGCGTTCGCCGAGCGACTGCAGGCCTTCGCACTCGGCAGCAGTCGCAGTCGTATACGCATCCTGGTGAACCAGCCGCAGCAGGCCTTGCGCAACGCGCCGCGGCTGATCGAGCTGTCGCGCCGCCTCAGCAGCCGCATCCATTGCCGGCAGTTGCCGGAGACGCAGCGACTGCTGCTGACGGAGTACCTGATCTGCGATGAACGCTCGCTGCTGTTCCGCGAGCGTCACGATCAGTTGCAGGCGCAGTGCCATCCGGAGGCGCCGCTGCAGGCGCGGCGCCAGCTGCGCGAGTTCAATCCGCTGTGGGAAGAAGCGCTGCCGGCGCGCGAGTTCTCCGAGCTGCGGATCTGAGTTCGGCCTTGTGCCCGAGGCTCAGCTCGCGAGTTCCGGCGCGAGTCGTTCGTAGGCCACGATCTTCTGCCGCACGGCCTCGGGAATCGGCAGCGGCCGCTGCTGTCCGTAATCGAACCAGACCACCACGCCACGGCTGATGGCGATCAACTGCTCGCCGTTGAAGTGCGCGGCTTCGGTATTCATGCTGGAACGGCCGACACGGCTGATCCGAAACCCGGTCCGCAGTTGCGCCGGATGATGCAGCTGCGCGACGAAATCACATTCGATCCGCGCCAGGATCAAGCCGTAGCCTTTCCAGAAGCCCGGATCGTCGCGCATCAGCACGCTGAAGTAATCGAGCCGTGCGCTTTCGTCGAAGGTGAAGAAGCGCGTGTTGTTGACGTGACCCAGGGCATCGAGATCCGACCAGCGGGTCGCGATCTCCACCGCATGCGTGAAATCCTGGAGGGTTGGCTTGCTGTTCATGAGGTGAGATTTCCCCGGCCTGCCGCCTGTTGTCGCTGCTGTGCCTCGGCACGAATCTGCAACCGTCGTTCGGAAGATGCCACTGACCATTCACCGATTTCGCGAATGCTGCGGCCACAGCCGATGCAGATCTGCGCAGCGTCGAGCTGACAGATCTGGATACAGGGCGATGCGACCTCGGAGGACGGTGTTTGCGGCATGCGGTTACGAACTCGAGCTGCCATGAAAAAGGCCACGTGACCGCAGGGATCACGTGGCCCCGATCACGGAAGAATACTTATTCGACGACCAGACGGAACTCGACGCGACGGTTGTTGGCGCGGCCCGCCGCGGTGTCGTTCGATTCAGCCGGCTCGCTTTCGCCAAAGCCCTGAGCGCTGAGGCGCGAGGCCGGTGCGCCGCGAGCGATCAGGTACTGGCGCACCGACTCGGCGCGTTGCTGCGACAGCGACAGATTGTAGGCCTCGTCGCCATTGCTGTCGGTATGCCCCGCGATCAGCACGCTGAGGTTCGACTGATTCTTCAGGGTCTGGGCGGAATCGTCGAGCAGACGCTTGGCCTCGGTCGTCAGGCGCGCCGAGTCGTTCTCGAAGTTGACGCCGCGCAGCACCGCGGTCTGTGCCACCACGCAACCGCGTGCGTCGACCCGCAGGCCCTGCTGCGTGCCGGGGCAGGCATCCAGGCTGTTGATCACGCCGTCGCCGTCCTCGTCATTGCCCAGATCCACCGGGCAGCCACGCGCGTCAACCTTGGTGCCTTCCGGTGTCAGCGGGCATTCGTCGGCGCTGTCAGCCACGCCATCACGATCGGAATCGGCACCGCAGTCGCTGCGGCCGGTGACCGGATCGACCACGGCGAGTTCGCATTCCTGCGCCGGCGCGACGGTTTTTCCGGGGGCGAACAGCGGCGTCAACGGAATCTGCAGGCCGAGACTGACGCGATAGTCGATCAGGATGTCCTCTCCCGGAACCGACTTGTCGTTGTTCTGGCCGAGCACGCGTGCTTCGAGTCTTGCGGCGAGGCCTTGCCAGTTCAGCGGAAACAGCAGGCCGGCGCCGACATTGATGCCGAAATTGTTGCTGTCATCGCCGCGGACGTCGTCATTGACGAGACCGAAACCGGCGAGCAGGAACGGCTTGAAGTGCGGCGACTGCAGCGCCTCATCGCCCCAGGCATAGGTGCCGAGGTCGTAGACGAAGTCCAGCATCAGTCCCGACTGGTAATCCTTGCGGCGATCGATCTCGCGCTTGCGGCCGAGGTCGTGATAGGTCAGTTCCGCCGCCCAGTTGGAGAATCCGTAATCGGCCAGCGGCCAGCCCAGATGCAGCTGGAAGCCCTGCCCGTTCTTCGAGTCGCGAGCGCTGTCGGAGAACTCGTAGAGATAGGCAGCACCGACGTACGGAATGGCGTAATCGTCAACGTTGACCGCTGCGGCCGATCCGGCCCACAGCGTGGCCGCGACCGCGGCACACAGTAATTTGATACGCATCTGACATCCCCCTGGCTGATGCTGCGACGGTTTTTTTGCTGGGCGACTCTACTGGATTCGTCGTGATCGCGGCAACCGCGGATCGCACCAGAAGGCACTAAGCCAGCGCCCGCGCACACTCCGTGATCAGGGCCGGCCCGCGATAGATGAAGCCGGTATAGATCTGCACCAGATCGGCGCCCGCGGCACGTCTTGCCGAGGCGTCGGCGCCCGAGCAGATGCCGCCCACGCCGACCAGCGGAAAATCGCTGCCGACACGAGCCCGCAAACGACGCAGCGTATCTTCCGCCAGAGGTCGCAGCGGCGCACCGGACAGACCACCGGTTTCCGCGCCATGACGCACGCCTTCGAGACCGGGGCGCCCGATGGTGGTATTGGTCGCGATCAGACCATCGATCCCGGATTCACGCGCGGCCACGGCAATGCCATCGAGCTGCGCATCGGAGACATCTGGTGCGATCTTGACCAGGATCGGGCGCCGCACGCCATGCTGCTGCGCCAGACGTTCCCCTTCTTCGCGCAGCAGCACCAGCAGTTCGCGCAGGCGCGCCTCGTCCTGAAGGTCGCGCAGATTCTTGGTGTTCGGCGAAGAGATGTTGACGGTGATGTAGCTGGCCGCCGCGTAGACCTTGCGCAGACAGATCAGGTAGTCCTGTGCCGCCAGTTCCAGCGGCGTGTCGAAATTCTTGCCGATATTGATCCCGAGCACGCCGTCAAAGCCGGCCTCGGCCACCTCCGCGAGCAGATGATCGACGCCCTTGTTGTTGAATCCGAGGCGATTGATCAAGGCCTGCTGCTGCGGCAGTCGGAACATGCGCGGCCGCGGATTGCCGGGCTGCGGTCGCGGCGTCACGGTGCCGATCTCGACGAACCCGAATCCGAGTTGCGACCAGGCACGCAGGCACTCGCCGTTCTTGTCGAGCCCGGCCGCCAGCCCGACACGATTGCGGAACTTCAACCCCAGCAGATCGACCGGCGCATTAACGGCCGCCGCCGCAAACGGTGCCGTGGACAGCCGCGGCAGGCGCTTGAACGCGGCAATGGTCAACTCATGCGCGTGCTCGGCATCGAGACGGAACAGCAGGTCACGGGCAAGACGGTACATCGCAAGACCTTATCGAGAGGGCAGCGCCAAAGGCGACAGCCGGTTACGCAGGGCACGCGGCATCGGCACGCTGCACAGCAATCGCCGGCGCAGGCCCGTCAACTCCTCGTGCAGCTTGTCCTGGGTCAGCGTCACCGGCAGGCGCAGGATCGCGCGCAGCAGATCGGCCGTCAGGCGTTGTTTTGATTCGTGGTCGTACAGCGAGCCGAAGCTGCCGGCGGCAGCGAACAGCGCGCGCGACAGATGCAGATAATCGCGGCTCAGCACCAGCCCGGCCTGCTGCGTGTTCGACATCAGATGCAGCACCGTCTGACCGCGACGATGCAGACCGGCGATGCCGCCGCGATGCAGCTCCAGCACGAAATTCCAGCGCGTCAGCGGCGTCACGCCCTTGCGCGCCAGTGTCTCGTCGAGCAGGGCCTTGATCTCTGCACGGCGCGCACGATTGCCCTCGGGTTGCGTGCTGACCTCGATCAACACGTCGGTCAGCATCTCGGTATCGGCCAGGATGGCGCCGGCGAGATAACTCCAGACCAGACTCCATTTGCCGTCCAGCGGCACCACATTGCCCCAGTCGATCAAATGCAGCGTGCCGTCGCTGCCGATCATCACGTTGCCCGGATGCAGGTCGCCGTGCATCTCGCGATGCACGAACACGTGGTAGACCAGTGTGTACAGCAGACGCTCGGAAATCTGCTGCTGGAAGCGGCGTCGGCTGGAACGCGGCATCCGTGCCATCGCGCGCGTCAGGCTTGCGGCATCGGACAGGTATTCCATCTCGATGATGCGCCGCGACTGGCCATACAGGGCCGGCACCCGCCACATCGCCGAACGGCGGCTGCGTTCGTAGAAGCGCAAGTGATTGCGCGCCTCCTGTTCGAAATCGAGCTCTTCCATGAAGCCTGCGATGAACTCGTCGACCTGCTCCTGCATCGCACGCAGGAACGGCGCCAGCCGCGAATGCGGTGCCCAGTACTGCGACGACATGATCGCCAGGCCCAGCACCAGCTTGCCGATTGCGAACTCGCGGTCGATGTTGTGGCGACCGACCTTGATCACCACGGTGCGCAACACTTCCCTTCCGTCCTCGATGAACGGTTTCTTGGCGACATACACCGAGCCGATCGAACCGGATTTCACCGGCCGCGCCGGGTCGAAATCCATGTACATCCGTTCCGGCGGCTTGCCGTAGCAGTCCATGAACGCCTGCTGCACCTCGGCTTCGTTCATCGGCGGCACGTCTTCATGGAACACCGCCAGCTCGCGCGCGATTTCCTCGGGCAGGAAATCGGCATTGGCTGCCGCCGCCTGTGCCATCTTGATGAAGAACGGCCCGAACTCGCGCACCATCTGCGCAATGATCTGTGCCTGTGCCTTGAAATCCTTGGGATCGGCCTGGAAGAACGGCTTGATGTGCCGCAGCGCCTTGATCTGGCGGCGGATGATCAGTGCGTCGCCGCGGAGGGTGTCGGCGCGGCGCAGAATCTCGGCCAGCTGCCACTGGTTGAAGCGGCGCCCCGCCTTCAGCAGATTGATCACCTCCACCAGCATCGGCTCGTAGGTGCGGATCACCAGCCGCACCATGTCCAGCGACATCTCGCCCAGGCCTTTCAGCTCCGGCGTGGCGAACAGTTCGTTGAAGAACTGCCAGAACTCCTGCACCAGCTGTTCCGGCACCGGGACCGGCGAGCGCGCCACGGTCTGCTCGACCACGAAGCGGATCAGCTCTTCGGTGGACTGCTCGTTGGGGATCAGCCGCTTGCTGCGCAGATAGCCGGTCAGACGCTCGGTCTGACGCAGCAGCGGATGCTGATAAAGGCTGCCGAATACATGATCGACCGCTTGCGTCAGATCATCGCGGGTGACATCGCCATCGCTGGCGAGCAGTTTGCCCAGCGGCACCATGCCGCGCGACAGACGATAGGTGGACACGGTCAAGGTGCCCAGTTCTCGCAACAGGCCCGGGGCTTTGCCGTCCTGTGGCGCGTCCATTACGGCAGCGACAACCAGTGGCCGAGCTTGCTGGCCTTGGCTGCCAGATATTTTTCGTTGTGCGGGTTGCGACCCACCTCGGTGGCGACGCGCTCGACGACGTCGATGCCGTCCGCCTGCAAGGCATCGAGCTTGCGCGGGTTGTTGGTCATCAACCGGATACGCCGCAGGCCCAGCAGTTCCAGCAACTCCACCGCGAGGCTGTACTCGCGCGCGTCCGCCGGAAAGCCCAGCTGATGATTGGCTTCGACCGTGTCGGCGCCACGATCCTGCAATTCATAGGCGCGGATCTTGTTGCCAAGGCCGATGCCGCGGCCTTCCTGGCGCAGGTACAGCACCGCACCACGACCGTCTTCGGCGATCCTGCGCAGGGCATTGTCGAGTTGCGCGCCGCAGTCGCAGCGCAGCGAGAACAGCGCATCGCCGGTCAGACATTCGGAATGCACGCGCACCAATGGCGGTTCGCCGCCGAGATCGCCCAGCGCCACCACCACATGCTCCTTGCCGTTGGCAGCGCGATAAACGGAGATGCGAAATTCAGCGAATGGCGTCGGCAGCCGCGATTCAGCAATGCGTTCCAGTGAATGAACGGGGGTCGTCACAACAGCCTCTGAAGAGTCTTGCAGTGCGTGCACACCAACAAGGGTGCGGCGCGGGGCGGCAAAGCATACAGGGAGCCCGGCGCCATGCCGAGCCCCCTGCGCAATTCAGCCGCCGTCAAGCTGCCTCTGGGTAGCGCCCGGAGATCAGGCGCCGAACCAGTTCTGACCGCAGACGCGCAGCGTGCGACCGTTGACGCCGCCGGCCGCCGGCGACGCCAGGAAGGCCACCGCTTCGGCGATGTCCTGCGGCAGGCCACCCTGCGACAGCGAGTTGATGCGCCGGCCGACCTCGCGCGGGCCCATCGGCATCGCCGCGGTCATGGCGGTCTCGATGAAGCCCGGTGCCACCGCGTTGATCGCACCACCGCGCTTGGCCAGGGTCGCCGCCATCGCTTCGGCATAGCCAATGACGCCGGCCTTGGTCGACGCGTAGTTGGTCTGCCCGGCGTTGCCGCCGATGCCGCCGATCGAGGAGATGCAGACGATGCGCGCATCCTGCTTGAGGCCACCCTTGAGCAGACCGTCGTTGATGCGCAGGATCGAGCCGAGATTGATGTCCAGCACCATGTCCCAGAAATGGGCCGGCATGTTGCGCAGCATCTTGTCGCGGGTGACGCCGGCGTTGTGGACGATGACATCGAGTCCGCCGTAACGCTGGCCGGTTTCGTCGGCGATGCGCTGTGCCGCGTCAGCGGCGGTTACGTCCAGTGCCAGACCGACACCGCCGATGCGCGCCATGGTTTCACCCAGGCCACCTTCGGCCGAGGGATGATCCATGCCGACCACTTGTGCGCCCTCGCGCGCCAGCACGGTTGCGATCGCCGCACCGATGCCGCGCGCGGCACCGGTGACCAGTGCCACCTTGCCATTGAGACTGCCCGCCAGTGCCCCGCCCTGCGGCCCCGGGCCCACGCCCAAGGTCTGGCCGGTCACATACGCGGAATGCTCGGAGAGGAAAAAGCGCAGCGGCGCCGCCAGCTGGTTGTCGCCACCGTCCTGGACTTCGAGCAGGTTCGCGGTCGAGCCGTTCTTGCCGACTTCCTTGGCCAGCGAGCGCATGAAACCGCGCAGTGCGGTGGAGACGGTCTTGCCGTAGACGTCATCGCGCGATTCCGGCGCACGCGACACGATCAGCACGCGCCCATTGGATGGCAGATGGCGCACCAGCGGCTGCAGGAAGTCATACAGCTCGCGCATCTGCGCGGGCGACGACAGGCCGCTGGCGTCGAACACGATCGCCGCGTTCTTCGCCTCGCCCGCGTCCGGCGCCGGATTGCCGGACAGCGCAACATCAGCGGCCTGAGCTGCCGTCTTGATCAGCTCCAGCCCCGGATGCTCGGGCACGATCCGCAGGCTTGCGCCCATGGCATGCAGCTCGGCGACGAGTGCCGCGCTCAGCGAGCTGCCGCTGGCCGTGCCCAGCAGTGCCGGACGCCCTTCGAGCGGACGCTGCGTCCAGGCCGCATCGGCGCGACGCAGCCGCGGAGGGGTTGGCAGACCCAGCATGCCGGCGAATGCCTTGCCGAAGGACGAACTCGTGAAATCCAGATAGCGATCGCTCATCGCTGCTCCAATACGGTTAATTGGTAAGACCTTGATTATCGCAGTGTCGCGAGGCCAGTCCTATCGCGCGATCCGCATGCGCTCGCGCCGCTGGCGCCATTGACTGCCGCAGGCGTCTGTCAGATAGTCGGACGCCTGCGTGTGGCAAGCCGTCGCGGCCCGCATCGCGCCGGCGCCTCCCGGATTTCGCATGGCGGCAGGCGCCGTACCGTTCCCCGTTGCCTGCGGAACACCACCTGTCAGGCTTGCGTCCATACTAATTAAAGCGATTTGGTAAGGGGTGGGAGTTCCAGATGAATAATGCAGTGAAAATGTTCGTTGCCGCGGCAGTCGTTGCTGCCGGTACCTATTACCTGTTGAACTTCCTGGCCCCTCATCAGGACGAAGCGACACTGGCCGCTGCTGCGGACGCTGCCGCCGATGCGGCCGCGGCAGCGGCAGCAGCGCCGGTGGCCGTTACCCCGGAAGAGGCTGCCCAGGCGCCGTCGGAAGCAACGGCCGTGCTGGAGGCGCAAGCGGATACCGACGCAGACCCGACCTCGGCGGATGCCGGTGCCAATGTCAGTGCCGGTGAAGATGAAACGGTATCGGGCGATACCGCAGCTGCTGAAGCGGAAGCTGCCCCCGAAACCGATGACGGCAGCGACACCGATACGGCTGCTCCGGCGGCTGCGGTTGCCGATGAAACCGTCACCGCCCCCGCCCCGCCCGCCGAACCGCCAGTGGCCGCGCCGACCCCCAAGCCGAAAGCCACCGCACCCGCGCCGAAGAAGCCGGCCGCGAGCAAGCCCAGCCCGCAGGCCAGCGCCCCGGCGCAGCCGTGGTGGGGTCAGGGCAGCGATGACAGCCTGTCGCTGGTCTACGCCGGCTCCGCCGCGTACAAGCGCGCGATCGTGCTGATGTTCAACGCGGAGTTCGCCGACGCGGCGGGCGCCGCCCGCGCGCTGCGCGTGAGCGGCAGCAACGGCAAGGCCGTTGACGGCAAGTGGGAAATCAACAGCAAGAACGCACGGATGCTGGTGTTCCCGGTCGGCAACGCCGATACCTACCAGGTCAGTATCGGCAGCGGTCTGAAAGACAAGAACGGCCGTGCGCTGAGCAGTGCCCTGCAAGGTCCGGTTCGCATTCCCTGAGGCCGGTTTCCGCTTTTCATCGCGCCGTTCGCCAGCCTTCCGACGAACGGCGTCTGTTTTTCCGCAACCGAGAGCACCCGCAATGGCAACCCGACTGTTCGATCTGAACGACCGTGTGGCACTGGTCACCGGCGCTTCACGCGGCATCGGCGAAGCGATTGCCCGGCTGCTGGCCGAACAGGGCGCACACGTGGTGCTGTCCTCTCGCAAGGCGGCGGATCTCGAAAAGGTCCGCGCCGAGATCGAGCAGGCTGGCGGCAAGGCCAGCGTGATGCCGGCGCACGTCGGTTCCAGTGCCGATATCCAGCGTCTGATCGCCGATATCGAACAGACATTCGGACGTCTCGATATCCTGGTCAACAATGCCGCGACCAATCCCTACTTCGGCCATATTTCCGAAACCGACATGGGCATGGTCGACAAGACCCTGCAGGTCAATATCCGTGGCTATTTCGAGCTGTCGGCGTTGGCCAGCAAGCTGATGAAGAAGAACGGCCGCGGTGCGATCGTCAACATCGCCAGCATCAATGGCGTGACCCCCGGCTGGTACCAGGGCATCTACTCGATCACCAAGGCAGCGGTGATCAACATGACGCAGGCCTTCGCCAAGGAATGCGGCCAGTGGGGCATCCGTGTCAACGCGGTACTGCCGGGCCTGACCGACACCAAGTTCGCCTCGGCGCTGACCCAGAACCAGGAGATGCTCAATCATTTCCTGCCGAACATCCCGCTGGCGCGGGTGGCCCAGCCGGCCGAGATTGCACCGGCCGTCCTGTACCTGGTGTCCGATGCCGCCAGCTATGTCACCGGCACCACGCTGGCAGTGGACGGCGGCTTCCTGAGCTGAGACGCAGGCCGTGGATCGTCACGGGCTGATCCGCGGCGCACTGTGGATCAGCGTGCCCTTCAATTTCGCAGCAGCGCTTGCGCTGGCGTTCCCGACGATGTCCGCGGCTCGGCTGTTCGCGTTGCCGGCGTCGGTGCCGCAGCCCTACCCGGCCATGCTCGGCGGCTTTGTCGCGCTGTTCGGCGGCCTGTACTGCTGGCTCGCGCTGCAGGCGCAGATTCCGCGCGCAATGGTCGGTTTCTCCGCCATCGGCAAGCTTGCGGTCTTCGCCATCGTCACCACGCTCTGGCTAGGCGATGCCATCGGTACGCCGCTCGCCCTGGCGGGCGCTGGCGACCTGCTGTTGGCGCTGCTGTTCCTCGGCTGGCTGCGGGCGACGCGCTCGTAGCGTCTCGTCCCCGACATTTGGCGTGAATTCAATGTGTCTTGGCACGAATGCGCAAGACAGGATTCCGTCGCATCGGTCTCAATACGTTCTTTCAAGCGCTGCGCGATGCGGTACAGGACCGGCCCTGTCTGTGACTTGGCAGGACGAAGGCGGGGAAACACCCGACCATCAACAAGACCTTTTGGGAGGAGAGACGAATGCTGATCCATCTGCGCGGCACGGCGCTGGCCGTCGTGATGTCGTGCGCGGTGCTCGCGGGCTGTGGTTCCAGCGAGCCGCTTGCCGGCGCTGAGCCGGGGACCGGTGCCAGCGGTGCGCCAACGATCGCGGTGCTCTCCAACCGCGCGGATCTGATCAGCGGCGGCGATGCGCTGGTGGAGGTGCTCATCAACGACGGCGCCGCGCCGGACGGTTTGCGCGTCAGTCTGAACGGCACCGATATCAGCGGCGCCTTTGCCTTGCGCCCGAACGGCCGCGTCATGGGACTGGTGCAGGACCTGCGCATTGGCGAAAACACGCTGACGGCGCGCCTGGGCCGCGGCGCCACCGGCCACGCCGTGATCCGCAATTATCCGAACGAAGGGCCGATCTTCTCGCGCCCGGAAATCAAGCGCGTGCGTTGCCAGGACAGCGCCACCGATCTCCATTGCAACCAGCCGGCGGAATACAGTTTCCTGTACCGCCCCAAGGCCCTGGTCGATATCCTCGAGCCCTTGCCGGTGGTCACGCTGGGGACCGAGCTGTTGCCCTACGACCCGGAAAATCCACCCGACGATGTGGCCATGACCACGACCCAGAACGGCGAGACGGTGCCGTTCATCGTGCGCCAGGAACGCGGCTACCAGGATCGCGACGAGTACAAGATCCTGACCCTGTACAAGCCGGGCGAGCCCTGGGAGCCGTGGACGCCGCAATCGCAGTGGAACGGCAAGATGCTGGTCACTCACGGCGGCAACTGCGGTGCCAAGTACACGCCGGGCCGCGCACCGCTGGATGATTATTCCGGGACCTTCGGCGACCTGCCGCTGATCGAGCCCAGCTACATCTATGCGCTGGGCAAGGGTTACGCGGTGATGTCGACGGCGCTGGCCAACACCGGCCACAACTGCGACGTCGCGCTCAATGCCGAATCGATCATGATGGCCAAGGAGCGCTTCGTGGAGCAGTACGGCCCGTTGCGCTACACCATCGGCACCGGTTGTTCGGGTGGCTCGATCGCGCAGGCGACCATCGCCAACGCCTACCCCGGCCTGTATCAGGGCCTGCTGACCATGTGCGCCTATCCGGATTCGCTGTCGGCCGGCCTGCAGTTCGCCGACCTGCACCTGATGCGCAAGTACTTCGAGGCACCGGGTCGCTGGGGTCCCGGGGTGATCTGGAACCCGGTGCTGTGGGGGCCGGTGGAAGGTCATCTCACGCATCTCAACGCCATCGTTGCCGATACCGGCCTGTTCGCGGATGCCACCCGCGTCACCGGCGACTGCTTTGGCGAGAACACCTACGATCCGGTGAGCAATCCGACCGGCCAGCGCTGCGGCATCATCGAATGGATACCGCACATCCTCGGCCCGCGTTCGCCGGAAGTCTGGTCGGATCTCGAAAAACAGCTCGGCCAGGGTTTCACCGGCATTCCGCTGGGCAACACCGGCGTGCAGTACGGCCTCAACGTGTTGCGCGCGGGCCTGATCACGCCGGCGATGTTCGTGGACCTCAACGTCAAGATCGGCGGTCTCGACGTCGACATGCAGCCGCAGGCGGCGCGCACCCAGGCCGATCATCCGGCGGTCGGCAATGCCTATCGCAGCGGCATGATCAACATGACCAACAATCTCGACACCGTCGCGATCATCAATTTCGTCGGCCCCGATCCCGGCATCGCGCACGACTCCGTGCATGCCTGGTGGGTGCGCTGGCGCATCGAGCGCGAGCACGGCAGTGCGCGCAACCATGTCATGTGGGCCGGCCCGGTGCCGCTGCTCGGTGACCTGCAGTACGTCTACAAGGGGCTGGATGCCATGGACAACTGGCTGGCCAGAGTCGAGGCCGATGCCTCCGACACGCCGCTGGCCGACAAGCTCTCCATCAACCGTCCGGGCGAGGTGCAGGACATGTGCGCGCTGGCCGACGGCAGACGTCTGCTCGGCGAGGAGTGCATCAACCTGCTGCGGCCGCTGTACGCCTACGGCACGCCGCGCACGGTGGCCGGCGACACCGATACCGCCGACAACTTCGACTGCGTGCTGCGGCCGCTGGACCGCAACGACGCCTACGGCCTGATTCCATTCACCGATGGCCAGTGGCAGCAGTTGGAAGAACTGTTCAAGGACGGCGTCTGCGACTATCGCGCGCCGGGTCTGGGCAAGCAGAAGACCGTGTCGTGGCTGAGCTACGTCGATGCCAACGGACGCATGGTCGTCGGCGGCAAACCGTTGCCGATGGCACCGGCGCATTCCGGTACGGGCACCCAGGCGGCGGCGTTTGTCTATCCGGTGCGGGATCGCTGAAGCGGTTAAGAGGTCAGCGATACTCTGACTTCTTTAGCTTTCTCTCATAGAGCTATAGACTGTTGCTATGAAATATAAATAAACCGCAGAAATTTTTGAGTCATCTGAATGAATTTTCATAGAGGAATTTCAATGAATCAGCTATCTCGTATAAGAACTTGGGTGCTTCTAGTTCTTACGCTAATGCTTGCATCTGGGTGCGCGGCAATGCCCATAGATGACTCAAAATTATCCGTACTGAAGCGCGGAGAAAATGGATTTTATTATGAAGAAATCGTTGCCGTTGAAGGCCAATCAGCTGATGAGATTTATGGCCGTGCCTTGGCTTGGATGGCCAAGCAGTACAGGTCTGCAAATGACGTAATTCAACTTCAAGACAAAGATAATAAAAGGATTATTGGAAAGGGAATATCTCAGGTTCCCTTCATGCTTGGCATGATATCTGTTAGGCACACAGTACATATTGAGGCTCGAGACGGCAGATATCGATTAACTTTTGATGGCTTAATGGTACAACCTGAACAATCAAGCGAATGGGAGCTTTCGCTAGCTCAGATGCCTCAATTAAAGATCGTTACAGGAACGGAAGTAAACATTTCAGCAGCAGCCAAAGGGCTCAGGGAAGCAATGCAGGTATCGCCCCAATTGGACGGATGGTAAGCGAACTGCCGGCGTTGATTGACTGTGGCATGCGAGAAATGCGAAAGCACCGAGAGAGTTACTCGTAGCGCAGCGCTTCGATCGGATCGAGCTGTGCCGCGCGGCGTGCCGGATAGAGACCGAACACCACGCCGACGGCGGCGCTGACCAGCACCGAGTACATCACCACATCCACCCGGATCAGCAGCGGCCAGCCGAAGCCGGCACTGAGCCGCTGCGCGATGCCGATGCCCAGCAGCACACCGACCAGGCCGCCGACCAGCGCCAGCGCCAGCGCCTCGACCAGGAACTGCAGCAGGATGTCGTTGGGCCGCGCGCCCACCGCCATGCGCACGCCGATCTCGCGGGTGCGTTCGGTGACCGACACCAGCATGATGTTCATCACGCCGATGCCGCCAACCAGCAGCGAGACCGCGGCGATCGCGGCGAGCAAGGTGGTCAGCGTCTGGGTGCTGGCTTCGCGGGCGCTGGCCAGTTCCTCGAGATTGCGGATCGAGAAATCGTCTTCGCGACCCAGGCCGATGCGATGGCGGTCGCGCAGCAGATTGGCGATGTCGCGCTCGGTGCGCTGTGTGCTGACACCGGGTGCAGCCGTGACATAGATGGTCCCGGCAATGAATTTCTTCAGCCCCCCCTGCAGCCGGTCCTCGAAAGTGCGTGCCGGTACCATCGCGGTATCGTCGTAGTCCTCGCCGAAGCCGGATTGGCCCTTGCGCTCGAGCACCCCGATCACCTCGAACGGCACGTTGCGGATGCGCACGATCTGGCCGATGGGATCGGCATACGCGCCGAACAGCTTGTCGACCACGGTCTGCCCCAGCACCACCACCTTGGTGCCGCCTTCCGCATCCGACTCGCTCATCGACGCACCACGCGCGATGGTCCAGTTGCGGATCGCGAGATAGTCCGGGGTCACGCCGGCGACGCGCGTGGTCCAGTTCTGTTCCTCGGACACGATCGGCGCACTGGTGCGCAGCTCAGGCGCGGCATAGCGCACCGAGGACAGATCGCTCTGGATTGCCGCGAGGTCGTCCCAGGTCAAGGTCGGCTGGCTGCCGAAACCGCCGCGCACACCACCGGCACTGGTCGAACCCGAGCGGACCACCAGCAGATTGGTGCCCATCGCGGCAAAGCTCTGCTCGACCTGCGCTTTCGCTCCCTCGCCGATCGACACCATCGCGATCACCGCCGCCACGCCGATGATGATGCCGAGTGCCGTCAGGAACGAACGCAGGCGGTTGCGCGCCAGCGCACGCAATGCGGTACGGATGATTGCCAGCAGGTTCATGCCGATGTCTCCTTGCCGGCGATCACGGCCGGCACCGGCTCGCGTCGCTCATCGGCGATCACGCGGCCGTCGCGCATCACGATATTGCGCGCGGCATAGCTTGCGATATCGGGCTCATGCGTCACCAGCATCACGGTGATGCCGGCGTGGCCCAGCTCCTGCAGCAGGGCCATCACTTCGATGCTGGTCGCGGTATCGAGATTGCCGGTGGGCTCGTCGGCGAGAATGACCTTGGGCTCGCCCACCAGGGCGCGGGCAATGGCCACGCGCTGCTGCTGTCCGCCCGACAGCTGATTCGGCGTGTGATCCAGGCGCGCACCCAGACCGACGCGCTCCAGTGCGATGCGTGCACGCCGATGACGTTCCGCCGCCGCAACACCGGCGTACAGCAGCGGCAACTCCACATTCTCCAGCGCACTGGTACGCGGCAGCAGGTTGAAGCTCTGGAACACGAAACCCAGGGTGCGATTGCGGATCATCGCCAGATCCTCGCGGGACATGTGCGAGACCTCGGCGCCATCGAGCCGATAGCGCCCGGCCGTGGGACGATCGAGGCAGCCGAGAATGTTCATCAGCGTCGATTTCCCGGAACCGGATGTGCCCATCACCGCGACAAACTCGCCGCGATCGACCGTCAGCGAGACCTCACGCAATGCGGGCACATCGACATCGCCCATGCGATAGATGCGTGCCACCTGCTCCAGCTCGATCAGCGCCATGTCGTGCTCAGAACATGCGCGGCGCGCGACCCGGCGTGCCGGTGGCGGCAGCACCGAGCACATCGGTCACCAGCGTGTCGCCAGCCTTGAGTTCGCCGCCGACGATTTCCGTAAACGAGCCATCGGTGATGCCGGTGGTGACGTTGACGCCGGTCAGCACGCCGTCGCGCAGCACCCAGACCGTGCGCAGCGACGAGGGCGAACCGCCGCCGCGCGCCACGCCGCGCATGCCGGCACCGCGACTGGCAGGGCGCGCAGTCCCTCCGGTGCTGGCAGGTATAGCCGAGGCTGACGTCGCCGCTTCTGCCGCTGCGACGGGCTGTACCGGATTCAGGCTTTCGGGTGGGCGGAAGCGCAGCGCCGCATTCGGCACCCGCAGTGTGTCTTCGCGGCGCGCATAGGTGAACGTGACATTGGCGGTCATGCCCGGTTTCAATTTCAGATCCGGATTGTCGACGTCGATCACCGCGTCATAGGTGACCACGTTCTGGGTCGTGGTCGCGACATCGCGCACCTGACGCACCTTGCCCTGAAAGCGCTCGCCCGGATACGCATCAACCGTGAAGCTGGCCGGCATCTCGGCACGCAGGCGCCCGACGTCGGATTCGGCGACGCTGGTGTTGACCTGCATCTGGCGCAGATCCTGCGCGATGGTGAACAGGATCGGCGCCGACATCGATGCCGCCACCGTCTGGCCGACATCGACGCTGCGCGAGATCACCACGCCATCGGTCGGCGAGCTGATGCGGGTATACGCCAGATTGGTTTCAGCGCGGGTCTGCGACGCCTTGGCCTGGACCACCGCCGCCTGCGACGACACCACCGAAGCATCGGCGGCATCGGCCGTGGCCAGTGCGGTATCGCCCTCCCCCTTCGACAGTAGCCCCTGCTGCGCCAGCTCCACCGCGCGCTGCGCCTGCCGCCGCGCATCCTTGGCCTGCACCCTGGCGCGCAGCAGATTGGCTTCCGCCGCCTGCACGTTCGCGCGTGCCTGCTGTACTTCCGCCTCAAACAGCCGTGAATCGATGGTGGCGATCAACTGCCCCTTCTTGACCGGTGAGTTGAAATCCGCGAACAGCTCATGGATACGACCGCTGACCTGGCTGCCGACCTGCACCGTGACCAGCGCCGACAGCGTGCCGGTCGCCGTGACCCGCGCCACCACCGTGCCGAGATCGGCGGGGGCGGTCAGGAACTCGGGCGCTTCCGCGCGACTGCGCGACCAGTACCAGGCAAGCGCAGCAGCGAGTAGCAGGACCGCCAAGCCCCAGAGCCAGGGGTTCGACAGGCGGAAGCGGGATTTGGAGTTCATACAGATTCAGGACACTCGCCAGGACGTGGGTGGAATCAACAGGCCGCGAAGCCCGCGCGGCTTGTACCACAGCCGCCGCTACCGTTCACAGTACCGGCCGTGGCGTTCGGTTGACACCAGGTGCTGCGCACGCGTGCATCCCTTGGTGTGTCAACCGCAGCGGAGGTTCGCCGCGCCGGGAATGCGCCGCTACACTGTGCGCCCTCCGGATCGTAGCCCCATGCTCCTAGGCCTTAAAAATCTCAGTCTCAGCGTAGGCAGCACCGTGCTGCTGGACGCCGTCAACTTCTCGCTGGAAAGCCGCGAGCGCGTGTGCCTGATGGGCCGCAACGGCGCCGGCAAGTCCACACTGTTCCGCGTCCTTTGCGGTTTGCAGGCGGCGGACAGCGGCGAAGTGGTCCGCGCCACCCATGTCCGCATTGCGCGCATGGAACAGGAAGTGCCGCAGGACATGGCCGGCACCGTCTACGATGTCGTTGCCCAGGGTCTGGGCGAGATCGGCGCACTGGTCGCCCGCTTTCACCGGGTGGCCACCGAAACGCCGAACGATCTCGAACGCCTCGGTGCGCTGCAGACCCAGATCGATCTGGTTGACGGCTGGACGCTCGAGAGCCGGGTGCCGGCGATCCTTGCACGCCTGAACCTGCCCGGCGATGTCGCATTCGGCAGCCTGTCCGGTGGTCTCAAGCGGCGCGTGCTGCTGGCGCAGGCGCTGGTCTCCGAGCCGGACGTGCTGTTGCTCGACGAACCGACCAACCATCTCGACATCCCCAGCATCGCGCAGCTCGAAGAAGCGCTGCTGCAATTCCAGGGCTCGCTGCTGTTCATCAGCCACGACCGCGCCTTCGTGCGCCGCCTGGCGACCCGCATCTGCGATCTCGACCGCGGCCACCTGAGCTCCTGGGCCGGTGGCTACGCGGCCTGGATGACCGGCAAGGCAGAAGCATTGCACGCCGAAGAACGCCAGAACGCCCTGTTCGACAAGAAACTGGCGGCGGAAGAAGTCTGGATCCGCAAGGGTGTGGAAGCGCGGCGTACCCGCAGCGCCGGCCGAGTCAAAGCCTTGCTGGCCATGCGCGAGACCTTCAGTGCCCGGCGTGTACGCGAAGGCGATGCGCGCATCGTCGCGCAGGAAGCCGAGCGCTCCGGCAAGCTGGTGATCGAAGCCACCGATCTCAACCACCGTTTTGCCGGCAAGCCGGTGATCCGGAATTTCTCCGGGCTGGTACTGCGCGGCGAAAAGATCGGCCTGATCGGGCCCAATGGCGCCGGCAAGACCACCCTACTGCGGATCCTGCTGGAACAACTGAAACCGGACTCCGGCGAAGTACGTCATGGCAGCAAACTGCAGGTCGCCTACTTCGATCAGCTTCGGGTGCTGGTCGAAGACCAGACCGCGGTCGACGCGATCGGCGATGGCAAGGAATTCGTCGACATCGGCGGCGCACGCAAGCACGTCATCACCTATCTGCAGGACTTCCTGTTCACCCCCGACCGTGCCCGCGTACCGGTGCGCGTCTTGTCCGGTGGCGAACGCGCGCGCCTGCTGCTGGCCCGCCTGTTCTCGCGGCCGTCGAACGTGCTGGTGCTCGACGAACCGACCAACGACCTTGATCTGGAAACCCTCGACCTGCTCGAAGAACAGCTGACCGAGTATGCAGGCACCGTGCTGCTGGTCAGCCATGACCGCGAGTTCATCAACAACGTCGCGACCCGCTGCCTGGTATTCGAAGGCGACGGCAAGATCGGCGACTACGTCGGCGGCTACGACGACTGGCTGCGCCAGCGCGCACCGCCGCGTGCATCGACGCCGATCGCCAGCGAAGCGCCGCGCTCGCAGAAGCCGGTGGAAGTTGCCGCCCCCGCCGCGACCGCCTCGCGACTCAACACCAAGGATCGTCGCGAACTCGAAGCCCTGCCCGGCCGCATCGAAAAGCTGGAAAACGAACGCACCCAGCTGGCTGCGCGCATCAGCGCTCCGGATTTCTACCAGCAACCGCGCGAGCAGATCGCCAAGGCCGAACAGCGCCTGTCCGGCATCGAGCAAGATCTGGCCGCCGCCTATACCCGCTGGGAGACGCTGGAAGCCTTGCGCTAAATGGCAAGGCTTCAACACTAGAGATCAGGCTAGTATCGCCTGTGCAGGTTTTCAGTGGGTCGTTACAGGAGGCCGAATGGGGCGAAAAGTACCGTGCGGTCGTACGGCTGTGGCGCGGGAACTGGGACAACATCATCCCGTTCTTCCAGTTCCTGCCGGAGATCCGCAAGGTCATTTATACGACCAACGCGATCGAGTCATTGAACATGGTGATGCGCAAGCTCACGCGCAACCGACGGATCTTTCCAAACGACGACTCGGCATTGAAGTCGCTGTTCCTGGCAATCCGGGAGGCATCCAAGAACTGGAAGTCGATCCATCACTGGAAGCCTGCGCTGCAGAGCTTCCAGATCATGTTTGGTGAAGAGCGCGTGCCGCTGGCGGCTCTGTGAGAATCGAGGTTACACAGTTCGCTTGACAGACCCTGGCCGACTGGTCGCTGTGCTCAAGCAGCCGTACCGCTTCGGTCTTGAACTCTTTGGTAAAACGCTGGTACTTGCTCACATGATATCTCCCAGGGAATTGTCCCCTTATTGAGGTGTCCGTAAAACCTGGGGCATTTCAGGTGCTTTGCATTTCAGCAGCCGCTCAGCTCATGGACTTGCGCGCAGCCCACATCACCAGGCGCTGATAGCTCGCTGGCAGCAGGCGCACCATCAGGTCGATCACCACGGCATCCGGGCCGACCCGCACGCGGCGCTCGTTCCGCTCTACGGCACGGATGATGGTGCGTGCTGCGCTGTTGGCCGTCGTGATGAAATTCTTTTCGAACTTGCTGCTTGCGTTCTTCTCGTCCATGCCCAGGCGGGTCACGCTGGAGTCCAGGCGTGCTGCCTTGGCGATGTTGGTCTTGATGCCGCCCGGATGCACGCTGGTGGCACTGACGCCGCAGCCTTCCATGTCCAGCTCCATGCGCAGCGATTCGGTGAATCCACGCACCGCGAACTTGGCCGAGTTGTAGGCCGACTGCGACGGAATGCCGGCGAGTCCGAACACGCTGGAGGTGTTGATGATGTGGCCTTCACCCGTTGCCTTCAGGTACGGCAGGAAAGCCTTGGTGCCGTGCACCACGCCCCAGAAGTTGATGTTCATCAGCCACTCGAAGTCGCTGTACTTCATGCCCTCGACGGTGGCGCCCAGGGCCACGCCGGCGTTGTTGAACACCAGATTGACCTTGCCGTGCGTTTTCTGCACCTCATCGGCCCAAGCCTGTACCGCAGCGCGGTCGGCGACATCGACGCGTGCGCTGGTGATTTTCACGCCCTGCCGGCTTGCCAGCTTCACTGTTTCGGCCAAGCCGCTGTCGTTGACGTCGGACAGCGCCAGATGGCATCCACGCGCTGCCAGTTCGATGGCGAGTTCGCGGCCCATGCCCGAGCCGGCGCCGGTGATTGCAGCTACCTTGTCCTTGAAATTCTTCATTGCGGTATTCCCCAAGTGCGTAAACAGTCGCCGCAGCGGTCTTGCTGCCCAGCGGTCGATTTGGTGTGGATGATTCGGAATCAGGCGGCGGTCGCTGCAACGCGCGGCTTGCTCCGCTTGCGCGTTGCGACGGCGGACTCGAATTCATAGTCCCTGAGATCGAAGTGCGCAAGCTCCTGGCGGAACTTGAACGTAAAGCCCGGCCACAAGGTGGTGTTCTTGCCGTTGGCGTTGACGTACCAGCTCTTGCAGTTGCCGGTGCTCCAGATTGCGCGCTGCAGCTGCTGCTGGATCTTTGTGTTGTAGTGCGCCTGCCGCTCGGGCTTGACGTCGATCGCAAGCAGTTCGCGATCGCGCATCTGCTGCACCGCATCGAGCACGTAGGCCACCTGCGACTCGATCATGTACACCATCGAGCTGTGACCCAGACCCGTATTGGGGCCGACGATCATGAACAGGTTGGGGAACCCGCTGACGGTGGTGCCCTTGAACGCTTCCGGGCCATCTTTCCAGGCGTCGATGATGTCCACGCCGCCGGCACCGAAGATCGCATTGCTCGGCAGCGGGTCCTGCGCCTTGAAGCCGGTGCCGTAGATGATGCAATCCACCGGGCGCTCGATACCGTCGCTGGTGATCACGCTGTTGGCACGCACTTCGCGGATGTCGGTGGTGATCACATCGACGTTCTTCTGCGTCAGCGCCGGATAGTAATCGTCGGAAATCAGGACACGCTTGCAACCGAAGGTGAAATCCGGCGTGACCTTGCGGCGCAGCTCGGGATCCTTGATCCGTGCCTTGATGTGGCGGCGCGCGATGTTCTCCGCCAGCTTCATGATCCTGGGATTGAACACGAAGCCGAGCACGCGCGATTCCATCATCCAGTAACGCGCGGTGCGGAATGCGTGCTGCGTCGCCGGAAGGCGGCGGTACAGCTCGCGCTCCAGGATGCCGATGGCGCGATCCGGCTTGGGCATGATCCACGGCGGCGTGCGCTGATAGAGATCGAGATTCGCAACCTGCTTCTGGATCTGCGGCACGAACTGGATCGCGGAAGCGCCGGTACCGATCACCGCAACGCGCTTGCCCTTCAATTGATAGCTGTGATCCCACTCGGCGGAGTGAAAGGTCTTGCCCTTGAAGTTCTTCAGACCCTTCACCTCCGGATAGGCCGGGGTCGACAGGCCGCCCATGCCGGACACCAGCACGCGGCCGGTGAACTCGCGGCCATCGCGGGTGGTGACGCGCCACAGCTTCGCGGTGTCGTCGTAGCGGGCCTGGGTCAGCTCCGCGCCGAAGCGGATATGCGGCATCAGCTCGTATTTCTGTGCACAGCCTTCGAGATAGGTCTTGATCTCGGGCTGGCGCGCGAACATGCGGGTCCAGTCCGGGTTCTGTTCGAACGAGAACGAATACAGATGCGACTGCACGTCGCAGGCGCAGCCGGGATAGTTGTTGTCGCGCCAGGTGCCGCCCACCGAATCCGCGCGCTCGAGGATCGTGAATGAGTCGATCCCGGCTTTCTTCAGCGCGATACCCATGCCGAGACCGGCAAAACCGGTACCCACGATCAGGATGTTGAAGTCCGTTGCAGCTGCCCCGCCCGTCTTCGAATCGAATGCCATGACGCTCCTCGACGCTAAGTTGACAATCAGTGTTGTCACTTTACTTCTGACAATTTCGCGTGTCAATATCGCTTCATGAGCACTGTAAACAGCCCTGCTAAAGGCCGTAAATTCAGGGGTTTGGACGCCGTTCAGCGCCGGGAGGAACGCCGCGCACGGCTGGTCGAAGCCGGTCTGGAGGCTTTTGGCCGTCGCGGTTTTCAGGCCAGCACCGTCAAGGATGTCTGCACCGAAGCGCGCCTGACCGAGCGCTATTTCTACGAATCCTTCGTCAATCGCGAAGAACTGTTCAGCGCGGTCTATCACCACTGCATCCAGCATCTGCGGCAGTTGCTGATGAACTCGCTGTCGAGCCTGCCACCTGATCCGCGCGCAATGACCCAGACCGCATTGCGCACTTTGTTTGCCGCGCTGCGCGACGATCCGCGCATGGCGCGGGTGCTGTTCATCGACGTGCTCGCCGCGCACGGCGACATGGACAAGCATTCGCTGAACGCGATGCAGGGCTTCGCCGATCTGCTGCAGGGCTACATCCAGCTGCTGTTTCCGCAGCTCAAGCGTGCGCAACTCAATCCCAGCCTGATCTCGACCGGATTGGTCGGCGCCTGCGTGCTGCTGATCATGCGCTGGACCGTCACCGGCTTTCAGGAGCCGTTGGAGGAAATGGTGCGCAACTGCGCCGTCCTGTTCGAGGCATTGGCCACCCAGGTCGGCACTACGCCGGCACCGACTGCCGCATAATTGCGACTCCGCGTGGCAATCGCCGCGCCCAGTGTTTTCTTCCCATCAGGAGCCCCTCATGTCCCGAGCCTCAGCGCGCCATATCCTCGTTGCCACCGAACAGGCCTGCCAGGATCTCAAAACCCAGATCGAAGGCGGCGCCGATTTCGCCGCGCTGGCGCGCCAGCATTCCTCCTGCCCCTCCGGCCGCCAGGGCGGCGATCTCGGCGAGTTCTCGCCCGGGCAGATGGTGCGCGAGTTCGACGAAGTGGTGTTCAGCGCGGAGCTGAACAAGGTGCAGGGCCCGGTGAAGACCCAGTTCGGCTATCACCTGCTGGAAGTCACCAGCCGCCGCTGAGCAGGACTTAGGCGCCACCTCAGCACGAGGTGGCGCCTGATCATTCGTTTCAGCGCTGCGGGTCACACGGCGCACAGCGACCGATCACGGTGCGCCGTGAATGGCGAAGACGCTGGAGCCTTCGGCGTTGAAGAGCAACGTTTCATAGCGTTCGATCTGATCACCCTGCTCCATCCCCGGCGAACCGATCGGCATGCCCGGCACCGCCAGCCCCAGCGCCTTCGGTTTTTCCCTGAGCAGCTGGCGGATGTCCTGCGCCGGCACGTGACCCTCGATCACGTAGCCGTCGACCACCGCGGTATGGCATGAGGCCAGATCCTGCGGCACACCGAGCCTGGTCTTGAGCGGATTCATCGCGTTCTCGTTATGGGCGATGACCGTGAACCCGTCGTTCTGCAGATGCTCGATCCACTTCGAGCAGCACTGACAGCTGGGGCTTTTCCAGACTTCGATCGTGGGTAGCTCGGACTTCGCCGTGCTGACTTCCGCCTTGTCTTGCCCGGACTGCGCAGCGGGACCACAGGCGCTGATGAGCAGCGCTGCAGCGAGAATCAACCCGTTCAACTTCATGCAGGAACCTCGTTACTGTTGATGGATCATGGGTGCCGGCGATGTACCGCGCCGACCCCTTCGTTGGTTTCCGCCGCGGCCGCCTTGTCCTGCTCGGCTTGCGTGTGACTGCCACCCTCCGCTTCGCGGGCGGTGATGATCTGGTACTGCGCCGACGTCAGTGTCGGCAGTTTTTGCAGGAAAGCCACCATCGCCCAGATGCGGGCGTCATCATGCGTCGGCCCGAATGCGGCCATGCCGCTGGCCTTGATGCCGTGCTTGATGATCCAGAACTGGCGGGCAGCGCTGCGGTCCGCATCGCCTTCACCGTGTTCATGGCCATGTGTTTCGGCATTCAGCGCAAGATTCGGCGGCGGCGGATACAGGCCGATGCTGAGGTCGGAACTGGCCTTGCCCGGCTGCAGATGACAACCCGCACACATGTCGTTGTAGTCCGCGCCGCCGGCAAGCAGCAGCGCCGGATCCTCGAGATCGGGCACCCCGTCGATGTCGCGGATCGCGCGTGCGATCGAACGTTCGCGCAGCGTCTCCAGCGCCCAGTAGCTGAGCCGGTTGTGCGGTACGTCCGCACCCATCGGGTACAGGCCGGAATAGAGAAACCCCAGGCCGGACAACCCGCCCAGCACTGCGAGCACGACGACGGCTTTCATGGTTTTCATGGCCCGGGGGTCTCTTACTTGCCGTGCTTGGAGTGATCCATGTCAGACATGGATTCGCCCTTGGGCACAGATGGCTGCGCCAGCGGGCCAGACTCGGATCTGCCGTAGGGATTCCGGCGTGCCGGGCTGCCGAAGTCGGGGTCGGCGCTGACCTTTTTCGCGATCTTGTCCTTGGGATAGCGATACCAGCCAGGATCGGTGTAGTCGCCGGCCTTGAGGTTGTCGCGCACCTTGAGCACGGTGAACATGCCGCCCATCTCGATCGGCCCGAACTGGCCCTCGCCGGCCATCATCGGCAGCGTGTTGTCCGGCCCCGGCAATCCCATCGCGACGTGGCTGCCGTGTTCCGCCATCCCGAACTGGCCCATCGCGCCGTAACCGGGCAGGAACTTGCGCACCTCGGCTTCCACACCGCGCTGATCGACACCGACGGTATTGGGAATCGCATGCCCCATCGGCCCCATCGTGTGGTGGGCCATGTGGCAGTGAAAGGCCCAGTCGCCGGGTTCGGTCGCGACGAATTCGAGGTCGCGCATCTGGCCCACGCCGACAATTTCGGTGACCTCACGGCGCCACTGGTTTTGCGGCCAGCGTCCGCCATCGCCGCCGGTGACCCAGAACGGATTGCTGTGCAGGTGCATCGGGTGATTCCACATCGACAGATTGCCGATACGGAAACGTGCGCGCTCGCCGGTGCGCATCACCGGGTGCTCGATTGCGGGAAAGACCCTGCTGTTGAAGGTCCAGAGATCGAAGTCCTGCATCACCGCGGGATCGGGCCGATAGGTGCCCGGATGCAGGGCCCAGTTGTGCAGCAGGAAGGCGTAGTCGCGATCGATCGGCACCGCCTCGCCCGCCTTCGGGTGGATGATGAACAGCCCCATCATCCCGAACGCCATCTGCGTCATTTCATCGGCATGCGGGTGATACATGTGCGTGCCGTGCTGCTTGAGCGTGAACTCGTAGACGAAGGTCTCGCCGGGGTTGATATGCGGCTGGTTGAGGCCGCCGATCCCGTCGTAGCCATTGGGTAGATCGATGCCATGCCAGTGCACGCTGGTCCACTCGCCGAGCCGGTTGGTGACGAAGATGCGCACGCGGTCGCCCTCGACCACCTCGATGGTCGGCCCCGGTGTGGTGCCGTTGTAGCCCCAGCATTTCGCGCGCGAGCCCGGCGCGAACTCGTGCTCGATCTCTTCGGCCACGAGATGGAATTCCTTCACGCCGCCGTTGAGCTTGTACGGCAGAGTCCAGCCATTGAGCGTGCGTACCGGCAGGTAGCCCTGCGGGTGCCGCTTCAGGGCCGCGGGCGGAGCGAGTTCGGACGGCGCTGGCGGCATCGGCGCGCGCGCCACGCCCGACAGGTCATGGCCCTCGTGCTGGGCCTGGGCGCCGCGGGAGATGCCGGTCAGCAGACCGGCACCGCCGACGGCGAGTGCTTGCAACAGATCGCGTCGCGAGGTCATCAGTGGCTCCCGTGATGATCGTGCCGGGGCGCAACCGCAGTGCCATGCTTGGCCGCCTGCGAGTGATCGCCGCTGTTGCGATCCATTGCATCCCCACACCGGCGGATCATCGCTTTCATCACCGCGTCGTTCGGATTCGTCTTCGAGTGATCCATCTGCTTCATCGCTGCGCAGTCGGGGCCGCTGCTGGCGGCCGCCTCCTTCGTGTGCGTGGCGGGATCGTGGGCCTGGGCCAGCGGCGCGGCGGCGCTCAGGGCCAGGGCGCAAATCAGACGCTGGACGCTGTTCATGCGGGGGCTCCTCGGGTTCGGTCGCGCCAGTCGGCGGGAAACGGAATCAGTGTTCATGTCGGTGTCCTGCGGGTGTGGTTGGCGGCTCGGACGTCATCTCCATCTCATGCATCGAATGTCCGGCGTGCGGATCGGTGGCTTCGCCACCCCTGTCGGCATGTCCGGAGTGATCCATGCCGTTCATGTCGTGAGACTTGCCGTGCATCGAGTGCTGGCTGTGGTCCATGCCCCCGTCCCTGGGTCTCAGGATCTCCACCGGATCGACCGTCGGCTGTGCAGTTCGATCGGCGCCGGGCAGTGCCCGCCCCACGGCGCGACTCAGCGCGGTGCGTGCCGTCCAGTAGTCGCGTACCGCAGCGATGTAACCGGCGTAGGCGTCGTATTCCTGCTGCTTGGTCTGGATCACTTCGAAGATGCCGATGAGCATGTAGTTCTGCTCCTTCAGCGCCTGCTCGACCACGATTTCCTGATGAGGAATCAGTGCACCGCGGTATTCCATGGCCAGCGCCTTGGCAGCAGCAACCCGGGCGGCGGCGAGCTGCACATCGTTGGAGACATCGAGCACCGCCTGATCGAGTTCGGCCTCGGCCTGCTCCAGCGCCGCCTGGATCGCGGCCGTGCGCCCGCCGCCCCAGTTGAACAGCGGCAGTTCGAGTGCGAGTGTCGGACCCGCGTTGATGGCGCCGTCGTAATCGCGCTCGCGTTCGCCACCGATCTCGATGCCGTTGATTAGCCTTGTGCGTCGGGTGTAGCCGTAGCGATCGGCAATTGCTTCTGCGGTGCGGCGCAGGCTGGCAACGTCGAGACGGCTATCCAGTGCCAGCCGCTGTAGCGCGGCGACCTCGTCCTCCTGCGGCAAGGGTTCAGCGAGTCCTGCTGCCAGCGACCAGCCGTTGCGGTCTGCAGAAAGCCCCATCAGGCGATTGAGCTGCGAGTGTGCAGCAACCGCAGCAGCCTGCGCCGAGATGGCGGCAAGTGCTGCCTGGCTGGCAGCCACCCGCTCCATCGACAGTTGGCGACGGCTGATGTTGCCGGCATCGAAGAAGCGTTGCGCCAGTGTTGCCGATGCCTGTTGCGCCTTTGCGGCAGCGGCGCGCATCTGCGCGAGCTGGTCGGCACCGACGGCATCGAACCACGCGGTTTCAACCGCGGCGGCCAGATCCTGGGCGGCCGCTGCGACGCTCAGCTTCGCGGCTGCAAACTGCGCCTGTGCAAAGCGGCTGTTCGCGGGCAGGAACAGCAGATTGACGAAGTTGAACGCGATGCCGACCGAGACCTGGGCACCATTCACGCCCTGGCTGGAGTCGCCGGACATGCGCGCCAGCGACAGCACCGGATTGGCCAGCCGCGCGGCGTCGTAGACCTCGGCGGCGGCAAAACCGAGCCGCGCCGTTTCGCGCCGCAATGCCGGATTGTTGAGCAGCGCAAGCTGCACGGCGACCTCGGCGGTCAGCGGTGCGGTCAGCGCGCGATCGGTAAAGGCCCCGAGATCGTCAGGCGTCTGGGGCAAAGGGCGGCCGCGATCGGCCGTCAACTGGCCCACCTCGGCTCGCCCCCAATCGGCTGGCACGGCGGCACAGCCGGTCAGTGCGGCCAGCAGCAGCGACACGGGCAACAGCGGAATTCGGGAATACACGAGCATCTCCCAGCAGTCTTGAGAAACCGTCGCGGCAAGCCCGCGACGAGCACGACCACGAGCCGTGACGCAGGGCTTGCCTGCGCCGCAGTCGCGGCAGCAACTCAGGATCTACTGGGGGGACGAATCAGATCGAGGCCGTGCGCGGAGCGCGGAGCCGTCACCGGCTCGGGAATCGCGAGTGCGATCAATGCGGCGGAATGAACGACGGCGATGCCGGAACTGGTCATGCCGGGGGCACTGCCGGTGCAACTGGCCATGGCGCAGGCCGCGCCGCAATGACAGACCAGATCGTCGATGGCAACCGTCACGTTCGGCACGGCGCCATGGTGCCCGTGATGGGTCATGCCGTCGTCGCCCATGCCCATGCCCATATCCATGTTCATGGGCATGTGCATGTCGTGCTTGTGCATGGCCGCAGAATGATCGCCGTGGCGCATCTCTGCAGACGTCGCCGGCTCGATACTGCCAAGCTTTGCGCAGGCCATTCCCGTCGCCGAGGCCGTGGACTGCAGGCCCACGCACAGCGCGATCAGGAGGATCAGGAAATGGACGGCAGACGAACGCATGATGGGATTAGATGCTGCCGTTGCAGGAAGTTCAATATCCGGATGGATGCCATTGGCGACGCGGATCCGCCAAGGACCGGCTCCGTCGTGAATCGACACCGCGAATATGCACTCTGGACTAGGGTCCAGAGTCAACTGCCGCCAGCGAAGATCGCTGCATCGTGCGCCCGCTGTCGATCAGCGCTTCTAGAAGCCGGGCGGCAACAGGAGTTCATAAGTGATCCCCAGTCCCGCACCGTAGCCGCCACCAGGCTTCGGCCCGCCGCGGTCGCTGGTGAAGTACATCCGCCGTCCATCCGGCGAGAACGCGATGCCGGCGATCTCGGAACTGTCCTGCCCCACGATCTGCAGCAGCGGCTTGAGGCTGCGATCGGGCAGGATCGCCACCACCTGCATGCTGCCACCGTCTTCGGCCACCAGCACGTCGCCCTGCGAGGTGACGGTGATGTTGTCGACGCCAGACAGGATCGGGTTGTCGCTGGTCGCGAGGTCGTAGATCACTTCCAGCGTTTCGCGGTGAGAGTCATAGACCCAGATGCGGTTGTCGCCCTTGGTCGAGAAGTAGACATAGCCATGGTAGTTCCAGAGGCCTTCACCACCATCGAACGCCGCACTGTCCGGATGGCGGTGGCGATCCTGCTGCTGCGACGGATTCAGGGCATCGATCCATTCAACGGGTTGCGGCGCCGTGACCGCGCCTGCCAGGCCGGCACCATTGACCTTGAGCACTTGCAGCTTGCCGCTCTGCAGCGCCGCCCTTGGTGCGCCCGCCGGCCAATCGGTGGCATCCGCGACCCAGCGATAGAAGCGTCCGTCGGGCAGGTCCTCGGTCATGTAGATCACGCGACGTTCGACATCGATCGCCGCCGCCTCATGCGAGAAGCGTCCCAGCGTCGGCCGCGCAATCGCTGAGTTGCGGCCGCTGGGATCGCATTCCCACACTTGCCCGTTCGGCCATTCCTCGCAGGAGAGCCAGGTGCTCCAGGGCGTGACGCAGCCTGCGCAGTTGAAGGTCGTATTGCCGAGAATGCGATATGCGTCGGTGATCGTGCCGTCCGCCGCGAATTCGAGCACCCCGGCGCCACCGAGCCCGGGGGTAAAGACTTCGATGATGTCTGAGAGCGGCGCCAGCGGCGGATACAGGAAACCCAGGCTGCCGGCGCCGGGAATCTCGCTGTTCGAGACGTAATACCAGCCGCCGTCGGCCTTGGGCAGTACCCCGCCGCCGTCCGGAAAGATATGCCAGAGATAATTGCTGTTCGAAACCGGCCGGCGGTTGGTGATCGCCACGATGCGCGTGCTGAAGCCCTCCGGCACGCGGATGCCCAGCTCGTTCGGCTCGCCCAGCGGGCCCAGCTTCGCGAACCGTCCGATCTGGCCGCCGTCTCCACTGTCGCTGCAGGCGCTCAGCAAGGATCCGCCGACGCCGATTGCGCCCGCACTCAAGAACAGATTGCGCAGGAACTCGCGGCGGCTGTAGCCGCCGTTGGGGGCAAGAAATAGCGGATTCATGATCGCGAGCGGTCCCTAACCTGTGGAATGGATCGGGGATCATTGGTCATCTGTCAGCTAGCCCCCCGGCCCGCCAAGCATAGCGGTCTGATGAAACATTCCATAGGCCGGACATAGCGCGGCCGTCCGGCCCGTTCCGTCGGGACTGCAAGCCCCTCGCGCAGTCGCGGTAAACTAGCGCCCCGCCCGCGCCGCTGGTTACAGCCGTTAGGCGGTTCACGGCGAGGGCGCGCGGAGGGGACCAGGCATTCGGTCCCGATCCGGTCCCACTGGCCACTCTCCTTGTTCAGGAACTGCAGTAGAAACAGCGCACGAACCCGCGCGCATCGGAATACGGGCTTGACCGCAGAAACCCCTACAAAACCCGCAGAACACAGCCCTTACCGCTTCTGCGTGGCGCCGATGATGGACTGGACTGACCGGCATTGCCGGTTTTTCCTGCGCCAGATGTCGCATCACTCGCGGCTGTATACCGAGATGATCACCACCGGGGCGCTGATCCACGGTTCGCGCACGCGTCTGCTCAAGTTCGATCCTGCCGAGCACCCGCTGGCCCTGCAGCTCGGTGGCTCGGAGCTGGACGATCTTGCGCGTTCCGCCGAACTCGGCGAGCGCCAGGGGTATCACGAGATCAATCTCAACTGCGGTTGCCCTTCCGACCGCGTGCAGGAAGGTCGTTTCGGCGCCTGTCTGATGCGCGAGCCGGATCACGTGGCCGACGCCGTGCGTGCGATGCGCGCTTCGACCCGGCTGCCGGTGACGGTCAAGCACCGCATCGGTGTCGACGACTCCGAGGACTACGCGTTCATGCATCACTTCGTGGAGACCGTTGCGGCGGCCGGCTGCGAGGTGTTCATCGTGCACGCACGCAAGGCCTGGCTCAAAGGACTTTCGCCGAAGGAAAATCGCGAGATTCCGCCGCTGCAATACGATCTGGTCTATCGCCTGAAGCAGGATTTTCCGCAGCTGACGATCGTGATCAACGGCGGGATCAAGACCATGGACGATTGCGAGCGGCATCTGCGCCATGTTGATGGCGTGATGCTCGGGCGTGAGGTCTACGACAATCCCTATCTGATGGCGGAAGTCGATGGCCGCCTGTTCGGGGATGCCCGTACCCCGCCGACGCGTCACCAGGTGATCGAACGGCTCATTCCGTATGCCGAACGCGAACTGCAGAAAGGCGCGCACCTGAACCACATCACCCGCCACATTCTCGGCCTGTTCCGCGGCCAGGTCGGTGGCCGTGCCTTCCGTCGCACGCTGTCCGAAGGCGCGGTGCATGGTGGCGGCGATATCGAATTGCTGGAAGACGCGTTGGCGGATGTCGACGACGCACAAACCCATCCTTTTGCTGTCTGAAGGATCTGTACGATGAAAAAACTTTTACTGACCTGCCTGCTGGGATTGATCATGACCACTGCCGTAGCCAAAGAACCCACCCGCGTCCTGCTGCAGACGACTGCGGGCAACATCACGCTGGAACTCGATGCCGAACACGCACCGAAATCCACCGCCAACTTCGTCCAGTACGTCAAGGACAAGCATTACGACGGTCTGGTGTTCCATCGGGTCATCCGTGGCTTCATGGTCCAGGGTGGCGGCTACGACAGCAGCTACGCACAGCGCAAGACCCGCGCGCCGATCGAGAACGAAGCCAAGAACGGCCTCAAGAACGATCGCGGCACGATCGCGATGGCGCGGACCAACGACCCGCATTCGGCGTCGTCGCAGTTCTACATCAACCACGCCGACAACGCGTCGCTGGACTATCCGAGCTTTGATGGCTGGGGGTATGCCGTGTTCGGCAAGGTCGTCGAAGGCATGGACGTGGTCGACAAGATCGCCGAAGCGCCGACCGGCCCGGGCCGCCCGTTCGGGCGTGACATGCCGGTGACGCAGGTGATCATCGAAAAGGCCACGCTGATCGAGACGCCAGCCGCCAACTGAGGCGCTCGCGAGCATCGCCGTGACGACACTGCTGTTGTCGGATCTGCATTTGCCGGACCAGCCCTCGCCTTTGCGCGAGGGCTTTCTGCGTTTTCTGGCCGGCCCGGCGCAGTCGGCACAACGGATTTATCTGCTCGGCGATATTTTCGAGTACTGGATCGGCGACGACGTCGGGCTGCAGGATTACGCAGCGGAAGTTCGTGCATTGAAGACATTGTCGACCCGCGGGGTGGCGCTGTATTTCATGGCCGGAAATCGTGACTTCCTGGTGGGACGTCGTTTCGCCGAGGCCGCCGGTGTGCGCCTGCTGGATGATCCGAGTCTGATCGAGCTGGACGGCGTGCCCACGCTGCTTGCCCACGGCGATGCCTACTGCACGGACGACAAGGCCTATCTGCGCTGGCGGCGGTTTTCACGCAACCGTCTGGCGCAATGGTCGTTTGCGCGTCTGCCGGTCGCGCGTCGCCGCCGCATCGCCGGCGATCTGCGCGGCAAGAGCCGTCGCGACAAGCGCTACAAACCCGAAGACATCATGGATGTCAGCGCTGCTGCGATCACGGCGGCATTGCGTGACAGTGGAACGCAGCGGCTGATCCACGGTCACACGCATCGCCCTGCCGATCATTCGCTCAGCATCGATGGCCGGGCGGCAGAGCGGATCGTGCTGGCCGACTGGCATCCCGATCGCATGGAGTACCTGCAGGCTGAAGGCGGGCAGTTGCGACGCTGCCTGATGACCTGAACACTGTGTTGCTTTAGCGTTGAACGCTGTCCCGAAATCACGATTGAGACTTAGGCGTATTGATGAAAGAACTGTTGCCCCACTGGACCCAGACCTGGCTGGACGTGATCGTTCCGGTCGGTCAGGTTGCCCTGATCCTGATCGCGGCCTGGCTGCTGCGCACGCTGGTGCGGCGCCTGATCCAGCGGCTGTGCCTGCGCTATAACCTGCCCCCGGAAATCGCGATCAGTGCGCGGCGCGTCAGCAGCTTCCTGATCTACTTTGCCGCGCTGTTGCTGGCGCTCGAACGCCTGGGCGTATCCGGGACCGTGCTGTGGACCGCATTCACCGGTTTTGCCGCGGTGGCCGCGGTGGCGTTCTTTGCCGCGTGGAGCGTGCTGTCCAACATCTTCTGCACTTTGCTGATCTTCACCACCCGCCCGTTCCGCCTGCACGATCAGATCGAATTGCTGGAAAGCGGCGACAAGCCGGGGCTCAAGGGGCGGGTTCTCGACATCAACCTGATCTACACCACGCTGGAAGAAGTGCGCGACGATCATGCCGGCCCCGTGCTGCAGATCCCCAACAGCCTGTTCTTCCAGCGCAGCACGCGACGCTGGCGCGGC
>JBEBWZ010000021.1:0-35244 GCA_040391865.1 Solimonas flava
GATCATCGATCTGCCGTTTGCCCTGCCCACCGCGGTCGCCGGCATCGCGCTGACCGCGCTGTATTCCGAAAAAGGCTGGATCGGCCAGTTTCTCGAACCGCTGGGGATCAAGATCGCCTACACGCCGCTGGGCGTGATCATCGCCTGCACCTTCATCGGCCTGCCGTTCGTGGTGCGCACGGTGCAGCCGGTGCTGGAAGAGGCTGAAAAGGAACTCGAAGAAGCGGCGGCCTCGCTGGGCGCCAACCGCTGGCAGACGATCCTGCGCGTGATCCTGCCGACGATCCTGCCGGCAATCCTCACCGGCTTCACCCTGGCCTTTGCGCGTGCCGCCGGCGAGTACGGTTCGATCATCTTCATCGCGGGCAACATGCCGATGGTGAGTGAGATCGCGCCGCTGCTGATCATCATCAAGCTCGAGGAATTCGATTACGCCGGTGCCAGCGCGGTGGCGGTGGCGATGCTGCTGCTGTCACTGACCCTGCTGCTGGCGATCAACCTGCTGCAGGCCTGGTCGCGTCACCGTCACGGCGCAAGGCGATGAAACCCCTGTCCACCCTCTTCCTTCCGGCCCGACGCCATGACTGACGCCAGCCTGCAAGATTCACCGTCTCTGCCCGAGGAGTTCCGTCCGGAAGGGCCGCTGCAGCGCCGCAATGCCGCGATCAGCGAAAGCCGCTGGACGCAGCGCATCCTGATCGGCATTGCGCTGCTGTTCCTGCTCGGCTTTCTGCTGCTGCCGCTGATCTCGGTGTTTGCCGAGGCGCTGCGCAACGGCTGGGTCACCTACAAGGACGCGCTGTTCGAACCGGATGCGATCGCCGCGATCAAACTGACCCTGTGGGTGACGGTCATCGCAGTTCCGTTCAACCTGGTGTTCGGCGTGGCGGCGGCCTGGGCGATCACCAAGTTCGAGTTCCGCGGCAAGTCGCTGCTGATCTCGCTGATCGACCTGCCGTTCTCGGTGTCGCCGGTGGTGGCCGGCATGATCTACATCCTGATCTTCGGCCGCCACGGCTGGGCCGGTCCGTTCCTCGACGAGCACGACATCAAGATCGTGTTCGCGGTGCCGGGCATCGTGCTGGCGACGGTGTTCGTGACCTTCCCGTTCATTGCGCGCGAACTGATTCCGTTGATGCAGCAGCAAGGCACCGATTACGAGCAGGCCTCGCTGTCGCTGGGCGCCAACGGCTGGCAGACCTTCTGGCGCGTGACCCTGCCGAGCATTAAGTGGGGTCTGCTCTATGGCGTGCTGCTGTGCACCGCGCGCGCAATGGGCGAGTTCGGCGCGGTCAGCGTGGTCTCCGGTCATATCCGCGGCCAGACCAACACGCTGCCGCTGCATGTCGAGATTCTCTACAACGAATACCAGTTTTCCGGGGCGTTCGCCGTGGCTTCGTTGCTGGCGCTGTTCGCGCTGGTGACGCTGGCGCTCAAGAGTTATCTCGAATGGCGGCATGGTGATGAGCTGGCGGCGACGCGCAGGCACTAGTGTCGTCCTGAAACGAATGTCGTCCTGACAAGATCCCGTGATTTATGTCGTCCTGACAAGATCCCGGCCATCCATGGCCGGGGAATTCAAAACAAGCGGCAAGCGTTGGTTTCAAAAACTTTAGGGTTATCCATGCATATCCAGATTCGTGACATTCACAAGCAGTTCGGCAGTTTTCCGGCCTTGTCGAAGGTCGATCTCGATATTCAGTCGGGGGAGCTGATTGCCTTGCTCGGGCCTTCGGGCTCCGGCAAGACCACTTTGCTGCGGGTGATCGCCGGGCTCGAATTTCCGGATCAGGGCAGCATCCTGTTCGGCGACGAGGACATCGCCGACCGCCCGATCCGCGAGCGCCGCGTCGGTTTCGTGTTTCAGCACTACGCGCTGTTCAAGCATCTGACGGTGTTCGAGAACATCGCGTTCGGGCTGCGCGTGCGTGAACGCAAGGAGCGGCCGAGCGAGGATGCGATCCGGCGCAAGGTGCTGGAACTGCTCGATCTGGTGCAGCTCTCCGGTCTCGATCAGCGCTATCCGACGCAACTCTCCGGCGGCCAGCGGCAGCGCGTGGCGCTGGCGCGTGCGTTGGCGATCGATCCGCGGGTGCTGCTGCTCGACGAGCCCTTCGGCGCGCTCGATGCGAAGGTGCGCAAGGATCTGCGCAGCTGGCTGCGCGAGCTGCACGACAAGACCGGCTACACCACGATCTTCGTCACCCACGATCAGGAAGAGGCGCTCGAGCTGGCCGACCGTGTGGTGGTGATGAACAAGGGCCGCATCGAGCAGGTCGGCACCACCGATCAGGTCTACGAACAACCGGCCTCGACCTTCGTGTTCGATTTCCTCGGCAACGTCAACGTGCTGCCCGGCACGCTGGCCGGCCGCAGCCTGCAGATTGCCGACAGCACGCTGGCGCTGCAGACCGAACAGGATCATCCGTCCGGCGCGGTCGACATCTATGTCCGCCCGCACGATCTGCTGGTGGTGCCGGAGCACGCGCCCGGGCTCGACACCACGGTCCGCGATGTGCAGCGCACCGGTGCCACGGTCCGTTTGCGCACCCATCTGGATGGTCTGAATACGCCGATCGACGTGGAGCTGTCGCATCGCGATCCGGCTGCGCGCGACCGCAAGGCCGGCGACAGGCTGCGGCTGGCATTCGCCAGCTACGGCCTGTTCCCCCGCAGCGTGCACACACCACCGCGGCATCTGCCCGATGTCACGCCCAACGCGCCGGCCGAGTACCGCGAGCGCGGCCGCAACAGTTGAGATTCAGCGTTTCCGTCAGGCTTCGCGCGGCTGCATGATCAACCGGGGTCGGCCGCTTCCGGAAGTTGCGGCGGCGGCCCGACCAGCACCCGCAGCAACAGGGTCGAGGACAGACCGCAGGCGGCGATCATCGCGGCCATCGGCACCGCAGTGCCGTCGTGGAAATGCCCGGCGAGGATGCCGGAGCAGGCGGCGACGCCGAACTGCAGCGTGCCCATCAGCGCCGATGCGGCACCGGCGCGATCGCCGAACGGCGCCATCGCCGCCGCGGACGAATTGGGAAAGCTCAGGCCGAGACTGCTGATCGCCAGGAACAGCGGCACCACCAGCCCCCAGATGCCGCCGACACCGCCGAGCACCGCCAGCAGCATCACGCCGCCGAAAAAGGCATTGCTGCGCAGCGCGAAGCGCAGCACCACCTGTGCCGGAAAATATTTCAGCAGGCGGCTGTTGAGTTGCGCGGCCAGGATCAGGCCTGCGGCGTTGGCTCCGAACAGCCAGCTGAAATGCAGCGGCGTCAGGTGATAGACGTCAATGAACACGAACGCCGAGACCGAGATGTAGGCGAACATGCCGCCCTGCGCCACACCGCCGGACAGCGCATAGCCCATGAAGCGGCGATGCCCCAGCAGGCGCCGGTAGTTCTGCAGGGCCGAGCGCACGCTGACCGGTGTCGGCACCGCCAGGGTTTCCGGCAGCGCGAACAGGCCCAGGAGCAGGCAGAGCAGACCGAACAAGGCCAGCGCGATGAAGATCGCCTGCCAGCCGAACAGGTGGAATACCTGGCCGCCGAGCATCGGCGCCAGAATCGGGGCCAGGCCCATCACCAGCACCAACGCCGACAGTATCTTGGCCATGTCCTGCGGCTCGAAGCGGTCTCGCACCATCGCGCGCGACACCACCATGCCGGCACAGCCGCCGAGGGCCTGCAGCAGGCGCAGCAGGATCAGCGCATCCATGCTCGGCGCGAAGGCGCAGCCCAGCGACGCCGCGATGTAGATGGTCATGCCGATGATCAGCGGCTTGCGCCGTCCGATCCGGTCCGACAGGGGGCCATAGACCAACTGGCCCACGGCCAGGCCGATGAAGAACAGGGCCAGCGTAAGCTGCGTACTGGCGGTGTCGGTACCGAAATGCGCCTGCAGGGCCGGCAGCGCCGGCAGGTACATGTCGATCGACATCGGCCCGATCGCCACGATCGTGGCCAGCGCGACGATCCAGCGCCGCGGGGTCTGCTCGTAGGTCTGCCGCGCTGGTGAGGTGCTCATATCATTCGTCATACGTTGAAGGGAGACACCAGCACCGGCGCGGACAGCTGCGGATCAGCTCTCCGGGCGCATCTGCGGGAACAGCATCACGTCGCGGATGCTGGCCGAATCGGTCAGGAACATCACCAGACGGTCGATGCCGACGCCAACCCCCGCCGTCGGCGGCAGGCCGTATTCGAGCGCGCGGATGTAATCGGCGTCGTAGACCATCGCTTCGTCGTCGCCGGCATCCTTGGCCGCGACCTGCGCCTTGAAACGCGCAGCCTGGTCGTCGGCGTCGTTCAACTCCGAGAAGCCGTTGGCGACTTCGCGGCCGCCGACGAAGAACTCGAAACGGTCGGTCACGTCCGGATCGGCATCGCTGCGGCGCGCCAGCGGCGACACCTCGGTCGGATATTCGGTGATGAAGGTCGGGTCGAGCAGCCTGGCCTCGACCGTCTTTTCGAAGATCTCGGTCAGCAGCTTGCCGCAGCCATAACTCGGATTGGCATCGGCACCGACCTGCTTCGCGTAGGCCGCCAGATACTCGCGATCCTTGAGCCGCGTGAGATCGAAGTCGGCGTTGAAGCGCTGCACCGACTCACCCATCGACCAGCGGTTGAACGGCTGCTCGAGATCGTAGTCACGGCCCTGGTACACCAGCTTGCCGGTCCCGTGGAGGGTCAGGGTCACGTCGCGGATCATGGTTTCGACCAGATCCATCGCGTCCTTGTAGTCGGCGTAGGCCTGGTAGAACTCCAGCATCGTGAATTCGGGGTTGTGGCGCGTGCTCAGCCCCTCGTTGCGGAAGTTGCGGTTGATCTCGTACACGCGCTCGAAGCCGCCGACCACCAGCCGCTTGAGATACAGCTCCGGTGCGATGCGCAGATACAGCTCGCGATCCAGCGCATTGTGGTGCGTGACAAACGGCCGCGCGGTGGCACCGCCGGCGATCGGCTGCAGCATCGGGGTCTCGACCTCGACGAAGCCCAGCGCATCGAGGAAGTTGCGGATGAAGCGCACGGTCTGGCCGCGCTGCTCGAAGGTGCGTCGCACTTCCGGATTGACGATCAGATCGAGATAGCGCTGGCGGTAGCGGATCTCGGTATCGGTCAGTCCGGCCCACTTCTCGGGCAAGGGCCGCAGACCCTTGACCAGCAGTTCGATGGAACTGGCCTTCACCGACAGTTCGCCGGTCTTGGTGCGGAAGATGGTGCCCTTCACACCGAGGATGTCGCCGACGTCGTAGCCCTTGAAGGCCTCGTAGGCCTCGGCGCCGACCGCGTTCATCTGCACGAAGATCTGGATGCGACCGGACATGTCCTGCAGCTGCCCGAAAGCGGCCTTGCCCATCACCCGCTTCGCCAGCATGCGCCCGGCGATTGCGAACACCGCGGTCTCGCCTTCGAGCGAGGCAGCATCGCGCTCGCCGTAGCAGCCGTGCAGATGCTCCGCCAGAGTGTCGCGGCGGAAGCGGTTCGGATAGGCATTGCCGGCAGCGCGCAAGGCATCCAGCTTCTCGCGACGGGTCGCGATGATGTGGTTCTCGTCCTGCGCGGCAGGCTGCTGGGTTTCTTCGGTCACGCGATGCTCCGGGAATCGGGATTGGAGATTCGGGATTGGGGATTCGTGGAAGCAGTCTGCTTTGACGAATCCCAAATCCCCAATCCCGAATCCCAGGTTTCTGACTACAGCCCCTGCTTCAGGCTTTCCTGAATGAACGGATCCAGATGGCCGTTCAGCACCTTCTGGGTATCGGCGATCTCGACGCCGGTACGCAGATCCTTGATCCGCGACTGATCGAGCACGTACGAGCGGATCTGGTTGCCCCACTCGATGTCGCTCTTCGAGTCCTCGACCTTCTGCTTCGCGGCGTTGCGCTTGGACAGTTCCAGCTCGTAGAGCTTGGCCTTCAGCATCTTCATCGCGCGATCGCGGTTGGCATGCTGCGAGCGCTCGGTCTGACAAGCGACGACGATGCCGGTCGGCGTGTGCTTGATGCGGATCGCCGATTCGGTCTTGTTGACGTGCTGACCGCCGGCGCCGCTGGAGCGGAAGGTGCCGACCTCGAGATCGGCCGGATTGATCTCGACCTGGATGTTGTCGTCGACTTCCGGCGCCAGGAACACCCCGGCGAACGAGGTATGACGGCGGTTGCCGGAATCGAACGGCGACTTGCGCACCAGTCGGTGCACGCCGGTCTCGGTGCGCAGCCAGCCGTAGGCGTAGTCCCCCTGGATGAACAGGGTCGCCGACTTGATCCCGGCCACTTCGCCATCGGAGCGTTCCATCAGCTCGACCTTGAAGCCCTTGTCCTCGGCCCAGTGGATGTACATGCGCAGCAGGATATCGGCCCAGTCCTGGGCCTCGGTACCACCGGAACCGGCCTGGATATCGAGATAGGCGTTGCTGGCGTCGAGTTCGCCGCTGAACATGCGCCGGAATTCGAGTTCCTCGGCCTGCGCCTGGAAGCGGGCGACGTCGCGCGCCACCTCGTCGATGGTGCCCTGGTCGTTTTCGGCCTCGGCCATTTCCAGCAGGTCCAGCGCATCGCGCAGGCCGTTTTCGGCCCGCTCCAGCGGCTGGATCACATCTTCCAGCTTGGCGCGCTCACGGCCCAGGTTCTGGGCATACTCCGGGTTGTTCCAGATCTCGCTACTTTCCAGCTCCGCACTGACCTCGGCGAGCCGGTCCCGCTTGATATCGTAGTCAAAGATAGCCCCGCAACGCGTCGAAACGCGTGCGCAGGGCCATCACCTCGTTGCGTACTTGATGAGCTTCCATGGGGAACCCGTGCCTGAAGGCCGCGGATTATAGCCTTGGCCCGTCCCCTGCGGACTGAATCCGGTACGAAATCGGCTTCGCGCGCATTTCCCCCGCCCCACCCGATATCCAAACTTTGGATAGGCGCGGTTGGCCGCCGGGGGTGGTCTCCTTGCCGTCATCGGAAAGAGTGTCGAGGAGACGCCGAACATGAATTACGTATGGCACCGGTCCTATCCGGACGGCGTGCCACGCAAGCTCGACCTGCGCAAGTACGCCAGCATTCCCGATGCGCTCGGTCAGGCCATCAAGCGCTGGCCGGAGTCGATCGCGTTCGAGGAGGGCGGTGAAACCCTGAGCTACCGCCAGCTGGACCAGCACGCCCAGCATCTGGCGGCCTGGACCCTGGAGCATCACGGCCTGCAGCCGGGCGACCGCGTCGCGGTCATGATCCCCAACGGCCTGGCCTACCCCATCGCGGTCCTGGCGCTGCTGCGCGCCGGGCTGGTGGTGGTCAACATCAATCCGCAATTCACGGCGCGCGAGCTGGAATACCAGCTGCGCGATTCCGGCGCGCGCGCGATCATCATCAGCGCGCCGCTGCTGGCGGTGATGGCCACCGTCCTCGACCGCTGCGACGTCAATCGCATCGTCACGGTGCCGGCCCCCGGTCAGTCGGCGTTCTCGGAACTGCCGGCCGCGGCGCGTTGCCGCAGCTTCGCGCAGGCGCTGGCCGAAGGCGCGACGCTGTCATTCAAGGCGCCGATCATCAGCGCCTCGTCGATGGCGTTCCTGCAGTACACCGGTGGCACCACCGGCCCGTGCAAGGGCGCGATCCTCAGCCACGGCAACATCGTGGCCAACCTGCTGCAGATCGACGCCTGGATGGGGCGCACGCTGCAACGCAATCGCGAGTGCGTCCTTACCGCGCTGCCGCTGTTTCACATCTTCGCACTGACCTTCAACCTGCTGTACAGCGTGATGCTCGGCGCGCGCAACGTGCTGGTGGCCAATCCCCGCGATCTCAACGGCCTGGCGCTGCTGATGAAGAGCGTCCGCTTCACGGCGATCAGCGGCGTCAACACCCTGTACAACGGCCTGCTTGCGACTCCGGCATTTGCCGATGCCGATCTCGGCGGGCTGAAACTGGCACTGGGCGGCGGCTCGGCAATCCAGTCGTCGGTGGCGCGGCAATGGCGCGAACGCAGCGGCATTCCGATCGTCGAAGGTTACGGCCTGTCGGAAACCTCGCCGGCACTGTGCATCAATGCGCTGCCGGCCCAGGAGTTCTCCGGCTCGGTCGGATATCCGCTGCCGATGACCCGGGTGACCTTGCGCGACGACTTTAACCGCGAAGTGCCGATCGGCGAAGTTGGCGAACTGTGCGCCAGCGGCCCGCAGGTGATGGCCGGCTACTGGCAGCGCCCGGACGAGACCGTCGAAGCATTCACCTCCGACGGCTTCCTGCGCACCGGCGATATCGCGCGCATGGACGACCACGGCCGCTTCTTCATCGTCGATCGCAAGAAGGACATGGTGCTGGTCTCCGGCTTCAACGTGTATCCGACCGAGATCGAGGCCGTCTGCGCCGAGCATCCCGGCGTGCATGAAGCCGCCTGCATCGGCGTCCCCGACCTGCGCTCCGGCGAGGCGGTGAAGATCTATGTGGTGCGTGCCGATCCGGCACTCGAGGCCGAAGAGCTGGTGCGTCACTGCCGCGAACAACTGACCCCGTACAAGGTGCCGCGACACGTGGCATTCGTCGATGAACTGCCCAAGTCGACGGTCGGCAAAATCCTGCGCCGCGAACTGCGCGACGCTCCCCTTTAGTCACTTCGAGGATTGTTTCCATGAGCACGGTCACGCCGCTGTCTGCCCACCCCAACGCCCCGCATCCGGAACTGATGCCGGTTTTCCGGCGCCATCAGGCCAGCGCCCTGCGTCTGCGTCAGTCGACGCTGGCAGAGCGCAAGGCACGCATCACGCAGGTGCGCGACCTGGTGATGAACCATCGTCAGGAAATCATCGACGCGGCACGCCGCGACTGCGGCAAGCCCGCGGCCGAAGTCGAACTGACCGAGATCTTTCCGGTGGTGGCGGAAGCCAACGAAGCGCTGCGTCACCTCAAAGGCTGGATGCGCCCGCAGCGCGTGCGCGCGACCATGACCACGCTCGGCACCCGCGGCGAGATCCGCTACGAGCCGCGCGGCACCACCCTGATCGTGTCGCCGTGGAACTATCCGGTGACGCTGAGCCTGCGGCCGCTGATCTCCGCACTCGCCGCCGGTTGCACGGTGATCCTGAAGCCCTCGGAGATGACCCCCAACCTGTCGGCACTGCTGAAGCGCCTGCTGGAAACCACGTTCCCGATCGATGAGGTGGCGGTGTTCGAGGGCGACGCGCAGATGTCGACGCAGCTGCTCGACCTGCCGTTCGATCATATCTTCTTCACCGGCAGCCCGCGTATCGGCAAGGTGGTGATGAGCGCCGCCGCCAGGCACCTGACCAGCGTGACCCTGGAACTCGGCGGCAAGTCGCCGGTGATCGTCGATCGCGATGCCGATCTCGACAAGACCGCGCGCAACATCATCTGGGGCAAGACCACCAACTGCGGCCAGACCTGCATCGCACCGGACTATGTCTATGTGCACGAGGACATCGCCGACGCACTGATCGCCAAGATGGGTGCCGCGATCAAGACGGCGCTGGGTCAGACCCCGGCCAACTGGAAGGACAACCCGGACTACTCGCGCATCGTCAACGCGGCGCATCACGGCCGGGTCAGCGCGCTGCTGCAGGACGCGCTGGACAAGGGCGCGCGCGTGGCCGCGGGCGGCGAAACGGCGCCGGAACAGAACTATCTGTCGCCGACGCTGCTGACCGACGTCAGCAACGACGCGGCGATCATGCACGAGGAAATCTTCGGGCCGCTGCTGCCGATTCGCCGCTTCCGCGATCTGAGCGAACCGATCGGCTGGATCAATGCCAACCCGAAACCGCTGGCGCTGTACATCTTCGGTCGCGACCGCACGCGCATCGAATCGATCATCCGCAGCACCAGCGCAGGCGGCACCGTGGTCAACCACGTGATCCTGCACTTCCTGCATGCCAACCTGCCGTTCGGCGGCGTCAACAACAGCGGCATCGGCAGTTCGCACGGCTTCTTCGGATTCCAGGCGTTCTCGCATGCGCGCGCGGTGCTGGTCGAGCGCTTCAGCAGCACGCATCTGCTGTTCCCGCCCTACACCAACCTGGTGCGGCGCCTGATCCGTTTCACCACGCGCTGGCTGAGCTGAGCGCCGTCCCGCAACGCAAAACGCCCCGGCATCACCGGGGCGTTTTCAATGGCGCGCGACACAGGCCGCGGGTACTCAGCGCAGCAAGGTCAGCCGCCGCGCCTTGGCGATCGCACCGGAGCGGCTGCGTACCGACAGCTTGTTGTACAGATTGTGTAGATGCCATTTGACCGTGCCTTCCGACACGAACAGCGACTGCGCCAGCTGCCGGTTCGACAGACCGCCGTCGATCATCCGCAGGATCTGCAGCTCGCGCTTGGTCAGCGGTTCCAGCACCGTGCCGTGATCGCTGCGCTTGCCGAAGCTGCTGCCGTCGGGCAGCTGGATCGCGCCAAGCAGCGTCTGCAGATGCGCCAGCGCCGCCGACTCCAGTTCGGCCGCTTCACCGCGCTGCTGCAGGCTCAGCAGCAGGGGCTGCAGCGACTCACCCTCATCGAGGAACGCACGGATCATGCTTTCCGGTGCCGCCACCGACAGCGCTTCACTGAGGGTCCGCAGCGCATCGTTTTCATCACCGCTCAGGTACAGCGCGCGCACCCGCTGCACCAGCAGTTCCACCAGTGTCAGCAACTGCCCTTTCTGGCGTGCGCGGCGGATCATCGGCTGCAACAGCGTCAAGGCCGCTTCGGGATTGCCGCGGGCAATGGCAATGCGCATCTGCAACTGATGCGCACGACTCTGCGCCAGACCGGCATGCTGCTCGCCATACAGCGAGCCATCCATCTCCGGCGTGCGCACCAGTTCCTCGGCACCGGCCAGATCGCCTTCGCGCAGCAGGATTGCACCGCGCCACATCATCGAATACAGCACCAGACGCGGTGCATTGCGCTGCTTGCCCAGATGCTCGCCGTCGATCAGCACCTCGCGGGCATCCGCATAACGGCCCTCGGAGGCCAGCAGGCGCGCCAGGGTCACGTAGCCGACCAGGATCGGGTCGATCGAGCTGTGCTGCGCCAGAAACTGCAGCCCCGACGACAGGGCCTGCCGCGCGGCGGGCAGGTTGTTGGATTCGTACTGCAGGCCGGCCACGAACGCCGACATCATCGAAATGCCGTGCGACGCCGGCCCCAGCTTTTCGCGGGTATAGATCACCGAGGCTTCCGCCAGCGCCAGCGCGCGCCGCAGATGGCCCTGGCGGATGCAGGTGACCACTTCCATCAGGTCGGTCCACATCACGCCGTAGGGTGCGCGCACGCGGATGAACATCTCGCGCGCCTTCTGGGTCAGCGCCAGTGCGCCTTCGAAATCGCCATCGGTCTTCAACGAGAAGGCCTGCGCCGTGCCGACCGTAGCGATCAGGAACTCACTGGCATCGGGATAGGCTTCCATCCAGGTGCGTGCCAGCTGGTTGCCGGTCTGCGCGTCATCGGACAGGGCCGCGCTGAGTACCGCACAGGCGCCCCGGTAGCTCTGCGCGATCTGCACCAGCTCCGGCGAATCGCCCTGCCGCACTTCCGCCAGCAAGGCATCCATGGTCTGGGCGGCCTCGGAGAAGCGCTGATGGAACAGCAGGGCCCAGGCCAGACTCAGCTGGATCTGCGGATAGCGCGCTAGTACCCGCGGCGAAATCTGCTCGATCCACGACAGCAGGGTGCGATGCTCGCCACGCCACTGCACCAGTTCTTCGGCATAGATCGACAGGATCTGCGCCGCCCGCTCCTGCAAACCGCCGCGCAACGCGTAGTTGATCGCATCGTCGCGGAAATCGTGCTGGATCGACCATGATTCCGCACGCTTGAGACTGTCGAGCCAGGCATCAGGGTCATGCGCGCGGAAGCGAGAACGCAGGAACTCGCCGAACAGGGCATGGAAGCGGTACCAGTCACGCTGATCGCTGAGCGGCAGCAGGAACAGATTCTGTCGTTCGATCGCTTCCAGTCGCAGCTGCGGTGCCTTGTCGCCGGTGAGCGCGCGCGCGATGTCGGCATTGATCCGGTCCGGTACCGAGATCCGGAACAGGAACTGCACGTCGTCCGGATTGAGATTGCTCAACACCGCTTCGGCGAGGTAATCGGTGATCTCGCGGTTGGAGCCGGTGAAGCGGTCGACGAACGCGGCGATATCCTTGCGGTTGGTCATCGCCAGCGCCGCCATCTGCAGCGCCGCGACCCAGCCCTCGGTCTGCGCATGCAGCTTGGTCAGCACCTCCGGCGCCAGTTCCAGCCCCGACATCTGCGACAGGAAGCTGCGCGTCTCATCGACCGTGAATGACAGCTCCGTCGCGCCGAAGCGGGTCAACTGCTTCTTCAGCAGGCGCTTCTGCAGCGGCAGGCCGGTGTACTCACGGGCACCGAGGATGATCAGTACCTGATCCGGCTGCTGGTCGCAGAGCCAATTCAGGGTCGTGATCGCCGGACTCGATTCCAGCAGATGGACGTCATCGAGCACCAGCACCCTGCGCCGTTCGTCGCTCTGCAACTGCGTCATCAGCTGGTCGAGGCCGCTGGCCTCGGAGTAGACCGGCTTCTTGTCGCTGCGGTCGTCGGCGCCCAGCACCGCATTGAGCAGATCGCCGACGAAACGCACCGGATCGCGATGGCTGCGGCTCAGCAGCAATCGGTGTACCGCGCGCCCGTCCGCCGTCAGCGCACGCGCCCAGGATTCCAGCAGTGTCGACTTGCCGTAGCCGGCGGGTGCCACCACCTCGACGATCTGGCGACGCCCGCCGAGCACCTCGCGCGGCAACTCCAGGCGCTGCCGATGCAAGGCGCGCTCATCCCACTGTTCTTCGTCGCTCGACAACTGGTTGACTTCGCCGCTCACTTGTCCAGATCGGATGCCCATCGCGCCGGGCTTTCGTTACATGTCATGGGGGGACCGCGGACCGGGAAACGACCGGCACCACCGTTTCAGTGGCCGTGAGTATCCACGATCTGCTGCCGGATCGGTAAATCGGGGCCCGCACTGCGTCGCACTGCATCGGAAATGACACGGTTCCGCAGCAGCACCGCCCCTCACCAATAGGCCGGTGCCGCCTCCAGCGCCGCACCGCACTGGCTGCAGATTCGCAAAGTCTTGTGCGCATTGTTCTTTTTTCCGCAACCGGCACAAGCGATCATCACCGGCTTGGCGCGCACCAGCTGATAGACCCGCGAGTGCGTGGCATAGGCCAGGCCTTCCTTCATGAACTGGTGCACCACGGCCTGATGCTCGGGATTCGGCAGCAGGTTGGCTTCCAGCGCCTCCAGCGATTCCCAGGCCGACATCGTGAAGCCGGATGAGTGTCCCTGCGCATCCGGAGGACGCGCACCGATGATGCCGGTGACGAAGCCCGGGCGGCTGGCAAAGCTCTGCAGCACCTGATTGGTGATCCGCGCACTGTGCTCGAACGCCGCCTCACCGCCCCGAACCTGCAACCAGGTGATGCCGATTGCGTCCGGCGGAGTGTCGTTGCCGAGGTTGTAGCGGTAGAAGGCGCCGAACTGGTAGTTCGCCATCTCGCGCGGCATCAGCAGCGCGATGAATTCCAGTTGCTGTGCCAGCTGCTCGAGATCGAAGCTGTTGCTGACCTGTACCTGCCCGGCGTCGTCGAAACGCAGAAAGATCGTTCCCGGCAACAGGATGCGGCGCCCGGTCGCTGCGATTTGTTCGATGCCGAAAGCCCCCGGCAACGGCCCGGTGTGCGTCCCGCTGAGCAGGTACTGCGCCGCGACCACACCGTGCCCGACACTGATGGCATCCCCCAGCTCGAAGCTCAGATCGGGAAACGCGGTGATCAAGGCATCGGCATGCTGCCGCAGCTGCGCGCCGCTCAGTGCGCCCTTGCTGAGCGGATCGCTGTAGCTGCCGCCCCCGGTCAGCGCCACCACGCGGTCGCGGTCGTGCCGGTTCCAGGCCGCAAGATAGGCCTGTGCGAAATTCAGTTGTCGCGGCCCCTGCAGCAACAGACCGCACAGCAGTCGCCAGAACAGTTTCAGCTTGTCCATGACGCGCCCTTACAGCCGCGCCTGCGCCGCACCACGGATGGCGATGCCGACCTGGATGAAGCCACTGACCGCCGCCACCAGAAAGAACAGGTAGTTGGCCGAATTCGCCAGTGCGCCGCCGAATTCCAGCCCGCGCACACCGAACAGCGTCCCGGTGAGAAACCCCAGCGAATTGCCCCAGCCGGTCACCAGCACCGAGCCGGTAAACCAGCGGGCGGCGCGCTCGCCAATCCGCAGATAGGCGGCACCGGCGGCAAAGGCCAGCATCGCGATCGCATTCATCAGCAGGCCGAGGTGCGTGCGCTTCCAGGTTTCGGCGGTGCCGGGGAAATCGAAGTCCAGCGGCGGCAGCAAGGGCCATGCGGCGACGTGGCCGATCACTTCGAAGGTAAAGACCAGACCGGCGATCAGGCCGATCCCGAACAGGATCGCGGCATGTTGAACGAGCAGCGCGCGCAACGACGACGGCAGAGCAGCGAGTGTCATGTGTCATTCCCCTCTTGGTGTTTGCGTGCCCTGCAGTTCCGGGACACGATTTATTTTCTGACGCTGCATCATTCACCGACCCGCCCGTGCAGCACCCCTACCGATGGTTAGGCTTGCCGACAAAGCCCTCCGCCATCGAACCGGGTTAAGTTGACGGCATTAATTTAATGGTATCAACTTAACACATGGCCAGACTTGCATACTCTCAGGAACAGGTGGAAGGCAAGCGCGAGGACATCCTCGACGCTGCGATGCAGCTGTTCGAACACGAAGGACTCGAAGCGGTCAGCTTCCGCAGGATCGCTGCGGCGCTGGGCTGCAGCTACGCCACGCCTTATCGTTATTTCGCCGGCAAGGCGGAGCTGGTCGGCGGTCTGCGCGAGCGCGCCTATCGCTGGATGGGCCAGTGCCTCACCGCCGCGATCGATCCGCAGTCACCGCCGCTGACCCAGCTCAGCGATCTCGCGCAGGCCTATATCCGCGCGGCGCTGGATCGACCGAGCCGCTACGCGCTGGTGTTCGATCTCGCGCAGGAGGGCTCGCCTTCGCCGGAGCTTGCCGCGGCGCGGAACGAAGCCTTCGATATCTGCACCCGCGTGGTCCGCGCGGCCGAACAGACGGGTGCGCTCAAGCTCAACTCCGATCCCCTGACCGCCGCCCACCTGTTCTGGGCGGGCGCTCACGGCATCGTCTCGCTGCACGTCGCCGGCCAGTTGGAAATGGGTCGCGACGTGGAACAGCTGATCCCGCCAATGATCAAGGCCCTGATCGTGGGCGTATGAACCGCCGCTGCATATTCCAGGAGAGCAGATCATGAACAACACTAGCCCTGACATCGTCGTCCGCAGGCTGCCGTTCGAGTTCCCGGACGACATCCAGCCCCACTGGATTCCCGGCAATCCCGAGTTCGCGCACATGGCCAACGGCGCTTCGGTGGTGATGCCCTATCTGGAACCCTTCCTGATCCGCTCGCTGCGCGACGGTCTGGCGCAGGTCAAGGACCCGCAGCTGCTGGCCGATGGCGCCAGCTTCATCGGCCAGGAAGGCCAGCATTTCCGCGCCCACCGCCGCTTCAACGATCTGCTCAAGGCCAAGGGTTACGAGGAGTTGGCTGAAGTCGAGGCGCTGATGGAGCGCCGCTATGCGCAGCTCGGCCGGCGCTCGCTGCGCACCCGCCTTGCCTACACCGCCGGCTTCGAGTCGATGACGCTGGGCATGACCAAATGGCTGATCAATGATCGCGTTGCGCTGTTTGCCAACGCCGACCCGCGCGTCGCTTCGTTGATCCTGTGGCACATGGTCGAGGAAACCGAGCACAAGTGCGTGGCCTTCGATGTCTACCAGGCGGTCTGCGGTGCCTATCTGCCACGCGCGTTCGGCGTGTTCCACGGCACGCTCGATGTGATGCGCTTCAGCATGCTTGCCTATCGCGCAATGCTGCGCAAGGACGGGCTCTGGTACCAGTGGCGGTCACGCCTGCGCCTGGCACGGCAACTGCTGCGCTTCCTGCGTCACGCCATTCCCTATCTGCTGCGCGCCACCCTGCCCGGCCACAACCCACGCGATGAAACCGATCCACAGTGGGTCAAGGACTGGATCGCCGGTCACGCCCGCAGCCCCGCCGATGCACCGGCCCCGCTGCTCGACACCCGTCACCCGCAGATTCCGGTGCCGTTTCCCACCACAGCCACCACCGCTTGAGAACCCATCATGTCCATGAATCCTGCTGTCGCGACCGCGCGTCGCCGCCTGCTGGGTCACGGCGGCCTGGTCCTGTTCCTGGGCGGCGTTGCCGGCTTCGGCTTTCTGTTCTTCCTGCTGGGGGAGATCCGCCTGTGGCCGATTCCGGGGGTGATCGAATATCAGCTGCCGGGCAGCGAAAAAGCCTGGCGCATGACCCATCTCGAAGGAATCATCAACGGCCTGGCACTGTGGCTGGCCGCCGTGCTGCTGCCGGGCATGAACCTGTCTGACAAGGCCATCGTGCGCATCGCCAACGGTCTGATCGTCGTGGCCTGGACTTTCATCGTCGCCTCCTCCTTCGATGCGTTCTTCCCGGAGAGCCGTGGCCTGTATTTCGGGGGACCGATCACCAACATCCTGGCGTTCCTGATGTTTTACGTCGGCGTCGCCATCTTCATGTGCATCGCCGCATTCGTCGCCTGGAAGAATCTGTTCTCGAAACCGAACAGCAGCGCCTCCTGAGCCTCCCTGCACAAGAAGAGCGCGTCCCCGGAGAAGCCGTTCCCCCGAGTGCTGCATGGCATGCAGCACTCGGGGGAAGCAACACGCCGCCCCTTGAGGCGGTGCGTCATCAACGGCATTGCCCGGATCTGGCGCCCATCGTCTGCCACTATCCTTCCGACTTCGTCGGGCACTCGACAAGAAGGCTTGCCGGACAGCAGATGGCGAGCGCGTCCTCAACCAACCATCGCCGTCTTCAAGATCACGGGCACAAAAAGGCCGGTGTCTCGCCAGCACTCAGCTGACAGGACACCGGCCTGGTCATGCAAACCGTCTAGCGCTTGATGCTGACCGTACGCACGCCGCTTTCACCGACCACCACCAACGCATTCTTCCAGGCAATCGCGTCCGAAAAAGCGCCCAGTTCCTGCCCGCTGTCCGACGACTTCACCGAGTCCGCGGTTCCTGCTGCGGGTGCGTCGAGGGACAACCGCTGCACCTTGGAGTCGCGATCGAGCCGCAACAGCGAAGCGTTGAGCCCGGCCATCGCCACATCACCGCCCGGTAGCGCGGTCAGGCCGAACACCGACTGCACATCACCGGTGTCCACCCTGGTCCAGTTGCCGCTCTGCACATCGGCGGTACGGTAGACATTGCCACGCAGACCGGCGATCAGTGCGCCGCGCTCGCCTTCGGCCAGCACCGCGAACTGCGAACTGCCGATCGGCGACTGCAGACGCTGCCAGTGCTGCCCCTGATCCTCGGAGCGCGCCATCATGCCCTCCTCGCCGATCAGCAGCAGGCTGCCATCACCCAGCCGGGTCAGTGCATTGAAGTGCAGCTGCTCCTCGACGATCTCGCCTTCGACCTGCGTCCACTGCTTGCCACCGTCGCGGGTTTCGAGCAGCAGACCATAGGCACCCACCGCAAAGCCATGCTGCGCATCGAGGAACAGCACATCCAGCAAGGCCTTGTTCAGATCCGGCTGGAAATGCTGCAGGGCCCAGGTACGGCCGCCATCGGCGGTATGCAGCACCACCGCATCATGGCCCACGGCCCAGCCCTGCTGCGCGTCAATGAACGTCACCGCCGTCAGCAGGCTGTTCACGGGAGCGACGACCTGTTCCCAACGCTCGCCGTCCGCCGAGCGCAGGATATGACCGCGAATGCCTACCGCCACCAGCTGCTCACCGGCGCGGGCGACACCGGTAAGCAACTGGGTATGCGCCAGCGGCGCAAGCTCAGCCGAGATCGGTGCGACGGTTGCGCTCGCTTCGTCCGCTTGCGCCATCACCGCACCCGCCGTCATCGCAAGCCCCAGCGACAGCGCGGTCAAGGTGAAACGAAGCTTGCGTTGAGTCTCGTACATGGAAATCCCCACGGAATGAATGCCTGTATCGGGTATTGACCGCGATCAGAACTGGTACTTGATGAAGAAGCCGAGATTGTCGCGATCGCGATACAGGTTCTGGCTGCGGCCGCCGAAGTAGCTGTTGTAGGCGATGGTGAACGCGAACGATTTCTCGTAACGCGTTTCCAGCATGAAGTTCAGCGCCTTGCGACCTTGGACGAAGTTGCCCGCCGGCCCCGGCGAATTGCCCTGGATGTCCTGCGCCCAGATGAACAGCGGCTGGATGCTGATGCCCGGCAACACCGACTCGTAGCTGATGCGGCCAACGATGCGATAACCCCAGGAGAACGCATCCGCGAAGTTCCTGCGATCCGACTGGAACGGATTGAAGCGCAGACCGTCCGGACCGACCGTGCACGATGGATTGGTCGAGCAGGCCAGGCGCGAGCCGTCGGCACCGCTGCCATTGGCGCCGGCACTGGCGTGCGTGGTGGCGCTGTACGGACCTTCGATCTGCAGCTCGTCGAAGTCCGGCATGTTCAGCACGTGAGTCGCGGCCAGTTCATAGAGCAGCAGCACCTGGTCGGCACCGATCCAATTCTCGGAGGCACCGAGCACGCGCGTCGCACCCAGGTTGTACTGCGCGACCTTGCCCGGAATCCAGCCCTGGATGAAGCTGTTCGGCGCATTCTCGCCGACCGTACCGCCGCGGTAGGGAATGATGAAGTTCGGGAACGAACGCGCCGAACCCGGTGCCGCACCGACACCCAGATTGATGGTGTCGTGGTAGGGATTGTTGCCGTTGGCGTCGGTGAAGTCGTTGTTCTCGTAGATCACGTAGTTGCCGTTCTCGTCAAAGCCGAGACCGGCGCGCGCGCCCAGACAGCCCAGCGACTGGTCGTGGCAGCGAGTCAATGTCGGACCGAAAGAAGCGAACGCCAGATCGATCAGCGCCACCTGCAACGGCACGGCGGGACGGTAGGAGACTTCGCCCTGGAACGAATACTCGCCCGCGGTGGTGGTGAAGCTGAGACCGTACATCTTCAGGTCTTCCGGATACTCTACCTGCAGCTTGGCGGTGTCGAACGGCACCGCATCGCTCTGCTTCTGACCGGGACGCGGAGCAATCAGGCTCGTGAGACCACCGAGCACCGTTCCCAGATCGAGGCCGATACCGAGATCGCCGAGGACGTCCGGACGCTGCACCAGCAGCGACGTCAGGTCTGCAACGAACTGCAGATTTCCGGCCACCGGCATGTTAGGGCAAACCTCGAGAAACTCCAGCGAGGTCGTGGCGTCGATGCCTAGGGAGTTGCCTTCACGCCGCGCACAGCTGGCATCGGTCGAGTAGAAATTGACGTACGGCAGTTTCGAGTGGTAGTTCATGAAAGAGACACCCAGTTCGGTGCCATCGTTCAGCCAGTCGGCGTAGTACTTCAGCGACACTCCGTACTGCCCCTGATCACGCGCCGTCTTGTCGCGCAGACGATCGATCGTCAGCGTCGTCGGCGTGATCAGCGTCAGCGGGTTGTCGAGCGGCGAGCCGACATGATCCGGATCGTCAGCGGCACCACCGAACGCAGCGTTGACGGCTCCGCGCAGATTGTCAGTCCCGATGTCGACGAACGACATGAAGCTGCCCGGCGTCGGAATCTCGATCGGCTCCCACTCGTACTGATAGTAGGCCTCGATGCTGACGCCGCCAGCGATTTCGGTACTGGCGCGGATCATACCCACCGGGACGAACAACTCTTCGAGCAGACCGAAGCCCAGGCGATACAGACTATTGGCATTGACCGGCTGCGCCTGGTTGACGCTGTTGATCACCGCTACCGTACTTTGCCCCCAGTTCGCGGTCTGACGACCGATGCGGAAGATCAGCTCACGATCACCATTGAGGTACGGAATGGTGCCGTAGAAGTTGGCATCGAGAATGTCGTAGCGCATGCCGATCTCGCGCGCTTCGTCCTCGTTGCGATACGGGCGCTCATAGGCGCCGGAACCATAGACCCGCGGGAAATAGCGGTTCGCTATGCTCGGCGAACCCACGATGCCGGTGCTTGACGCATTCTCGGCGGTGATGCGGTTGTAATAGGTTTCCTTGAAGTCGCGATAATTGACATCGTCATAGATGCCCATGCCGCGGAAGAAGAAACCAAAATCGCCGAACTTGACGGTGATGTCATGCGACAGCTTGAACGGCGCCTGGGTGATGTCACCCTTGTCGTAGTTCAGGTTGCCGTCGTCGAAGTTCATCGAGGCCATGCCCGGCGCGTCGAACAGACGCTGCGACGGATGGGTCTGCGTGCGATGCAGGCCCTGGCACGATTGATACTGCCCGGCGCAGACGCCGGGATTGAGCGACGATTTGCCGACCAGATCGTCCGCCTGATTCTCGACGCGCCATGACGCGCCGAAGGTCACCGTATTGTTGGCAACCGCAGTGAAATCGGTATTGAACAGGTTGAAATTGAATTCCACAGCGTTCGCACTCAGCGGCGCCGCCAACAACAGGCTCGCGATCCAACCCATCGCAAGCGTTTTCTGTACGTGTTTCATCACCATGCTCTCCTTCATGATCCGCACAAATCCGAACCGCAGCGGCCGCTGGACCCGCCGGCGTCCTGAACCCGTCCGCCGGCTGGTCCAGGGCTGGTTCTGCTGTTACTTGGACGTTCTCTTCTGGACCGTCTCGGCTTCGAACACGTTGTCGTTGAAGGTGACCGTCAAGTCATACGGCTTGTCTTCGTTGGCCATTGCGGTCACGAAGTAACGACCAGAGTTCAGGTGGTAGATGATTTCCGGCTGCGTGGTCGCGGCAAGAATGTTGGTATGCATCACCAGATGACCTTCCTGGAACTGCATCAGCTTGTCCTGCTGGTCGTAGTTGTCGATCGCGACCACGTTCCAGCTGTCCTCGTCCAGATAGATGCGACGCTTCTTGAAGGTGTGGCGCTGATCCGGCTTGTTGTCGGCCTCGACCACCCAGACGCGATGCAGCTCGTAGCGGGTCAGATCCTGGTTGAAGTGGTTGGGACGCGCGAGATCGGCGTACTTCACCTTGTTGCCGGCAACCTTGTACGAGTTGTACGGGATGTACATTTCACGCTTGCCCACCAGCTTCCAGGTGAAGCGCTCGAGCACGCCGTTGTACATGTCGACCTGGTCATAGAACTCGTGACCGTCGGTGCCTTCGTACGGGTTGTCGCAGCAGACGGCCGGTGCGCGGCGGATGCGCTTCAGCGCCGGCGCGTACAGCCAGGCCGCACGGCCTGCAGGACCGAAACCGGCCTTCTCGTGCACCAGGATGAAGGTGCCGGCGATGCGGGGCGGCGAGATCGTTTCCGACAGATACTTCAGGAAGTCGACGCCCGGCTTCAGCTCAGGCGGATTCGCATTGGCGACGGACGCGTAATAGAACTTCACGTCCTCGACGATCTTGGTCAGCGAGAACTTGCCGTTCTGCTGCACGATCATCTGGTTGTTGAAGCGACGCAGCGATTCGCCGCGCCACTTGGTGCGATGGTTCCAGATCGGCTCGGCGCCGGTCTTCGGAATCGGGAACGGGAAACCGACGAACGCACCCTTGGGGTTGTCGACGCCTTCCAGCTCCGCGCGCGTGGCGTTCTTGGCCGTTTCCGCGAGAATCTTCTCGGGGAAGTTGACGATGCGGTGGCTCGGGTAAACGTTCAGCTTGTAGCTCGGGAACCGCTTCAGCAGTTCCTTGTGCCCTTCGGTCAGCTTGTCCGCGTACTGCGCCGCATTCTTGGCGTCGATCGTCAGGATCGGCTTGTCGGCTTCGATCTTGGGGTTGCTCGGCCAGGTGTCCTTCAGGCCACCGGCCTGGCTGACCGGCGTCCACGCCGGGATCGTGCCGTCCTTGTTGCCGGCGCGCTCGGCGCCGACCGGCGTCAGTTCCTTGCCCAGTTTCGCGGCTTCTTCCGCCGACACCTTGGCGAAGGCAGGATTCGCCGACAGCGCAATGGCCGTCAGCACTGAGGACATCAACAACGATTTTCTGATCACGGCTTTCTTCTCCGGTTGTAAACATACGGTTCCGTCGGGGACACGGAAGCGTTGTCGTCTAAAGCGTCTTTCCTTTCCCGCTCATCGCCCAAACCGCTGGGTACCGCGAGGGTCGGCGGCGACCGCCGACCCCGTCTCGAATCAGGTCACATTGATGCCGTCGATTTTCGGCGGCGGAATCACCGCACCGGTCTTGTTGCGCAGCAGGAATGCCGCGAAGGCCGGCAGCAGCACCACCGCTGCCACGGCATTGGCGACGAACATCATGGTCAGCAGGATGCCCATGTCGATCTGGAACTGCAGATGCGAGAACATCCAGGTGCAGACCGTGGCCGCCAGCGTCAGTGCGGTGAAGATCACCGCCTTGCCCGTCTGATGCAGCGTGTTCTCATAGGCTTCGCGCAGCTTCATGCCCTTGCTCATCACGTTCTCTTCGAGAACGCTGTAGATGTAGATGCCGTAGTCGACGCCGATGCCGGCCGCGAATGCCGCCACCGCCAGATTGGAGATCTTGACGCCGATCTCGAGGTGCACCATCACCGCGTACGACACCACGTGCACCAGCGCCAGCGGCACCAGCACGCAGACCAGGCCCGCAAGGCTGCGGAACGAGGCCAGCACGCAGACACCGATGCCGAGGAACAGCCACAGCAGCACCGAGTGCTCGGTTTCCTTGATCACGTCGTTGGCCGCAGCCATCACGCCGACGTTGCCAGTGGCGAGCTTGAACTGCACCGGCGAATCTGCCGGCTGCTCGGCGATGAACTGGTTCACGCCGGCGATGATCTGGTCGATCGTTTCCGCCTTGTGGTCCTTGGTGAAGATCAACACCGGCATCGCGCTGCAGTCTTCGTTGAGCAGGCCGGTCGAGCTGGGGAACGGCTGCACCGTGATCACCAGCGCCCCGCTTTCGCGCGGCAGCGTGTTGAACTTGGGATTGCTCTCGCTGTAGCTCTTGTAGACCATCTGCTGCAGCTTCGGCAGCGACAGCGTCGACTGCACGCCCGGAATGTTCTCCATGCGCCAGGCGAAACGGTCGACCAGCGAAACGATCGAGTGATTGATGCAGCCGTCGGTCTCGCCTTCGGCAACGACCTTGAGCACGTCGACGCCGATCGAGAAGTCGCGCACGATCTTGGCGGAGTCGAGGTTGTAGCGGGAATCCGGACGCAGCTCCGGCACGCCGTCATGCAGTTCGCCGATCTTTAGATCCTGTGCAACCCATTCACCCCAGCCCCACAGGCCCGCCGCTGCAATCAGCACCACCGCGGCCACCGGCTTCATGGTGATGCTCGACAGCGCATGCCATACCGGCGCCAGCTGCCGGTCACGGCGCTTCTGGTAGGCACGGAACTTGGCCGGATCCTTCAGGGTGGCGAAGGTCAGCAGGCACGGCAGCAGCATCTTCTTGCACAGCACGATCGCCAGCAGGCCGAGCATCGCGTTGATTGCCATCTCGCGGATGATGTCGATCGGGATCAGCAGGATGGTACCGAAGCCGACGAAGTTGGTGGCCAGTGCCGACAGGCCCGGAATCACCAGACGACGATAGGTCGCCACCGCGGCATCGTAGGAATCACGGCCGTTGTCGGCGGTCTCGTTGAGCCAGAAGTTGGTGATCTGGATGCCATGCGAGGTACTGATCGCGAGCACGATGAACGGCATCAGCACCGCGAAGGGATCCAGCGCGAGGCCGACCATGTGCAGCAGGCCCAGCTCCCAGATCACGGCGAGGATGCCGCAGATCAGCGGCAGGAACGCCACTTTCAGCGAGCCGCAGTACTGCCACAGCAGCAGCCAGACCAGGAATACGGTGAGGCCGAAGAAACCGAACACTTCGACCGCGCTGTCGGCGATGTCGCCCACGGCCTTGGTGAAGCCGATCACATGGACCGTGATCGAGGGGTTGTAATCGGGGTTGTCCAGCTCGACCACATCGAGCTGGTAGCCACGCAGTTCACGCGCTTGCTCGACGCCCTCGGCATTCGGCACCTTGACCGCCACCGACTTGATCGGGAACAGCAGGCCACGCTCGTCGCTGTAGCTGCGCTTGACCACATCGCCGGCCTTCAGCGATTCCAGATCGGCCTTGAGACGGTATTCGTAACGCTTGGGGCTGGTGAAGCGCTGGCGGATTTCCTCCAGCAGGTGCGCGGTCTCGAGGTAGTCGAGCTTGGCGCCGGTAACCGGATCGTTCTCGAGCAACTCCGAGAAGATCATCGCGCCGCCGTGATCGTTGGCGATCAGGCGCCCGACGATGCCCGCCTTCTCGACGTTGGAACGGACCCGTTCCAGCATCTCCGGCGTCGGCGCGAAGTCGGCCGGAACCACGTTGCCGCCGGCAAAACCGCCCTCGACCACTTCGAGGTAGCGCACGTCGGGGGTGAAGATCGAGCTGACGCGGGAGCGGTCCATGCCCGGGGTGAAGTACACCGCGTCGGTCGCCTGGCGCAGCGACTGCATGAACGCCGGGTTGTAGATGTCGCCTTCCGACTGCGACAGCGCCACCAGGGTCATGTTGGCGCCGCCAAACTCCTTCTCGTACTGCTTGTAGATCTGGATATAGGGGTGGCCGAGCGGCAGTTGCTTCTCGAACCCGGTGTCGATCCGCAGATGCGACGCCTGATAGCCAAGGAACAGGGTCACCAGCGCCAACACCGTCAGCGTCACCCAACGGCGGCTGAAAATCAGCGGCTCGGTGAACCTGACAAATGCTTGCGCAAACGCGCTGCGTGAATCATGCATCTCCAACCCCCATCGCAAATAAAGCCCGTTCTGAGTACCGGCACCGCGTTCCGACGGCCCCGGGCATCCGCGCCCGATACCGGGACCGCGTCAACTGTTTCGCTACGATCTGCCTCCGTCGGTACCGCTATTGCGACAACCGACGCTCTGCCTGCACCTCCGCCCTGCGACTGCGACGGCCCGGCAGCCCTGAAATTGAAACTTGATGCGCCCGGTCAACACACGGGACTGTTATTGATGCCGACCACAGGACCAGCAACCGGCTGCGAGACGATAGGACCCGGTCAGGGTCAGCGCCCCTAACTTTGGGGGGGTTTTTACTACCGGGTGGGGATAAGTCGTCTGCGAGCCCCGGCGCGGTCAGGCAATACCGGGCGGCGTGTCGGCCGGTGCCCACCCGGGAGAACTCGGGTGAAGCCCGAGGCCGCAGCAGCGGCACTTGAGCCCGCCCCGGTCACGGCTGGTATAGTTCAGTCATCTAAAAGGTTCCGTCCACAGGAACAAGAGTCAGGGGGAAACACCAATGAAGCCGCGTTACGGACTGCTTGCGCTGTCGCTTTCACTGTTGCTGTCAGTGGCCATGCCGGCCGCTGCACAGGATGACGATTACTACGAGGATCAGGGCGATTACGGCGGCGAACGGGCCGCCTCGGCGCTGCCCGAGCGCCCTTGGTATATCTCGCCCATGTTCTCCTACTCGGTCCCCGATTCCGATCGCGGTACCGACGATGGCCTCGGCGGCATGCTGTCGATCGGCAAGAAGGTCACCCACGGCCTGACGCTGGAGCTGACCGGCTACTTCAGCAGCATGGACGCCAAGAACGGCGGCGATTCTGCCGAACTGTCCGGCGGCGGTATCGGCGCCATGATCTTCCCGTCCAGCACCCTGCCCGATCTCTACGCGGTGCTGGCCCTGATGCACGGCAGCACCAAGGGTCAGCCCGGTCCGGTGTCGCGCTATGACAGCACGGTATTCGACATCGGTCTCGGCTATCTGGTGCCGCTGACGTCCCGCATCGTGCTGCGTGGCGAAGCCCGCTACCGCACCGATCAGCATGACAACCGCAACATCGGCGGCCCCGGCAGCAAGACCGCCAAGGCCTTCCAGGAAGGCGTGTTCAATCTCGGTCTGCTGTTCCCGTTCGGCGTTTCCCAGCCGGTCGAGGAAGCCTCCCCGGTCGAAGTCGTGGTCGCCGAAGCCGGTGACGAAGCCGACAGCGATGGCGACGGCGTGGCCGATTCGCTCGACAACTGCCCCGACACCCCGGCCGGCACCCCGGTGGGTGAAGACGGCTGCCCGCTGGACAGCGACGGCGACGGCATCCCGGATGCCACTGACGAATGTCCGAATTCCCCGGCCGGTGCCAAGGTCCTGGCCAACGGCTGCGCCCTCACCGGCGACTGCCGCACACCGCGTGCCGGCGAGCAGGTCGACGAGAACGGCTGCGCGATCGAACAGCGCTTCATTCTCAAGGGCGTGAAGTTCGAGTTCGACTCCGATCGCCTGACCCCGGAAGCGCGCGAGATCCTCAACGATGTCGCCGGCACGCTGGAAGGCTATCCGGACGTCAAGGTCGAACTGCAGGGGCATACCGACAACATCGGCAGCGCCGCCTACAACGTCGGCCTGTCCGAACGTCGCGCGATCGCGGTCAAGCGCTACCTGGCCGACCGCGGCATCGCTGCCGATCGCATGTCGCCGATGGGCTACGGCCAGGCCCAGCCGGTCGACAGCAACGATACCGAGGAAGGCCGCGAGAACAACCGTCGCGTCGAGCTGAAGGTCAACGAGTAAGGCGCAGACCGCCGTTGCTGCATCCGACCCGCCGGGGCAACCCGGCGGGTTTTTTGGTGCCCCTCCTGCGTGCCGGCGCTATCCTTCGCCCCCTCTCCCTGCCCCGCGAACTTCACCCATGGCATTTGATGTCCTGATCATCGGCGGCGGTGCCGCCGGCCTGATGTGTGCGCTCACCGCAGCGCAGCGTGGACGCAGCGTGCTGGTGGTCGAACATGCCAATCGCGTCGGCAAGAAAATCCTGATGTCGGGCGGCGGTCGCTGCAATTTCACCAATCTGCACACCACGCCGGCCGATTTCCTGTCGCGCAATCCGCATTTCTGCAAATCCGCACTGGCACGCTATCGCCCGGCGGACTTCCTGGAGATGGTCGAGCGCCACGGCATCGCCTGGCACGAGAAGGAACTGGGACAGCTGTTCTGCGATGACTCCTCGAAACAGATCGTGAAGATGCTGCTCGACGAGTGTGCTGCTGTCGGGGTCCGCATCGACGTCGACTGCGCGGTCAGCGCTGTCGGTCATGTCGATGGCGCATTCGTGATCGATACCGCGCGCGGCCGGCATCGCGCGCAGTCGCTGGTCGTTGCCACCGGCGGCCTGTCGATTCCGAGCATGGGCGCGACCGGCTTCGGTTACGAACTGGCAAGACAGTTCGGACACAGCGTGTTGCCCACCCGCGCCGGTCTGGTACCGCTGACGCTGAGCGGCACCCATCAGGAACACTACGCGGATCTCGCGGGCGTGGCGCTGCCGGTCATCGCCCGCTGCCAGGATGCCGAGTTCCGCAATGCGATGCTGATCACCCACCGCGGCCTCAGCGGTCCGGCGATCCTGCAGATTTCATCCTACTGGCAGCCGGGCGCGGAACTGCGGCTGGACCTGCTGCCGGGGCAGGACGGCTACGAGGCGCTACTCGATCAGCAGGCACGTCATCCCGCCGCAGAGCTGAAGACCATACTCGGCGAACTGTTCCCGAAACGCCTTGCGCAACGCCTGTGCGAGACCTGGTTCGAGAACAAGGCGATGCGTCACATCCGCAAACAGACCCTGCGCACCATGGCCGAACAGTTGCAGCACTGGCCGATCACCGCCAGCGGCACCGAGGGCTACCGCACCGCGGAAGTGACGCTGGGCGGGGTCGATACCGATGGCCTGTCGTCCAGCACCATGGAATCGCGACGACAGAAAGGGCTGTACTTTGTCGGCGAAGTGGTCGATGTCACCGGCCATCTCGGCGGCTTCAACTTCCAGTGGGCCTGGGCTTCGGGTCGCGCCGCCGGCCTCGCGGTGTGAACGCCGCGCTCACAAGGCCAGATACACCGCCACGCTCAGGCCCAGCGCGGCCATGATCAGATTCGCGAAAACCGACAACTGCACCCAGTAGCCCCGCGGAATCTCGCGCGGCGACAGCGTCTTGACCAGCGCCCGGAACTGCAGCGTCGACAGCAGCGCCAGCACCACGCCCAGCAGCAGGAATCCGATGCCGATGACATGCGACGCCTGTTGCAGCGCCGCATCGGCGGTCGCCGATTTTCCGAACGCTTCGAGAAACAGCCCGAAGCGCTCGATCACGAAACCGAAACCCATCAGGGCCAGGCAGGTGCGGTTCCAGGCGAGCAAAGTGCGCTCGGCCGCCAACAGCACGCGCGGATCATTCAGGTCGGACATGGTCATCCTTGGTAGACGTGACCCTAGGCTAACGTCGCGGCTGTCGGTATGCGAACGCACGGCAGGCAAACCGTCACGAACTTTATGCTAGGGTCATATTCTGTCACCTCACGGAGATTTCGATGCGTCCACTCCGCCTGTCGCACCCCTTGACCCTCATGTCGCTGCTGCTGTTCGCCATGCTCAGCGCCAGCTGCAGCCTGCACGCCGCGAGCAATCAGCCGGCATCGTCCAGCAACACGGTGAATACCACCATGTCAGCCCCTGACCTGAAACCTTATCCGGCCGCGGTCGCGGGCCAACAGCGGCAAGTCATCTCGCTGCCCGCCGCTGCCAATGAAGCCGACCTGAAAGTCGAACTGCAGATCGGCAAGATGCTGGAGATCGACTGCAACCGCCACGCTTTTGGCGGCCAGCTTGAACAGCGCACAGCCAAAGGCTGGGGCTACAGCTACTACGTACTCGAAAAAGTCGGCGGCCCGATGTCGACGCTGATGGGCTGCCCCGAAAACAGCAAGCGCAACGAATGGGTCGCGGTGCAACTCGGCGAGGCCGGTTTTGTCCGCTACAACAGCAAACTGCCGGTCGTGGTCTACATCCCGGACGGGTTTGAACTGCGCTATCGCCTGTGGCGCGGCGACGCCCAGTGGCACACGGGCAGCGTTCGCTGAGACCCGGCGCAGCCGGTTAGCGCGGCGCCGGACGCATGCGGTTTCCGCGAACCATGCAGGCCGCGATGCTCGGCATCGTCGGCTGGCTGGCCAGCGCGGCGGCGGCGTCTGCCGACGCGCCGATCTCGGTGCTGCGCCACTCCGCCGATTTCCTCTATTCGGAAGAGCGCCAGCGCGGCACCGCGCTGTGGCTGGATTATCAGGTCAGGCCTGCGATCTCATCGCTGAGTCTGAATCTGTATGCCGAAGATCGCGCACGCAGCCTCTGCGGCGGCAATCACTATCGCTACCTGTCGGTGCGGGAAATGCCCGATCCCGACACGGCAACGCCGCAGGCCGAGGCAGCGGAGCGGCGCATCGAGGTGGTGGTCGACTGCGCGCCGTAACGGCAGCGCACCACCTGCTTTGCGATATCCTGCCGACCACGCGGCGTGGTTCCTGCACGCCGATCCACGATCAAACCACGGAGCGCCCGATGAGCAACCCTGCCCTCTATGACATTCCGCTGCGCCGCATCGACGGCAGCCCGGCACAGCTCGGCGATTTCCGCGGCAAGGTCCTGCTGCTGGTCAACGTCGCATCGAAATGCGGACTGACGCCGCAGTATGAAGGTCTGGAAAAGCTGTACCAGCGCTACCGCGCACAAGGCCTCGAAGTGCTCGGCTTCCCGGCCAATGAATTCGGTGCACAGGAGCCGGGCAGCAACGCGGAGATCCAGTCGTTCTGCAGCGGCAACTTCGGCGTGCAGTTCCCGATGTTCGAAAAGATCGTGGTCAAGGGCGCCGGCATCCATCCGCTGTATCAGGCGCTGACGCAGGCACAACCGCAGGCCGATGACGGCGGCGATGCCGGCTTCCGCGAAAAGCTGGCCGGCTACGGCATCAAGCAGGACGCGCCGGCAGACGTGCTGTGGAATTTCGAGAAATTCCTGGTCGGTCGCGACGGCCGCGTATTGGCGCGCTTTGCGCCGAACGTCACCCCGGACAGCGCCGCGCTCGACCGCGCGATCCAGCAGGCACTCGCCTAAGATCAGCCGCGGCGAAGCGGCGTCAGCTAGAACAGCTCGACGCCACCGGACTGCATCGACACCTGTGCCACCGGCCGGTGTGGCGGCGTACGCCAGTCTTCAGCCGCGACGCTGCCGGCCGGTACCGCAACCGGCGCACTCGCTGCCATCTCCGCACTCAGCAACGATGCCGCTTCGCCATTGATCGCGTCGATGCGCCGCGCATGCCGCTGCGCAACGCTCAGCGCCTGCGTCGAAATGTCCTCGAACTGCAGGCAGCGCAGCGCCTGCGCCACGGCCGCGGCAATCTGCTCACGCGCACCGGACACTTCATGGATGCCGGCGGTCAGTCCGCGGTTGATCTCCTCGACCTGCGTCAGCAACCGTGCGGTCTCATCGCGGGCGCCGGCGCTGAGGCTCAGGTCGCGTGATGCCATCTCACCCACGGTGTCGCGCACCGTGGCCACCGCCTCCTTGGAGTTCGACACCAGCTTGCGGATCTGTTCATTGAAGCTGGTCGAGCGTTCCGACAGATTGCGCACCTCCTCGGCCACCACCGCAAACCCGCGTCCGGCTTCTCCGGCACGTGCCGCTTCGATCGCCGCGTTCAGCGCCAGCAGATTGGTCTGATCGGCAATCGTCTTGACGTCGCCGAGCAGTTCGAAGATCGCATCGAGATGCTTCACCATCGCGTCGATCTGCTGCACCGACGCGGCGCTCTGGCGACTGACCTGCAGCAGCGAATCCACCAGGCTGTTCATCAGCCCCGCTGCCGCCTCGGCGAAATGGCGCACGTTGACGTTGCCGGCGCCCTCACCGTTGCGGGCCAGGATCCGCGCGACTGCCCCCTCCTGCAGCTGAGACTGGCGGTTCATTTCGGCAAAGGCCTTGCCGAGTTGCAGCACCGCGTCGGCGATCAGTACCCGTACCCGTTCGGTTTCCTGATGCATGCCCTGTGCCTCGGCACTCAGGCCGCTGCGCAGCTCTGCCAAGCGCTGTTGCCGCTGTCGCTCCTGTTCGCCTAGCCGTACGCTCTGCGCGCGCAGCAACCGCAGCTCGCGCAGTTGCTGCATGCCCAGCCAGCCCCAGGCCGCAACCGTTGCCACGACACCGACGATCGTCAGTGCCGCGCTCGCGCCCGCCGACAACAAGGCCAGCGACAGCGCGCTGAGAACGGCGGGGATCAAGAGCGGTTTCCACGGATCAAGATTCATCGCCGGCTCCGGCTGGCTACTGCAAGGGATATCGGCGCCACGCGCCGGAACTTGAGCGCGCTCATTCGCCGCTCCACTGCAACAACTGTGCGGCTATGCGCTCCAGCGGCAGCACGAGCTCCGCCGCGCCGAGCCTGACCGCGCTGCCGGGCATGCCCCAGACCACGCTGCTGGCTTCATCCTGCGCCAGGGTGTGGGCGCCGGCTGCACGCAGCGCCAGCAGGCCACGCGCACCGTCATCGCCCATTCCGGTCAGGAGCGCGGCGACGACATTGTCACCGGCACTTTCCGCAGCCGAACGGAACAGCACATCGACGCTGGGTCGGTGACGGCTTTCCGGCGGTGCATCGCTGAGGCGGCAGTGGTAGCGCGCGCCGCTGCGCGCGACGCGCAGATGATGGCTGCCCGGCGCGATATAGACGTGACCGGCCACGATCGGCTGCCCGTCCTGCGCCTCGCACACCGACATTGCCGAGCTGCGATCCATGCGCGCCGCGAACGGCGCGCTGAACATCGCCGGAATGTGCTGGGTGATCACGATCGCCGGCGCATCCGGCGGCATCCGCTCGAGCACGGTCTTGATCGCTTCGGTGCCGCCGGTGGACGCGCCGATCGCGATCAGACGATCGGTGGTGCGATAGCGCCGGCACGGAATCGCTGCGATCGGCGCGCCGGTCAACGGCGCCGTGTGCGCCGCTCCGCGTGGGCGCGCCTGCGCCACCGCTTTCAGCTTTTCGCGCAGTTGCTCGGCGTACTCCTGCAGGCCGGCGGCGATATCGAGCTTGGGCTTGGTGACGAAATCGACCGCGCCCAGGGCCAGCGCCTGCAAGGTCACCTCGGCGCCGCGCTCGGTCAGCGTCGAGACCATCAGCACCGGCAAGGGATGCAGGCGCATCAGGTTTTCAAGAAAGGTCAGGCCGTCCATGCGCGGCATTTCCACGTCCAGCGTCAGCACATCCGGTTTCAACTGGCGGATTTTCTCGCGCGCCACGTACGGGTCCTGCGCGGTGCCGACCACGGTGAATGCCGCATCCGCAGCCAGGATCTCGCTCAATAGGCTGCGGATCAACGTGGAGTCATCGATGATCAGGACACGGATCGGCATGCGCGGCGCCCCTCAGTCGAACAGCTCAACCGCGCCGGCCACCGGCTGCGCCTCAAGGCGCTGACGGTAAGCCTGCTCGGCGGCGAGTTCGGTGGCGCTGGCTGCCACCGCGATACGCCGCAGCAGCACGCGCCCGGAACGCGGGAAATAGCCCAGCTTGCGTGCATCCTTCCCGCCCAGATCGCGGGCCACGACGGCAATGCCTTCGGCAGCGAGATAGCGCAGCACGAACTCGGCATTGCGACTGCCGATGTTGCTGTGGGTCATGCCGCGCAGCACATTGCCGCCGCCGAAGACCTTGGCTTCGATGCTGCTGCGGCGCGCGCCGCGCTTCAGCAGTTCGTTGATCAGCACTTCCATCGCAAACGCGCCATAGCGCGCGGACGCCGCGCCCCCCAGCGCCGGATCACAGTCCGGCAGCATGAAATGATTGATGCCGCCGACCCCGGCCGTCGGATCGCGCAGACAGGCCGAGACACAGGAGCCGAGCAAGGTCACCAGCACCAGGTCGTGAGCGGTGACATGGTATTCGCCCGGCAGGATCTTGATCGCATCACGACTGAATGCGCGGTCGTGATAACGCAGGCTCGCCACCCCCGACGATGCGCCGTCGTCCTGCCAGGTGCTGGCGCCGTTCAGCATGTCGCCACCACCGCGTCGGCACGGCGATAGACCGTGCGCCCGCAGGAGCGGATCACGTCGGAAACATTGAAGAAGCTTTCCGAGTGACCGGTGAATAGCAGGCCGTCCGGCGTCAGCAGCGATGCCAGTCGCCGGATCAGCGTGTGCTGCGTCGGCTTGTCGAAATAGATCATCACGTTGCGACAGAAGATCGCGGTGAACGGTCCCTGTACCGCCCAGTGACGGTCGAGCAGGTTCAGGGCGGTGAAATCGATGCAATCGCGCAAGCCTTCATCGACCCGGCAGAACCCCGCGTTGTCGCCGATGCCGCGGCGGAAGTGACGTCGCAGCCGCGACGGATCGAGTCTGGCGACACGCTCCAGCGGATAGACGCCACGGCGCGCCACCTCCAGCACCTGGGTATCGATATCGGTGGCAAGGATCTCGACGGGCGGTGGCAACCGTCCATAGGCTTCCGCCGCGGTGATCGCGATCGAATATGGCTCCTCGCCGGTTGACGCGGCCGCGCACCAGATCCGCGGCGGCGTGGCACTGCGCGGCAAGGCTCGCAGATGCGCGCGCAACTGCTCGAAGTGATGCGCCTCGCGGAAGAACGAGGTCAGATTGGTGGTCAGCGCGTTGGTGAACGCCTCCCACTCTGGTGACAGCGGCGCCTGCTCCAGCGCGTCCAGATACGGTGTGAACGCCTCCTGCTCGCAGGCCCGCAAACGCCGCGCCAGACGGCTGTAGACCAGATCTTCTTTCCCGGGCGTCAACGCGATGCCGGCGCGTGCATGAATCATGCGGCGCACGCGCTCGAAATCGCGTGACGTAAACCGGAACTCGCGGCGCTCACGGCCTACAACGCTCGCATCCATCACATCGCCTCCCATCACCGCGTCCGTTCGGATCTGTGGCACTGCGCACGCCCGGCCGCGCTCAGAACTCCGTCCACTGGTCATCGCTGACCGCCGCGAGCTTGCGCTGGCCGCTCACTGGTGCCGCGGCACGCAAGGGCGCCCGCGCAGCGGGAGGCCGTGCAGCCGGACCCGCCTGGCGCTGCGTGCTCGCCAGGCTGCGCCGCGTCGCCAGCGCGAGTTCTTCGTCACCGACACGGAAATGATTCACCGCCTGCGTCAGTTCCTCGGCCTGTTCCTCCAGCGAGCGCGCCGCAGCGGAGGCTTCCTCGACCAGCGCCGCGTTCTGCTGCGTCACTTCGTCCATCGAGGTGATCGCCTTGTTGACCTGTTCGATGCCGGCACTCTGTTCCTGCGACGCCGCGCTGATCTCGGCCATGATGTCGGTCACGCGCTTCACGCTGGTGACGATCTCCTCCATGGTCTTTCCGGCCTGCTCGACCAGACGCGAGCCGTTGCCGACCTTCTCGACCGAATCGCCGATCAGGCCCTTGATCTCCTTCGCCGCCGCCGCGGAGCGCTGCGCCAGCGAGCGCACTTCCGCCGCCACCACCGCGAAACCGCGACCCTGCTCGCCGGCGCGCGCTGCTTCAACCGCGGCATTCAGCGCCAGGATATTGGTCTGGAACGCGATACCGTCGATAACGCTGATGATGTCGACGATCTTCTTCGACGATTCATTGATCGCCGACATCGTGGTCACCACTTCCGATACCACGCTGCCGCCCTTGCGGGCCACGTCCGAGGCACCGACCGCCAGCTGATTGGCCTGCTTGGCGTTCTCGGCGTTCTGCTTCACGGTCGAGGTCAGTTCCTCCATCGACGATGCGGTTTCCTCCAGCGATGCGGCCTGCTGTTCGGTGCGTGCCGACAGGTCCGCGTTGCCGGACGCAATCTCCTTGGTCGCGGTCCCGATGGTGACGCTGGATTCCTTGATCTGGCTGACCACGGTCGCCATGTTGTCGACCAGAGCGTTCACGCCCGCGCACAGATCGCGCACCGAGCCGTCCTTGCCGTCGAGCGGAATCCGCTGCGTCAGATCGCCATCCTTGGCCGCGGCCACCACCGCCTGGCTCTGCTCCACCGCCTGCTGCAGTGCCTGACTCGCCAGCACCTGCGCGGTGATGTCGGTGGCGTACTTCACCACCTTGAACGGTCGCCCCATCTCGTCGCAGACCGGGTTGTAGCTGGCCTGGATCCACAGCTCGCGGCCGCCCTTGCCGTAGCGCCTGTACTGACCGGCGTCATATTCACCGCGCCCGAGCTTTTCCCAAAACTGGCGGTACTCGGCGCTGCTGCGATGCGCGGGATCGACGAACAGGCCGTGATGCGCCCCCTTGATCTCGTCCAGCGCATAGCCGAGCGCCTGCTGGAACGCGTCGTTGGCGCTCAGCACGTTGCCCTGCAGATCGAACTCGATCACCGCGAACGACTTGTTCAGCGCATCGAGCAGGCCCTTCAAGA
>JBEBWZ010000022.1:0-32949 GCA_040391865.1 Solimonas flava
CCTTCATGTCCTGCAGCTGCAGCTTCGGATCGCGCACCGAGTTCTGCAGGAAGGTCACCAGATCGCGCTTGAGCTGGAAGTTCTCGACGACCTTGAAGGGCGACATCTTGATGCCTTCGTCGTACTTGCTCTCCGCCGCCGCCGGCAGGCCGCCCGGCTCGCAGGCGCCGTTCTCGCCTTCGTGAATGGTCGACGACAGCCAGCAGATCAGCTCGCCCTTGTAGAACAGCGGCATCATCATCGACTGGTCGGTGTTGTGCACACCGCCATAGCGCGCGTCGTTGTGGATGAAGCCGTCGCCGTCCTTGACGCCGACGGTGGGATCGTTGATCCAGTTCTTGATGATGAAACGGATCGGGTAGAACGCGCAGGCGGCAAACGCAATGATGCCGAGCGGCGCGATCATCGCCAGGTTTCCGTTGGCGGTATAGATCGCGGTCACCAGATCGCCCCACTTGGCGCCGGGAGCGGCGCCCATCTGGTTGACCATGGTGAACGCTTCGGACAGCGCCGCGTTGATCAGGCCCCGGATGTGGTGCGCCTGGTGGGTGTCGAAACCCTTCTTCAGGATCTCGTCCTCGATGGCCGAGCGCGGCGCCACGGTGTGGTCGCGCATGATCTCGGGATCCGGGCCGAGGAACATCTTGTTGTCGGCGAGGAACTTGTCGAGCAGAACCTGCTCTTCCGCTGAAATCTTGTCGTGCATGATGAGAACTCCTCTTATTCCTTGATGAACCAGACCCCGCCCTGCGCCGCGGCGTGGTAGGTCCAGCCCGGCTCGACCAGATAGGTGGTGGCGCGGGTGGTCACGATGGCCGGTCCGACGATGCGCGTGCCTTCGGCCAGCGCCTTGTCGTCATAGATCGGCGTATTGAGGCTCTTGGCATGGCCGACGAAATGGCACTCGCGATGGCTGACCGGTGCCGGCGGCGCCAGGGTCTTGCCGCTGAGCTTCAGCTTGGCGAACGCCACCTTGGGCTGCTCCACGAACGAGCAGACGCGGATGGTATTGATGCGCACGCCGGTTTCCGGCGACTGGCTGCCCTGACCGAAGCGCGCACCGTAGCTCTCATGGAACTGATCCATCAGCGCCAGCACATCCTTCTGCGCGTTCAGGCGGCTCATGTCGGTGACCACCGCGGTCTGCACACGCTGGTTGCCGTAGCGCATGTCCAGCTCCAGGCGATACTGGATGTGATCGTCCTTCATGCCCTGGCGCAGCAGATCCTCGCGACCACGGCGCTCCAGTTCCTCGACGCTGCGGTTGAACGCTTCGTAGTCGTTGAAGAAGCGCTTTTCCGCAGGGTTGAACAGCACGGTCCAGGTGCTCATCTCGTGGATGTGCATCTGGTTCACGTTGGCGGCGCCGCAGGCCGAGAACGTCGACGAGAACGGCGGCGCGAGAATCTTGCTGACTCCCATTGCGTTGGCGATGCCGCAGGCATGCAGCGGTCCGTTGCCGCCGTAGGCCAGGATGGTGAAATCCTTGGGCTCGTAACCGCGCGTGCGCAGTTCGGTGGCAATGCCGTTGGCCATGCTGGCATCGACGTTGCGCTTGATCAGCTTGGCGGTCTCGGCGACATCGAGATCGAGATCGTCGCAGAGGTTGTCCTCGACCGCCTGACGTGCGCGCTTCGGGTTCAGCGGAATGCGGCCGTTGGCGTAGTTCTTGGGATCGAGATACCCCAGCAGCAGATCGGCGTCGGTCACGGTCGGCTTGAGGCCGCCACGGTCGTAGCAGGCCGGTCCCGGATCGGAACCTGCGGACTGCGGGCCGAGTTCGATGGAACGGAACATGCGGTCGTAACGCGCGATCGAACCGCCACCCGCGCCCAGCGTCACCAGATGCACCATCGGGATCGACACCAGCCAGCGATCGATGACCGGGTTGAAGTCGTAGTACTTGACGCCACCCTGATCGACAATGCCGATGTCGAAGCTGGTGCCGCCCATGTCGGTAGCCACCACGTTGCCCAGTTCCGCCGCGGCAGCGAGATGCTCACTGGCCGCGATGCCGGCAACCGGACCGGAATGCACGGTCTGCAGCGCATCGGTGGAGTTCAGCTGCGCCATGCCGCCGGAGTTGTGGCTGACCAGCATCGGCTTGTTGTAGCCCTGCGCACGCAGGTTCAGCTCCAGCGTGCCGAGACCGTGATACATGGTCTGGTGCAGGAACGCATCCATGATCGTCGAGGTGCCGCGCGCATATTCGCCCTTGCGGCCGGCAACCTGGTGCGACAGCAGCATCGGGATCGCACCCAGCAGATGCGCCGGATACTCCTCCAGGAAGATCTCGCGCACGCGCAGCTCGTTCACCGGATTGACCACGCTGTTGGTGAACAGCACCACCAGCGCTTCGGCACCGAGATCGACCAGCTGACGAATGCGCAGGCGCACGTCATCCTCGTCCAGTTCCCAGAACACGTCGCCGAGGTAATCGATGCGCTCGCGCACCTCGCGGATCATGGGGATCGGCACGATCGGTTCCGGACGCTTGGCGTTCGGGATGTCCATCTGCTCCGACTCGGACAGGCCTTCGCCGTAGCCGCGTGCGCGCGACAGCGGAATGGTGCTCTTGAAACCCGAGGTCACCAGCACGCCGATGCGCGGGCCCTTGCGCTCGATCAGCGCGTTGGTACCCAGCGTGGTGGAGTAACGCACGGAATCGACTTCCGACAGCAGCTTCGACGCATCGAGGTCGAGCTGCTTGCAGGCATCGCCCAGCGATTCGTTGAACCCGAGTGCCAGGTTGTGATGCGTGGTCAGCGCCTTGCCTTCGACGTACTGGTTGTCCCAGACCACGAAGCAGTCGGTGAAGGTGCCGCCGATATCAACTGAAATACGTTTCATCGTCGTCGCCTCCGTTCAGTGCTTGTGGCCGTGATCGTTGCCATGCGCATGCCCGTGCAGCTCGGCATGCAGGGCGCGACCCAGCTTGACCTTCTCGGCCGCGAGATCCGGGCCCTGTACCGGCTCGAGGACTTCCTTGCGGTCCTTCCACTGCAGCTTCAGCGCATCGAGATCCAGCTCGATGTCGTACAGCGGCGGATGGCCCGGCGGCAGGTACTCGGCCTCCACCAGCGTGCCGCAGGACGAGCAGTAGTACTCAAGGATCCGGCACCAGGTCGGGTCCGGCGAATAGGTGCGCGAATACTTCGTGGTATCGAGCAGCGGCTTGTGCACCTCGCGCGGATCGCGGTCGTACACCAGCATGCCGCGCTTGTAGTTGTCGCGGGCACTGCCGTGCGCATGGCCGCAACGCCGGCATTCCCATTGTTCCGTATCGAGATTGATACGGAGGTACTCGGTGATCAGGACTTTCATGATCGATCTTCCTTGGTCTTGTCTTAGTCGCGGCTCAGGAGAATGTCGCCAAACTCGTTGATCTCGAAGCGCCATCCGGCGTCGATGCGACTGGTAAAGAAAGCTTCTTCCAGCACACAGGGGCCCTGCGCCTGCGCGCCGCCGCTCTGGTCTTCGACGCGATACACCGGCAGCATGGTTTCCTTGCCGCCGCTGAGCGTCCTGCGTTCGCCGGCGGCCTGTGCCGCCTTGCGCTGCACGCCAAAACCGCCGCTGAGGCTGGCACTGGCAATGCGCTTGATGGCTTTCAGCACCAGCGTCGGGCGATCCGCCATCGTGACGCCGGCCGGCAACTGCCCGCCCTGCAGGGGATGCAGCTTCTCGCCGATTTCCAGCCAGGTTTCGATGCTGCAGTCATCGAGCTCGAAGCCTTCGGCGAACATGCCGCGACGTGCGCGCTCCAGCAGCAGTTCGCGCGCCTGCTTCAGGCCTGCAGCATCGGCGCTGTCCAGCAGCGCCTCGTACTCGTGCGCGATATCGGAGAACGCGATGCCGAACGCCGAGAACACGGCGGCGAGGCCGGGAATGATCACCTGCGACACCCCCACCGCTTCCGCCACCTTGCAGGCGATGAACGGGCCGCCGCCACCGAAAGCCGCGAGCGTGGTATCCGGCGTGATCTTGCTGTAGTTCTGCAGCGAGTCGGCCACCTTCTGCACCCAGGCCTGCTCCATGGCCTCGGCAGCCTGTTCAACGCTCAGGTTCAGCGGCTTGGCGATGTTCTCGGCAATCGCGGCACGGGCGCGCTCGATATCGATCTTCAACTCGCCGCCGAAGTAGGTCGCGGGATCGAGCAGCCCCAGCACCAGGAAAGCATCGGTGATCGTTGCCAGCGTGCCGCCGAGACTGAAGCAAGCCGGTCCCGGGGCACCGCCCACGGATTCCGGACCCACCTTGATCTTGCCGCCGGCCACCGAAATGATCGAAGAACCGCCAACACCGGCGCTGACCACGTTGCACAGCGGCAGCGAGGTCTCGACGCCTTCGATATGACCGCGACGATGCGTCAGCACCTCGCCGTTCTCGACCAGACTGATATCGGTGGTGGTGCCGCCGATGTCCATGCCCAGCAGGCGCTTGAAGCCGTAATGTGCCGCCAGTGCCTTGGCGCCTTCGGCACCACCGCGCGGGCCGGAGGAATAGGTCTTGACCGCAGCGGTACGCGAGATGCGCGCGGAGTCGCCATCGTTGCGGAAGATCAGCAGCGGATTCTTGGTCTTGTACTCGCGCAGGCGATGCTCGGCGCTGTACAGGAAGCGCTCCATCGCCGGATGCAGGAAGGCGTTGAACAGTGCGGTCCAGATGCGGCGCGCATCGTCCTCGTCCTGCACCACTTCATGCGAATACAGCAACGGGATCGCGCCCAGCAGATGCGGCGGGAATTTCTTCAGCAGAATCTTCTTCAGTCGCGCCTCGCCGGCATCGCGCTGCGCACCGCCGACCCCGATCACGATCCGGTTGGCACCTTCCGAAGCCAGCTTGTTGATCGCCTGCGTGGCCGCGACTTCCAGCGCCTCATCCGACAGCGACAGGTCCAGCGTCGCAACCCGGGCGTCGACCAGGCCCTTGAACACGTCCTTGCGCTGCGCGTCCTGCTGCAGTGCAGCGGCATCGATACCGCTGAGGACCAGGCCCATGCGATGGCCCTTGCGCTCGACCAGTGCGTTGGTGCCCTGCGTGGTCGAGTAACGGATATGGTCGGTGGACAGCAGCAGCTTCAGCAGATCTTCCTCGCCGTACATCGCGGCGCTGGCCTTGCGCAGGCCGTCGAAGAAGCACTTCGACAGATCGTAAGGCGTGGTCACCGACTTGGTGCGGTAGATGCGATCGCCGTCGATCACGCAGAAGTCCGTCAGCGTGCCGCCGTTGTCGATATTGATCAGCTTGCCCGCAACCCGGGCGGCTTGTGACGCCGGCGTCGCGGCGGTGGTGTTGTCGCGACGCGCACCGATATCCGGCGCGCGCCCGCCCGTTTGGGGAACGGCACTCATGACTGACTCTCCTTGATGATTTTTGTCGACAGTCCGGCGGCCTCGGCCGTCACGGTCGTTGTAGCTGAATGCATAACGGTCTCCTCCGTCGCACTTCATGTTTGCAGCGGGCCGCGATATCGCTCGCGGTCCCGGATACCCCTAACCCTATGCGCGGCCGGCAAGCTCGCCGCCACCCGCACGGGTAGTTTTCGAATCGGTTCCGGTCGCTTTGCCTACCTGTTCGGGTGCGGCATCTGGCGCGGCGTCCTGATTCTTCAGCCATTTCCGGCCCGCCAGCCCCGGCGGACCGTTCGCAGGCCCGTGAAACGACCTGCATCGTCTGTCTTTCTTCCCGCAATCACCGCTGCCATTCCTGGCGGGACTTCCGGTCTCCCTTGCTTGGCCCGGCCCGGCCATCCGTGGCCGGGCGTTCGCACATAAGCGAGTGCCACCGCTACTTCCTCCACCGGCTTTGGCGCCATCCCTGGCGGGACCTTCGGTCTCCCTTGCTTGGCCCTGCCCGGCCATCCGTGGCCGGGCGTTCGCACATAAGCGAGTGCCACCGGCACTCGCTTATGTGCTCACCCCCTTCCCAATCGCATCAGGGCGGTGTTGGTGAGGTAGCGGTCGTAGAGTTCCGGATCGTTGGCGCTGCTGCGGTGGCCACCGGCGATGGCTTGCACCTGCTCCAGCCGCGTCATGTGACCGGTCTGCAGGTTGAAGGCGTGGACGTGGCTCCAGGACCAGTACGGGTGCTTGCCGTCCATCACGGTTTTTGCGCCGGCTTCGTACAGGCCGAAGGCGGCGTCGAAGGAGTGATACGGCTCGCCGCGGCGGTCGTAGGTGACCATGGCCACCGGCAGGCCGGTGCGGGCGTCGAACCACACGCGCTTCTTGCTGACCGGCGCACGCGGGAATTTCACCGGCTCGGCTTCGACGATGATCGCCTCCGGCACCAGCTCCACATCGGTGTTCCAGAAGGTCTTGCCCTTGGGGCCGCCGTGGGTCTTGTGCTCCCAGTTCGGGTGATCCGGAGTCCAGCCACCGGAGACCGCCGCCAGCAGCGGGCCGCGGCCGACGATCTTGTAGTTGCCCCAGGTGTGCAGCGGATCGCCCGCGGCCCAGGCATCGGACAGATACAGCGTCGAGCCGGCGATCAGCGGCTCGAAGCGCTGGTCGGTCGGGAACTGGCGGATGCGCTTGAACTCCGGCAGGTAGCCGTAGAGCTCGGGAAAGCTGTGCTGGTCGTAAGGCCAGATGTTGAGGAACGAGGTGCCTTTGACGCCGTCGGGTTTCAGGAAGAACACCGACTGATAGCGCAGCTTGTCTTCCTTGCCGGGCCAGTAGGGCTTGGGATCGAGCACGACCCGCGCCACCGGCGACAGCTCGGCCCAGCCCAGCTCGTAATTGAAATCGATCTCGCCGCGGGTACCGACGTCGTATTCCTTGATCGCGTACATCGACGCGTCGTGGCGGCCCCAGCTCAGCGTCAGGCTCGCAAACAGTTCCAGCCCGGTCTTGGCATCCGGGAACGGATTGCCGCCGATCCACGGTTTGCCCTGTTGCGTGACTACGTTGCCACGGTCGTCGAAGCGCGCCTGACCGCGATGCTTCAGCGAGGCTTCCAGATATTCCCAGGGACTCAGCCGCATGATGTCGGTGGTGGTGGGCACCACCCGCAGGCGCCGTCCCATCTTCGCGACCTGCTCGTACTTGATCGGCTCCATCAGCTCACGCACCGACTCGACGTTGGCCGCGGTGATTTCATCGCCGGCCTTGAGCTTGCCCTTGGTGTAATTCTCCAGTGACAGCAGTTCTTCCGGATAGGCGCGCGTGATGTCGCCCGTCGCGGCAACCGCATCCCACAACGGCATCAGCACACCGGCTGCCACCGCTCCGCGACCGACGCCGGCAAGAAACTTGCGTCGGCTGTAGTCACGGTCATACCGCATCAATCTCATCGCTGCGTTCCCCTGTCGGCGTTGTCAAAAAAGCCGGCGGACCAAAGTCCGTCCGCCGGCATGCCCACTGCCAAAATATCGCGGGGAGGAGGGATTGGCAGTGGCAGGGACCTCAGAACTGGTAAGTCAGACGCACCGTGACTTCGTCGGCGTTCTCGGCTGTCGACAGCAGCGTGTCGTTGGGATTGGCGCTGCCCAGCGAACCGTTGATGTAGGAGTAGAACGCTTCCACCGTCATCGAGCCGCGCGGTTTCCACTTGATGCCCGGCTGGATCAGGATGCTGCCGCGCGGGTCATACAGGGTCGCGAAACCGATGCGATAGATGTCCTGCGGGAACGGCTGCTGGAACGCGAACGCCAGGTAATGCGCACCGTCGACACCCGTGGCAGCGCGCTCATAGGTGCCGCCATAACCGCTGAGATGACGGCCGAACAGGTCGTCCGCACTGCGGTACATGTGCTGGAACACCAGATACGTCGCCGGGAAGCTCTGCGAGAAGCGGTGGTATTTTTCCAGCACCAGCGCCGTGGTGATCGAATCGTCGATCAGATAGTTGCGGCTCAGCGACGGGCTGGTGAAGGTGCGGTCCGGGGTGTAGCTGGCCTCGAAGTTGATGATCAACTGATCGAGAATGCTGCCCGGCTCGCCTTCGGTCACATAGCTGACGCCGAGACCGAACACCTCTTCCTGGAAATACTCGCGCGCGATATGACCACGCAGGCTGCCGCCGGCCGCGATGAAGAAGGTATTGAGCTCGTTGTACGCATCCTCCACGGTATCCACCGGTGTTGCGAACAATTGCTGCGAGGCTTCGAACTCGGTGATGGCCGCGTTCAGACCTTCGACCGCATTCAGGCGTGCCTTGCCGGCATAGTGGAACCATTCCTGCGCCGAATAGACGCCGGTCGGCGAAGCCTCGAACGGGCTCTTCGCCAGCAAGCCACCGGAGGTCAGGCCCATAGTCTGCAGCACCAGATTCACCTGACCGCCCAGCGTCAGCAAACCACCCGGTAGATCCTTGTTGACGCCCGACGCGGTCCAGCGGAACACGCCGTCCGGGTTGTAGCGCTGCACCGCCATCGCCTGGAAGCCCCACTGGCCATAGTTGCCCTTCAGACGCAGGCCGTAGCTGAGTTCCTCGTTCCAGCCCCCTTCCCGGTACATGTCCTGCACCGTGAACTGCGACGGAATCACGTTGTACTGGGTGTTGGGGTTGCCGTAGATCGTCGGCTGGAACTTCTGCACGTACGCGTCCGCCAGCAGCTCTTCATTGAACTGGTAGCCGAGACGGATGCCGAGCGCCGGTACGCGCTTGTCCGAATACTCTTCCTGCGCGTAATCCAGCACCGAGTGACGCCGCAGGTCGAGACCGTCGACCACGTCGAACACGCGGAAGAACAGGGCCTGACCCCAGGCGATCTGCTGGTTGCCGATACGCAGGTTCATCGGCCCGCGGTTGTATTCCAGCAGCAGGGTCGGGAAATAGATCTGGTAATTGTCGCTGGTCCATTCCAGCGGATTGGACTTGCGGCCACCGACGGTCTGGTAGTCGAAGTAGTTCGGCTTGTTGCGGTAGAGGCCGGGATCGCCGCCACTGACGCCGCCGAGCACGCCGTCGAAGCGGCGCGCGTCATATTCGTCGTAGATCGCCGCGTCATAGATCCCGCGCAGACGCGCGAGCAGACTCAGGTTGGAAGTAATGCGCACGCCCAGTTCCAGCTCGGCGCGGATCACTCCGTAGTTGAAGTCGTTGTCGGTCGTTTCCAGCGGCGCACCGGCCGAACCGTCACCGGGGTTGCTGGCAACGCCACGCAGACCGGGGGAATTGGCGTCGCCGGCGAGGATCGCCGGGAACGGCAGGGTGTGCCAGGTGGCAATGTCCGGAAGCGCAACGACGCCGCCGGTGATGCCTTCGAGGATCGTCGGCACCAGACCCGGCGGCACATAGGCCTGACGGGCAATCGAACGACCGTTGTACTCGTTGCCCAGCTGGTTGAACGGGTTTTCATGGCTGCTCAGCGAGTAGGCAAATTCAGGCCGGATGAAACCGCCCAGGGCGAAGTCGATATTGCTGAACCAGCCGTCGTCCGCCTGCGCGGCACCTGCCGCTGCCCACAACGCCCCCATCACCATCAGCCGTGCCGCATTGCACGTCCTATTCATTGTCGACTCTCCTCTTATATGGCTACGTACGACGTTCGCCCGCGCCCCGATTCAGGGATCGAGACGGACGATCTGTCCTGCCTGTCCAACGGCCAGTACTGCTGCATCCTTGTTTGCCTGCGCGATGCCCGAATACCAGGCGTCACTGATTTCCGGTGCCGGTACATGCTTCCAGCTGGCACCGTGATCGGCGCTGTAAATCATGTCGCGCATCGCCGTGACCACCACGCGACCGCTGCTCTCCGCGTTGACGCTCAACAGCAGGGCTTCGGTACCGGAGTCGAGCGTGGTCCAGTTGGCACCGTTGTCGTCGGTACGCAGGATCGCGCCGCTCTGACCCACCGCGTACCCGATCCCGTCCTCACGCAGCTGCATGCCGAACAGCGAAGCATCGCCCTTGTGCAGGACCTGCCAGCTGGCTCCCGCATCGTTGCTGCGCAGGATCAGTCCGAACTCGCCGGCAATGGTGATCGCGCCGTCTTCGTTCAGCGCCGCCGCATACAGATGCGGCTCCATGCCGTCGGCGGCGTAGATCGTCCAGTCCAGCGTCAATGCGCGCCAGTTCTGGCCGCCGTCTTCGGAAACCAGCACCGTGCCGAACGCACCGACCGCCACCGCCATGCCCTTGCTGTTCAAGCGCACGCTGAACAGGCGCGACTTGGCACCGCTGTCAACCTTGCTCCACTGACCGTCGGCACTGCGCGACAGCATCAGGCCGCTCTGGCCCACCGCGAGTGCACGCTGACCACTGACGCCAACCCCGAGCAGCGCCAGATCCGCCGGCGCCGGCTCGACCGGGTTCCAGGTCGCGCCGCGATCGGTGGATTCCTGCACCTCGCCACCCGCCCCGACCGCCACACCGAGATCGCCATCGAACGCGATCGCGAACAGGGCCTGATGCACGGTGCCGGTGAGCACCGGCTGCAGAGGACTGGCGCTGCCGGCGGTTTTATCCGCCGGCATTGCCGCCGCGTACACGGCGCCGGCCACGAGCAGGCCGGCACCGAGGATTGCGGTAAGACCCGAGGCGCGCATGGATCAGGCCGCGCCGAGGCGAGCGATCGCCTGTACCGTGAGGAACTTGTTGTAGACGTCCTGCCCCTTGGTGTCGTAGCCGCTCTGGTAGCCACCGGTGACCTGCTTGGCCTGCACGAAACGGCTCATGCGGTTGGCCTGCAGGTCATGGCAATGCACGCCGACCCACGACCAGGCCGGATGCTTGCCATCCATCACCGTCATCTTGTCGTTCGAGTACTGCGCGTAATGCGGTTCGAAGGTCTTCCAGATCTCGCCACGGCGGTCGTAGGTGTTGTACGCCACGTACATGCCGTTGCGGACGTCGATCCAGGTGCGCTTCTTGCCCACCGGCGCGCGTGCGTAACCGGTCGGCTCGGCATCCACCACCAGACACTCCGGCACCAGTTCCATCCACACGTCGTGGAAGGTCTGGTTCTTCGGTCCGCCGTGCACCGGGCGCTCGTAGTTGGGGTGATAGCCGCCCATGAAGTTGCGGCTGCCGATCACGCCGAGCATCGGCTTGCGCTCGACGATCTTGTAGTTGCCCCAGGTCAGCATCGGGTCGCCGGCGGCCCAGGCGTCCGACAGGAACAGCGCGATACCCGGCACCAGCGGCTCGAAGCGCTGGTTGGTGGGGAACTGACGCACGCGCCGGAACGCCGGCAGATAGCCGTAAAGGTCCGGGAACTTGCGCTGGTCGTAGTTCCAGATATTGAGGAACGAGGTGCCGGAAACGTCGTTCGGCGCGGTGAACCACACCGACTGATAGCGCAGCAGATCCTTCTTGCCGTTCCAGACCTTTTCGTCGATGCGTGCGGTGTTGTTCAGTTCGGCCCAGACAAAGTCGTACTGGTAGGCAAGGCTGCCGTCCGGGGCGATATCCCAGTCGCGCACCGCGTACTGCGAGTAGTCGTGGCGGCCCCAGCTCAAGGTGAGGTTGGCCGTGGCTTCGACACCGTTCTTGGGGTCGGGGAACGGCATGCCGCCGCCCCAGGGTTCGCCATTCTTCTTGTAGACGTTGCCGTCTTCGCCGATCTTGGCCTGGCCCTTGTTGCGCAGCGTCGCCTGCAGGTACTCATGCGGGAACAGCTTGGTCACGTCCTTGGTGGACTCGACGATATGCAGACGCCGCCCCATGGTCTTGACGTGCATATACATCACCGGATCGATCAGATCCTTGACCACGTCGACGTTGTCCTTGGTGATCACGTCACCCGGCTTGACCTTGCCCTTGGTGTAGGCCTCGATATGCAGCAGCTCTTCCGGATACGCCTTGCGGGTATCTTCCGCGGAGTGCGCGATGGTCGGCCACAGCGGTGCGAGCACGCCCGCAGATGCGCCCGCGGCGGCTTTCTGCAGCAGCATGCGACGCCCGTAATCGAAGTCGTATTTCTTGATGCGGATCATTTGACTCTCCTCGTTCGCTAGCGTTGACGAATCGCATGCCGCTCGCGTGGCGGCATGTTGACGAGTGCGACGGCACAGTGACGCGTCGTCGCTTCGTTTCTGGGTGAATGGGAAAAACAGGGCGTGCTCATACCTGCACTCATACCCGTACCGGTTGCGTCAGCATCGGCGCATCCTGCTTGTCGCTCTGGTCGGTATACGCCGACAGATCGACACCTTCGCCGAGCAGCTGATCTTCGCGAGTCACGAAGCGCGGCTTGATCAGCCAGACCAGCAGCGGCAGCACCACCAGGGCCAGCACCATGTTGATCAGCATGATCAGCACCAGCAGCAGGCCCATGTCCGCCATGAACTTCAGGCCGGAGAGGAAGTACCAGGGCATGATCCCGATCACCATGATCGACGCGGTGAACATGATCGCCTTGCCGGTGGTGGTCAGCGCCGCGACGTTGGCCGCGCCCCAGTCATTCGGATGCGATTGATACTCCTCGCAGATGCGCGACAGCAGATAGATGCCGTAGTCGATACCGACGCCGACACCGATGCAGGCCACCAGCACCGAGTTGATGTCCATGCCGATGCCCATCACGTGCATCGCCGCAGTCATCACGAAGTTGGACAGGTTGACCGGGATCAGCAGCAGCAACCCGGCAACCGGCGAGCGATACGCCAAGCTGGTGCCGATGAAGATCACGAAGTTCAGCAGACCGAAGATCAGCCAGTGATAGCGGGTGACGACATCGTTCATCGCCTGCTGCAGCGCGATGGTGCCGGAGCCGAGCCGCACCAGGAAGGTATCGTGATCGGTGCCGACCACCTCCAGCGCCGCACGCGCCTGCTTCAATGCGCTATCGACGGTGCCCTGCTTGTTGTCCTTGTACCAGAGCGACACCGTGCCGTTCTGCTGCTCGAAGTCGATCACGTTCGAGAACGCCTTCGGGCTGCTGCCGACCATCACCGCGCCTGCCGCGGCGCTGACCGCCGAGTCCACCGGATCGAGCGGCATCCACTTCGGGTTGCCGCCGCTGAACAGGCGATTGCCTTCCATCAGGTAATCACCGAACGACAGCGTCGCCCGCGGCGGATTCTCGCCGCGCTCGATCAGCGCCTGGATGCGCTGCATGGTGAGCATCGTCTCGGCGTGATGCATCGTGCGGTTCGGATTCTTCTGATCCTTGGCCTCGAACACGATCTCCAGCGTGTTCACGCCGGGGAAGTTGTGGTTGATCTGCGAGACCGCGACGTTGTACTCGGAATCCGGCCACAACAGATTACTGCCCTCGACCGGATTGCCGATCTGGATCAGGAACGAGACGTAGGTCGCGATCACCGCACCGACCAGCACCACGATCGTCGTCACCCGCGCCGGACCGCCGTAGGTGAGCTTGGCGATGTTGCCCAGCACCTTCTGGAACAGCTTGTGCACGCCGCTGTTCTCACCCTTGCCGATCATGCGATCAACGTTCTTCGGTGCCGGCAGCGAGGCCAGCAGCAGCGAGATCAGCACCACGCCCGTGGGGATCAGCCACACGCACCAGAAGCCGCAGAACAGTGCGAAGCGCTCCATCGCCGGGATCGGCGCAATGGCGATCAGGAACACACCGACCATGTCCGTGAAGATGCCGAGCACCGACGGCGCCATCATCACGCTCATGGTGATCTCGGCCGCCTTCTTGCGATCCTTGACGTGCGAATAGATCTCGTAATAGCGCTCGGTGAACTGCACGCAGTGCGAGAACGAGCGCGCCACCAGCAACAGCGGCACCACCATCAGCAGCGGTTCCACCGGCGATTCCAGCCAGCCGACGAGACCGAAACCCCAGATCGCGGCCACCGCGCTGGTCACGATCGGCGTCACCACACCGACGATATTGCGCATGTACAGGATCAGCGCCAGGATCAGCGCGCCGATGGTCATGATCGCAATCCACAGCACCTGCTTCTGGTACTGATAGACCCAGCCGGTCAGTGCCGGCTGTCCGGCCATGTAGACATCGTGATGTTCGTCGCGCGCCTTTTCGACCAGGTCCTGCGTGAAGTTGAACACCACACCGTAATCGAGCCGCGACTCGATGAACGTGGCGTTGATCAGCGTCGCCGTGCTGTCGGCCGAGATCAGGAACTTGCGCGCCGCCGGCGACTTGTCGACACGCGCGCGGAATTCCGCGATCTCCTCCGGCGTCGACGGCACCGTGTCGCCCATCAGCGGCTTGACGTCGATGCCGTAGGGCGTGGCCTCGGCGTAACGCGCCTTCTCGGTCGAGATCGACAGGATCTGATCGTGATCGACGCCCGGCGCCAGATCGATGTTGCGGGTCAGGTCCCAGACCTTCTGCAAGGTCTCGGCGTTGTAGATGTCACCGTCCTTGCGCTTCACCATCAGCGTGATGGTCAGCGGATTTCCGAAGTTCGGATGATCCTTGTACACCTGCACGAAAGGATCATCCTTCGGCAACAGGTCGGAGAAGATCGTCTCCAGCTTCACCTTCGGCAGACCGGCGGCGAAGAACGCGGTGATCAGCACGAACATCACCGTGGTGAGTCGCGGATTGCGCATCACCCAGGAAGCAATGCGTTGGCGCATGTTCAGCATGAACTCAGCCCCCGAACACGTGGCGCTGCGCAGCAAGGCGCAGAGAGGAAGAACGGGAATCGCCGCTGTCGCACTCGCACGACGTCACGACAGGAACAAGACGGCACACACCGAAATGGCTATTGCCCAACACGCTGCTCTCCTCCGTTTATGTCGCCCTAGGCAAATACGGCGGTACCGTTTCGCGGGCCTCATGCGTGCGGTCCAGAGAGACCGCCGCATCGGATGGCATCGATTAGACGAAGCCCGGACTCCAGCAGCACTACACAAACGGGTAGTTTTGAAAGCGCGCGCCGGGTAGTGGCCGGGGTAGCGTCAGGCGAGCCTGCGCGCCCATTCGCTACCGCATGGCGCCCGCCTGCACGCTCGCCGATGGCGCGGGGCTCATGCTGGATATGCGTTAGTTGTCATGCGCTTGCCGCGCCTGAAGCAAATGCCCGAGGACGCCCGCAGCACCCGCTGCGCACGCTCGGCCAGCGCGCTTTTGATGTCGCCTTTCCTCACCGCAGACCCCGGGTAGCAACGGCCAACGCTCCCCCACCCACCGCGGCCGCCACGCCGATCACCGCGCCGCCGGCTCTTCGCGCGCGCAGGGCAGCCCACCCTGCGCAAACCCGGGCACAAGCTGTGGATAACAGCGGGAAAACCTGTGCTCAACCACTATATGTAGGGCCTGGCCATTCTCTGGCCACCACCAGTTGTAGTTACCTGGCAGTAAGAGTAGGGTTGAGGGCTCAAATCCCCGTCGCGCCGATTCCCCGGCCCGACGGTGGGGAGTCCAGCGGCAATCGTCGCTGTGATGACCGTCCCAGCGCCCTGCCCGCCCGGCATGACGCCGACGCCGACTCCCAACGGCTGTATCAGCAGCACCGACGTAGCATCGACGTAGCTTGCCGCCACGTATCGAACCATCACCGGCCCGTCTGACGGACCGTTTGCAGAGGACTCAGCAATGCTTACCTGGGACGACGAACCCACCACCGCCACGCAGCCTGCCGCCGCCAAGGCCGCGCCTGCCAAGCCGCATGCCGCCGTGGTCATGGCGCCCGCCGCAGAAAGCGGTGCCACCGGCCTCGAGGACATCACCCTTGGCGGCCAGCGCATCCGCGTCGACGACAAGAAAATCATCAACTGCCGCGCCGACCTCAACCAGCTCGTGCCGTTCAAGTACGAGTGGGCGTGGAAGAAGTATCTCGACGCCTGCAACAACCATTGGATGCCGCAGGAAATCAACATGTCTGCGGACATCGCGATGTGGCAGGACCCCAACGGCCTGACCGACGACGAGCGCCTGATCATCAAGCGCAGCCTCGGCTTCTTCAGCACCGCCGACAGCCTCGTGGCCAACAACCTGGTGCTGGCCGTCTACCGCCACCTCACCAACCCCGAGTGCCGCCAGTACCTGCTGCGCCAGGCGTTTGAAGAAGCGATCCACACCCACGCCTACCAGTACTGCATCGAAAGCCTGGGCCTGGACGAAGCGGAAGTCTTCAACATGTACCGCGAAGTGCCGAGCATCCACGACAAGGCCGCATGGGCCCTGCCGTACACGCAGAGCCTGGGCGACCCCAACTTCCAGACCGGCACCCCGGAAGACGATCAGCGCCTGCTGCGCGACATGATCGCGTTCTACGTCGTGTTCGAAGGCATCTTCTTCTACGTGGGTTTTGTGCAGCTGCTCAGCTTTGGCCGCCGCAACAAGATGGTGGGCACCTCCGAGCAGATCCAGTACATCATGCGCGACGAGTCCATGCACATGAACTTCGGCATCGACGTGATCAACCAGATCAAGGTCGAGAACCCGCACCTGTGGACCGCCGAATTCCAGCAGGAAGTGCTGGACATGATCACCGAAGCCACCGAGCTCGAGATCAAATACGCGCACGACACCATGCCCCGCGGCGTGCTCGGCCTCAACGCCAGCATGTTCAACGAGTACATGAAATTCATCGCCAACCGCCGCTGCTCACAGATCGGCCTCAAGCAGCTCTACCCCGGCGCGGAAAACCCGTTCCCGTGGATGAGCGAAGTCATGGACCTCAAGAAGGAGAAGAACTTCTTTGAGACCCGCGTGACCGAATATCAGACGGGTGGGGCTTTGAGCTGGGATTGAAGTGCACTGTCGGAGAACCCATCCGCTGAAATTTTGAACCCAACAGGTGACAAAGTTTTACGCGGTGATGTCAAAAAGCCCCCTCTTTGGAGGGGGCTTTCTTTATTTGGTGAACCCGTGATACGCGCCAACAGAGACTACTGCATCCACAAATCGTTTCGCTGTAGCTCTGTCCATAATCACGGCATTTCCATCCACTGTGAGGTAGATGCTGTCCTCCGAATAAAAAGACGAACGGCCAAGTTCCACGCTCATCTCAGCCTTGCCGTCTTGGTCTTTGACATTTTCTGCTAAGTACATGGTCGTAGCCATTGGAAGCTCCCTTATTCTGAGTTGTCGAGACGGTTTGATTGAAGCGTCGAATTAAAGTTCGACCAGATAGCAGACGATTGGGTTTTGCAAGAAGCTAAGGGGCGCTTTATCAGCGCCCCCGCCTCCTGGCTTAGACGACCAGCGCGAGTGTCGCCAACTTGACGAGCAAGAAGACGAACATCAGATCGAGCTCGAGTTGAACTCGACCATTATCGCGCGTACCTCTGCACCAGCTGGCTTCAAGTCGAAGTTTCCCCATAAGGGTTCTCCTCTACTTTGCCCCCTGACCCTTGATGGGTGAGCGAGGGGCGTGAGGCCAGGTTGCGGCGTTTCCGTTTGAGATCCGGCACGGGGGCCGCCGCACACCGCTCACCGGAATCCTCATCGTATCTGAAGCGGATCGGCTTTTGTCATCAGATGGCTACCACACCTGGTGTTGAGCAGCTCGATCAGCGGCTGTCGGAACAGGTCAGGCATAGGAGCGCGCGTGTCTTTCGGTCCCATCAATCTCTCGCCAAATTTGCAGGATTCCGTGCCGCCATTTTCTCAATCCTTGCAATTCCGTACCACCTTCAGCTCCATCAAAACCTCGCCAAAGCTTAAGTCTGCGGGGTTGTTCAGAACGGACTCCTTCGCTTCAACATGAACACTCCTTTCGGCCAGTATCGGCCTTCTTCAAAGAGTCCGGGGAAACGGGGTAGAACCCGTCGAATATGCTCAAGCCGCCAGAAACTCTAGTTTTGAACTGTCGCCTTGACGGGGATGCTTACGCCATGTGCTAGCTGTCGAAGCTTCGGATCAACTCGGCCAAGGCGTCATCTTCCGCATAGAAAAATGCTGGAGATACACCCAGTTCCTTAGCGATCTGGCGCATGACACTGAAAGCCGGCTCCTTCTTCCCTCTCTCGTACTGATTCACGCGCGAACTGGCGACGTCTGGATCAATTCCGTTCCGAATGCATACTTCTTTCTGAGAGATACCGACGTCCAGCCGATTTTGGCGCAGTCGTAAGCCGATAGGACTTCGAGCGATCGATTCGGGAGAGAGGGGTCGGATATGCGCCATGGGAGGGGAAGGATGACCATCCCCTCTCTTGCTTAATACGAACTATAAGTTAGTATTATGTCTTCCACGTAATCGCGGAATTCATGAGGACACGCCTATGGCCATCTCGCTCAACGACAACGAACGGCTCGCACACGTACACCGGCGACTGGACGATCTACTGGGCCAGCTCTTGGGCAACGGTCCTAATGTCGGGGCGGCGGCGGGACTGGCGCGCCTGCGCCAGGAACGCTTGCAATCAATCCAGCGTGCCGCAAGCGCCCGCTCTCGCGATTGCCTGCATGGGCTGCAGAACCTTTCCCGTTTGTTGGCCGTGGCGCTGGATCACCCGGAGGCGCATCTGCGTGTTGAGGAGTTCTGCGGCAGCGCGGAGCACCTCACGCTGTTGGCAACGGATCTCGAATGCTGGCTGGAGCTGGCAGAGAACGCGGCTTTCTACTGCGAGCGGCGTGATGTGGCCAGCACCATCACGGAGCTATGGGCGCGCTCTGCACATGCGCTTGGGGAGTTGCCCCGAGTGAGCCCCATGGAGCCCAAGGCGGCGTAGCGCGGTTGGCGGCTCGGCGCCCACAGCCGGGCTGCGGCGGGCGGCGTTGAACACCTACTCCCCGCCGCGCCCCTGCGCCTTGCGATACTCGCCCGCCGTTCGCCCAAACCAGCGGCGGAAGGCGCGGGCGAAACTGGCGGTGTCGCCGTAGCCGAGGCGCAGCCCGATTTCATCGAGCTTCATGTCGGTGGCTTCCAGCAGCTGCACGGCCATCTGCTTGCGCTCGGCATCGACCAGCTCGCGGAAGCTGGTGCCCTCCTGCTCCAGCTTGCGGCGCAGGCTGCGCGGCGCCATCGCCAGTTGCTGGGAGACTTCTTCGATAGAGGCCAGCAGGCCCATCGGTTTCAGGATCTGGCGGCGTACCAGCCCCACCACGCCGACTTCCTGCCGCTTTTCCAGTTGGGCCCGGCACTGGTCTTCGAGCAGGCGCACCAGGTGCGCGTCGTACATCGGCAGCGGCAGGTCGGCATGCTCGCGGTGGAACACCACGGCATTGCGCGGGCTTCCGTACTGCGGGGCGATGCCGCACAGCTCTTGGATGCGTGCCGCGTACTCGGGCGCACGCCCCTGATATTCGAGCCGCTTCACGCGAAAGCCGGAGAGCCCGAATTCGTGAAAGAGCTGGACGGCGGTAGCGGTGTCGCGCTCCAGCAGGAATTGCCGCAGGTGCTGCGGGATAGCCGAGGGGTCGGCAATGACACCGAATTCCTGGTCATCTCCAAACACGGTGAACTGGCAATAGGCCGTGCTCAGCGGCAGGTAGCGGATGGCGGCCTGCACTGCCTCGCGCAGGGTGCGGCTGATGCGCAGCGCAAAGCCCCAGATGCCGAAGGTAGAGATGTTGTATTGCAGGCCCAGCTCAAATCCCAGCGCCGGCACTTCCGGCAGCGCCAGCATCAGGTTCTCGACCAGGCGCATCTCCTGCTCGCGGTCGATGAGCGCATCGGCATCGCTGAGCTGGGCCTCGCTGATGCCGGTGCCCAGCAGGCAGGTGTCGGCATCGACGCCGTATCGCGCTGCAAAATTGACCATGACCTGATCAATGGCGACCGGGTGCCGGATGCGGCGTTCCTCTGACAAAGCGTTTCTCTCCTACCGACTCGGCCCGCCGTTGCCGGGCGCGCATTGGCCGCAAATGCATGGCGACAGGCCGATCATGTTCTATCCAGCGGTATCGCACACCGCTACTGTGGTGCCTTATACGCTTTCGAGCCGGAGTGAGCCATGGAACAGGATCTGGGTACGCTGAACAAACAGGCGATTGCGCTCGCCCGGGAACACACGGGCACCCTCGCCTGGCCCACAGTGCTGCTGGTGGTGTTTGTACTGGTTTCCCTCATCGCAACCCTGGCGCTGTTCGTCACCGGGGCGTTATCGCTTTGGGCGGCGCTGCCGATCTACGCCGCGCTGACTTACATGTCATACACGCCGCTGCACGAAGCGGCCCACGGCAACATCCATGGCAAGCATGACCGGCACCAGTGGCTGAACGATCTCTGCGGGTATCTGATGGCGCCGATCATCATGGTGCCCTATTCCACCCACCGGGTTGAGCACTTTACCCATCACCGCTACACCAATCAGGAAGGCAAGGACCCGGACTACGCCATCAGCGGCATGAAGGGCGGCCTGCTGGCCTTCTTCGTGCACGGCCTGCAGTTCCTGTGGATCCAGAACAGCTTCCTGTTCCGCGAGTACTGGGCCACTGCGCCGCTGAAAGAGCGCGTGACTTACTGGGCGGAAGTGCTGCTCTCCATCGGCTGGCGCGTGGCGTTCCTGGCGTTGGTGACAGAGCCGGCGAGCTTTGCACTGCTGATCGGCGGCTATCTGATCGGCGCGTTCTTCACCGCTTACTGGTTCGCCTACCGCCCGCATCATCCGTACGCGGATGCCACGCGCTACCGCAACACCAACAGCCTGATCATGCCGCGCTGGATGAAGCCGCTGGAATGGTTCTGGCTCGGGCAGAACCTGCATTCCGTGCACCACCTGTTTCCGCGCGTGCCGTTCTACCGCTATCACGCGCTGCATCGGGATATCGAACCCATCCTGCGGGCACACGGCACGCCGATCATCGGAATCTTCGACCGCCGCGAGTTGCCTACGACTGGCAAGCAGCACTAAACCGCCCGTCTCCAGGCTGGATCGGGAAAGCGCGCCCGGGGCAACCTGGGCGCGCTTTTTTTGGGTCTCGCTGCCGGGGTCGCGCGCGACAGCTGCCTTCAACAGGGTTGTCGATTCCGGCTCTTCTCGTTCGTCATACAGATACCGCAAGCTATCCCGACCAACGATGACCCTCCCCATGACCTCGACCCTCACTCCGCGCCAACGCTGGCTGGCGCTGTATCTGCTGTGCACCGGCGTGCTGATGATCGTGCTCGATACCACCGTCGTCACGGTGGCGCTGCCAACGATCCAGCGCGCGCTCGGCTTTTCCGAGACCTCGCTGGTCTGGGTGGTGAACGCCTACATGCTGACCTTCGGCGGCTTCCTGCTGCTGGGCGGCCGCCTGGGCGATCTGTACGGCAATCGCCGCTGGTTCCTGATCGGGCTGGTGGTGTTCACGGTGGCGTCGCTGCTCTGCGGCGTGGCGAACTCGCATTGGCTGCTGGTGGTTGCGCGCGCGGTGCAGGGTCTGGGCGGCGCGGTGGTCACGGCGGTGGCATTGGCGCTGGTGATGAACCTGTTTCCCGATCCTTCCGAACGGGCCAAGGCGATGGGGGTGTACGGTTTCATCTGCGCGGCGGGCGGCAGCCTCGGTGAAGTGCTCGGCGGCGTGATCACGCAGCTGCTGAGCTGGCACTGGATCTTCCTGATCAACCTGCCGATCGGCATCGCGGTGTATCTGCTGTGCCTGCGGCTGTTGCCGCGCGATCAGCCCGGAGCCGAGCGCAAGCGTCTCGATGTCTCCGGCGCGGTGACGGTGACGGGCGGTCTGATCCTGATGGTCTACGCGATCATCGAGGGCAACGCCGCGGGCTGGGGCTCGACGCAGACCCTCGGCCTGATCGTGGCCAGCCTGGTGCTGCTGACGACCTTCCTGTTGATCGAATCGCGCGTGCGCGATCCGCTGATGCCACTCCACCTGTTCAGGCTGCGCAACCTCGCCACGGCGAATGTCGTGGGCGTGTTGTGGTCAGGCGGCATGTTCGCGTGGTTCGTGATCTCGGCCTTGTACATGCAGCGCGTACTCGCCTACACGCCGCTGGAGGTCGGTCTCGCGTTTGTGCCGGCCGATACGATCATGGCGGTGTTTTCCCTGGGCCTGTCGGCGCGGCTGGTGATCCGCTACGGCGTGCGCGCGCCGCTGTGGGTGGGCCTGCTGATTGCGGCACTCGGCCTGCTGCTGTTCTCGCAGGCACCGCTGAACGGTCACTACGCGCTGCATGTGCTGCCGGGCATGCTGTTGTTGGGCATCGGTGGCGGCATGGCGTTCAACCCCTTGCTGCTCGCCGCCATGAACGATGTCAGCGAAGACCTGTCGGGGCTGGCGTCGGGCATCGTCAACACCTCGTTCATGATGGGCGGCGCGCTGGGGCTGGCGGTGCTGGCCAGTCTCGCCGATGCCTGGACGCGCCAGTTGCAGGCGGGCGGTGCCGAAGCGGTCAGCGCATTGAACGGCGGCTACCAGCTGGCGTTCCTGGTGGGTGCCGGCTTCACTGCGCTCGGCGCCTTGATCAGCGCTCTGCTGCTGCGCGCACGCACGTCACCGCAGACGGCAACGGCCGCAGCGGCCTAAGCGAAGCTCCGCGCAATCGCGCGCCGGGCTGGCCGCAGCCGGCAGCGGGAGAATGCTGGCCCGCTACACAGAGAGACCACGCTCTGCGCAGCGGGCCAGCCCGGTTCCGGACGGCCCCGGAGATGATGCGCTGCGCCGACGCCTTACTTGGTGCAGTAACTGCTGACCGAGGCGGCGTTGGGATCGTTGCTGCAACTCATCACGCCGGGATTGCTGGCGGTGTCGCAGATCATGCTGGCCCAGCGCTTGTAGTGCTCGCAGGCCTCCAGGGTGTTGAAGCGCGCGTGGACCTCGCAGTTTGCGCCGCTGCTGTCGCAGACCACATTGCGCACCGGCGTATCGCCACCGGCATCCAGTGCGGTGCCGGACTTCTGGCAGGCGCTCAGCGCCATCCCCGCCAACAACACGATCAGTAGCTTGTTCATGTGCACTCCCGTTGCGTTCCAGATGATTCGGCCATCGCCGCAGCATTCGCGACCCGGCCGCAGATCCTGTCATTCTCCAGATCAAGCTTGCAATCAGCTGAACAGGCGCCAGTAGCGTTCGCCAACACCCATTCTTATCTACAAGGCCGGCGCCAATGGCCGCTGTTCACGGCACGGCAAACGCCGCGGCAATCCGTTGCGCAAAGTGCTGATCGCCATCAGCCGCAGCGCCGCAGACGCCAACCGCACCGATCAGATCGCCTTCGAAATAGACCGGCACGCCGCCCTGCAATGGCACCAGGCCCGGTATCGCCGCGATCGACGGCGTGGCGCCGTTGATCATGTCTTCGAGCACCTTGGACTCGGCCTTGATCAGTGCCGCGGTCTGCGCCTTGCCCTGCGCCACGGCGATGGTGACGACTGCCGCCCCATCCATGCGCGCAAAGGCCAGCAGGTTGCCGGAGACATCGACCACCGCGATCGAGAGCCGCGCATTGCGATCGCGCGCATAACCGAGACCGATGTCGATCAGCTTTCTGGCCGCGAACAGGGTCAGCCCCCGTTCGAGCCGCAAGTTCTGCATCACCATGTCCGAGTTCTCCGCGCTCCGTTGCAGACCTGACCGGCCCGCGTTGAGCTGGCCTTGCGCAAGGCGGCAGCCAATGCTGATCGCGGCGTCGATCATCGCGCTTGCGGATCAGGAGCACGGTGCGCCATCGCACCCTGGAGACTGGCGAGCGGCGCCATGACGCGCGGATCGGCGAGCTTGCCTGAGCCGCACCAACAGGCGCCGCACAGTCATCGGATATCGAGGACTGTGCGGCGCCTCGTTACGGCAGGCGGCGGGCTCGGTCCCGCCCGCGATGCGCGCGTCCGGCGCTAGGCAACGAATCGATAGTCGCGCGGATCGACAGCATTGGTGCGACGGCGGAATTCGATCCATTCGCCGGGCCAATTGTGCGTGTTGACGCCATCCTGATTCAGATACCAGCTGGAGCATCCGCCGGCGACCCAGGTGGTTTTCTCGCTGCGCCGCTCGATCTCCGCACGCCAGCGCGCCTGGCTCTCCGGCTTGACGTCGAGATAGCGGTAGCCGCCTTCATGCAGGCGCTTGACCGCATCGATCATCAGTCGGATCTGGCATTCCTCGACATAGGGAATCGACGCCGATCCGTGATTGGTATTCGGCCCGTAGAGCACGAACAGATTCGGGAAGCCGGTGACCGAGGTGCCGAGGAACGCCTCGGGGCGGTCGCCCCAGACCTCGTTCAGTTCCCGCCCGTCCGCACCACGGATTTTCATCGGCGCCACGAAACCGCCAGTGTCGAAGCCGGTGCCCCAGATGATCACGTCCACCGCGCGCTCGACCCCATCGGGGCCGATCACGCCGTTGGCGGTGATGCCTTGCAGCTTGCCGTGATGCAGCGCGACGTTGTCGCGGCGCAGGGCCGGATACCAGTCGTTGGTCAGCAGCAGACGCTTGCAGCCGATGTCGTAATGCGGCGTCATCTTGTCGATCAGGTCCGCACGGCCCTTGAGCGCGTAGTTGCGATAACCGTCAGCCAGCTTGCGGATGACGTTGCCGGCCATGCGGTTGCCGGTGAAGGCGTAGGTCAGCAGATCGTAGGCGGCGAAGAAGCCGGCGCGTGCCGCGGCGACCCGCAGCGGAAACCGGCGGAACAGCTTGCGCTCCCACTCGGGATAGCTGCGATCCGGCTTCGGCAGAATCCACGAGGCCGAGCGCTGGTAGATGTCGAGATGCCCGACCTGCGGCGCGATCTCCGGCACGAACTGGATCGCACTGGCGCCGGTGCCGATCACCGCAACCCGTTTGCCCGCGAGCGCCACGTCACGATTCCAGTACGCGGAATGGAAACTCTCGCCGGCAAACTGCTCGAGCCCCGGCAAGGCCGGGATCGTGGGATTGGTCAGCTGGCCACAGGCGGTGATCAGCACATCGAATTCGCGCGACTGGCCATCGCCGGTCTCCACGGTCCAGAGTCCTCGTGCCTGATCGAACTGCGCCGAGGTGACTTCGGTATTCAGATGCAGATGCGGCGCCAGACCGAACTCGTCGACCAGACCCTTGAGGTAGTCGAGGATCTCCGTCTGCGGCGCAAAACGCCGGCTCCAGCGGTGGCCGGGCGCAAACGACAGCGAGTAGTAATGCGAGGGCACGTCGCAGCCGGCACCGGGATAGGTGTTGGCGCGCCAGACACCGCCGGCGCTTGCGCCGCGCTCGAAGATCTCGAAATCCATCAGGCCCTGCTGCTGCAGGCGGATCGCTGCGCCCAGCCCGCCAAAGCCGGCGCCGACGATCGCGGCCCTGCGCTTGCGCGCGCCCCGCTGCCCGCCGCTCATGCCGCCACTCCGCCGCCACCGACCGCAGAGATTCCGCGATAAATCCGTGCCATGACCGCCGCCTCAACTGTTTTTCGAACTGGGACCATAGCCGCTATGAGCCCCGGCAGATTGACATAATGGGACAATCATTTAACTTTTTGTGACAGACTGGCGCCCATGACTGCCGTTATCCGCACCGGCGCCCTGCGGGGTTATCAGAATCTGGTTCGCGAACTGGGCGGGCAGCCGCTGCGCCTGCTGCGTCGCCACGACATCCAGCCGGCCAGTCTGGAAGATGAAGATGCACTGATCCCGCTGCGCTCCCTGCTCCACCTGATGGAAGCCACCGCGCAAACCCTGGACTGCCCCGACTTCGGCCTGCGTCTCGGGCAACGTCAGGACATCGGCATTCTCGGCATGCTGGCGCTCGCGATCCAGCATTCGCGCACCGTCGATGAAGCGCTGCAGTGTGCGTCGCGGCATCTGTTCGTCCACAGCCCCGCGGTGGTGTTCTCGGTACTGCGCATCAGCGCCATCGATCGCACGCTGGCGGAACTGCGGCTCGAATTCCAGTTGCCGCGGCTGCCGCAAACCCGGCAGTTCATGGACCATTGCCTGGCGGTGACCTACCGCATCGTCAGCCTGCTGCTGCGCGACCGCAACCAGCTCCGCGCGGTGTGTGTGGACCACACGCCGCTGGCACCGCTCAGCGCTTACCAGCGCTGCTTCGGTGCGCCGACGCGGATCGCACAACGGCATGGCGCGTTGCTGATTCCACCTGCCTGCCTTGATGAACCGCTGCACAGCGTCAACGAATCGCTGCGACGCATGGCCGCCGAATATCTGGATGTGCACTTCCCGGCACCGGGACAATCCATCAGCGCGCGCGTGCGCCTGGCACTGTCACGCACCCTCGGCTCGGCGCCGGCACGCCGCGAAGATGTTGCGCAGATGCTGGCCCTGCATCCGCGCACGCTGCTGCGCCGCCTGGCCACCGAAGGTTGCAGCTTCGAACAGTTGCGCGAAGAAGTACGACGCGAAGCGGCACTGCGCTACCTCTGCGATCCGGGCATTCCATTGGCGCAGGTTGCCGAGCTGCTGGGGCTGTCGGAACAGTCGGCACTGACGCGCAGCTGCCGGCGCTGGTTCGGACGCACGCCGTCGCAACTGCGCGCCACACCCATGCCCGCGCAGCACTGAACCATCGCGGCTGCGGTGTCCGGCAACGGCGGAGATCGGAATCAGGGAATTAAGAAAGGACGACGCGCCGGGGGGCGACGCGCCGTCCAACTCCGGCAGGCGCCAGAGGGGGAGGAGGAGTCGGCGATGACACATGCCGACCCAGATCGATAACGATCGCAGATGATATTAGTACGTTTCAATACTACATTCAATAGCGCCAGCCGCGCACATCGGCCTCGCCAGGAAAGATGGAAAATGGCGGATGAAACCGTCATTTTTCAGCTGATCCCGCTCACAGCGCGGCATTTCCCTGCAGGCACCATCGCGTCATCCTGATATAGTATGTAAACATACTTTATAGAAATACCGGAGTCCGCCTCCGAGGACGTCGCCCCATGCCCGCAAGCGCATTACGCATTACCCGTTTCGTGAGCTGGTCGCGGCGTCAGCGCGCGCTGCACCTGCCGCTGTCACCCGGCCGCACCGTCGGCTTCAGCTGGGATCGCAGCCGCAAGGAGCTGTGCCTGATCGTCGGCAGCAAGACCATCGAGCGCTCGGCGTTCGGAACCCCCAAGACCTTCATCGGCGGGTTTCACCTGATGCTGAGCAAGCGGCGGCCGTTCCTCATCTCGGCATCGCCCAACTTCCTGTCGCATCGCCTCACCTGAGTCCCGGCACGCGGTGGCCGCGATCGGCAGCCGATAGCTGCGCACACGGCACAGGCATGAGAAGCTTGCAGGCATCATCGATGCAGTGATCCATCGTCGCGCTCAACGAGGCCGATCGTGAAACTGCCGGATCTTTGACGACCGCTGCGCACATCGGCTTCCGCTCCGTGCCTGCGCGGTCCCTCCACGCAAGGAACAACGACATGCAGTTGACGCAGAGCCTGGCCCGCGCCGCACAAATCCATGCTGACGGCGTTGCCACGGTGTACGGCCAGCGCACCCTGAGCTTTGCCCAGCTGCAGCAGCGTGTGGCCACACTGGCCAGCGCATTGCGCAGCCTGGGCGTCCGTGACGGCGACCCGATCGCCTATCTCGGCGGCGCCTCGGAACGCCACATCGAATGCCTGCTCGCCGCTCCCTGGGCCGGCGCCACGCTCAATGCCGTCGATCCCGCCTGGCCGCTGCAGCGCATCATCGACAGCCTGCACCTCAGCCAGACCGTGGCAGTGCTGGTCGACGATCTTTACGCGACGCATCTCGATGCCTTGCTGGATGGCTGTCCATTCCTGCGCTTTGTGGTCTTCGACGGTCTGGGCGCCTGCCCCGACGGGCTGCCGTCCTTGAGTGCATTGCTGCAGGAGGCGACACCGCTGGCCGATCACGCCACCAGCGACGACGCCGTGTTCGCCAGCTTCACCGCCGCCGATGCCGCGGTGCCGCCGTTGCGAATATCGCAGCGCGCACTGATGGCCTCGGTCGCCGCGCTGCTCGCCGAAGGCGCCTTCGCACGCGACAGCATTGGCCTGGTGGCGGCGCCGCTGTGCGAGCTGCCCGGCGCCATCACCGTCGCCGGCCTGCTGCTGCGTGGCGCAACCCTGGTCATCCCTTCCGAGTTCTCGCTAGACGCGATCGATGCCGCAATCGATCAGCATGCGGTCAGCGAACTGTTCCTGTCCGCGCCGCTGGCCACCGCGATGCTGCAGGCCCGCAGCGCCAGGCCGCGCCATCCGGGCAGCCTCAAACGGCTGATCTGTTGCGTGCCGGAAACCGGGGCCCTGCCCACCGAAGCCCTGTTGCGCGCGTTCCCCGGGGTCGAGGTGCTGCAGGTCTACGGGCTAGCCGAAACCGGAAGCGTCGTTGCCGTCCTGTCACCCGGCGAACTCGACGCCGACGCCGCGAACTCCGCGCTGACACCACTGGGCCGAAGCGCGGTGAATACTCATCTGCGCGTGGTGGACGATACCGGCGTCGAAACGGCACGCGGCAGCATCGGTCAGATTCAGGCCCATCTGATCGCCGCACTGCGCGATACCGTCGCACCGGAACTGCAACGGGACTGCAGCTCACAGCCACAGTGGCTGTCTACCGGCGATCAGGGGCAGATGGACGCCCGCGGCCAGCTGTTCCGCGCGGCACGCTGAACCACACCCGGTTCCACAGACCCTGCAAACGAAAATCCCCGGCACGAATCAGGGTTCGTGCCGGGGATTCAACACCGATTTACCGCTCCGACCCGGCTCGGCGCCGAGAGAACCGTCAGAAGATCAGCACCGGCTTGATCACTTCACCGGTCTCGGTGGCCTTGGCCGCCTCGTTGATCTGCTCGAACGGATATTTCTTGATCAGGCGATCGAACGGGAACTTGCCATCGAGATACCAGGCCGCCATCCGCGGAATGAATTCCTTGGGATCGGCATCGCCTTCGACGATGTACTTCGCGCCGACGCCGCGCACCAGCATGCTCATCATGCTGGCCGGCAGCATCGCATCGGGTGCGGGTACGCCGACCATGCCGAGCATGCCCAGCGGCAGCAGTGCCTCCAGCGCCGTGCCGGCTACCGACGGAATCGCCGTGGTGTCGATCGCGTAATTGACGCCACCACCGGACAGTTCCTTGATCCTGGCCAGCACATCGCTTTCGGCCTTCGGATCGATCACCGCGGTTGCCCCCAGTTCCAGCGCCAGCGCACGACGTCCGGCGTTCGGCTCGACCACGATCACCGTGCCCGCCTCGACCGCGCGTGCACCGAGCAGGGCCGACAAGCCGACCGCACCGCCGCCGAAGATCGCCAGCGAATCGCCCTTGCTGACGCCCAGTGAGTTCACCGCGGCACCGGCGCCGGTCAGCACGCCACAGCCCAGAGGGCCGAGGATTTCCAGCGGCAGCGCCTTGTCGACCACCACGGTGTTGCGCTCGCGGCTGATCGCATAGGTTGCAAACGACGACTGCCCGAAGAAGCTGGCATTGATCTGCTCGCCATCCTTGCTCAAGGGGCTGGAGCCATCGCTCACCCGCAGACCGGAGAAATTGTGTGGCAGGAACGACATGCAATACGCCGGCTGCGATTTCTCGCAGTTCCTGCAGTGATTGCACGAATCGAAGCTGAGCACTACATGGTCGCCCGGCTTGATCGTGGTGACGCCCTCGCCCACCGCTTCGACCACACCCGATCCCTCGTGACCCAGCACGATCGGCATCGGTACCGGAAAACCGTCCCGACACACCAGATCGGTGTGGCAGATCCCGGTGCCGACCATGCGCACCAGCACTTCATCGGCGCGCGGCGCCGCAACGCTGACCGTCTCGATCGAGAACGGACCGCCAACACCCCGCACCACCGCTGCCTTTGCCTGCAAACCTGCCGCTACTACGCTCATTGAATGCTCTCCATAGACGATCTATCGCAGAATGCGGGCCTGCTGATTCTTGTCGTCAGCGACAACCCATTTGCACCACATCGGCGAATGACCGATCCGTCCGCCGATTCATGATTCAAGCCTTACTATCCGGGCAAGCTCCGTCGCGCCTGCGGGAAAGCTCCCCGGCTCGATCCACGCCACCCGCCGCACAGGACCAGCCTCGCGATCCCCTGCCGCCGCACCGACTGCATCGACGAACCTGAACCCCGGTGAACAAGGGTCGGGGCCGCGCTATCGGCCAGGTCATGCGTCCCGACGGAGACGCATGACTGATCGCGCTTTACTGGGGGAATCAAAGACCGGGAACCGCGCTTGCATCCTATCGTATGGCACCATACTATGAAGTACAAGTTGAAGTACAAGTTTGGAATCAGGTCTGGCTCGCATCCGGGCAGACACTCGGAGGAGAGATGGGGTTTCTGAAGTCGCTGTTCGGCCCGAAGAAGGCCAAATATGTCGAGGTGGCCCCGTTCGGCTCGCGCTACGAAGTGCCCAGCGGCGAAACCATGCTGGAGGCCGCGCTGAAGAACGGCGTGCCGTTCCCGCACAACTGCACTGTGGGCACCTGCGGCTCATGCAAATGCAAACTGAAATCGGGCCGCGTCAATGCCTTGACCGATTTCGGATACACCCTGTCGCAGCAGGAAATTGCCGCCGGTTTCATCCTGGCCTGTCAGGCGATTCCGCGTGATGAACTGACCGAGGTCGAAGTCGAGAGCCAGGCTTCCGATGCCCCCGCGCCGGAGCAGTTCAAGGGCAGCATCACCGCAACCGAAACCCTGACGCACGACATCGTGCGCATCGGCGTCAAGCTTGATCGCCCGATCCGCTATGTCGCCGGCCAGTACGCGAACCTGAAGTACGCCGGGATCGAACGCGCGCGCAACTACTCGTTCGCCGACGCGCCCACCCGCGAGGGCCGCGAATCGATCAGCTTTTTCATCCGCAAGGTTCCTGGTGGCGCATTCACCGAAGCGCTGTTCTCGGGACAACTGAACGATATCGCGCTGGAAGTCGACGGCCCGCACGGCAATTTCCATCTGCATCCCGGCGCCGATCCGATGATCTGCATCGCTGGTGGCAGCGGCCTGGCGCCCTTGCTGAGCTTGCTGGAAGACGGCCAGAAGAATCGCGTCAAGCGTCCCTGTGCCTTCCTGTTCGGCGCACGCACGCAGGCCGATCTGTATGCACTGGATCAGATCAAGCAGATCGCATCGGGCTGGGCCGAGAAGTTCGTGTTTCTGCCGGTGCTGTCGCATGAGCCCGCTGACTCCTCATGGACCGGGGCACGCGGGCTGGTAACGCAGTTCATTACTGACGCCCTGCCCGACATCGACTGGACGCGCGCCGAGGGCTACATGTGCGGACCGCCGGGCATGATCGATGCCGGCATCGCGTCGATGACCGAAGTCGGCATGCCGCTCGAGCGCATCTTCTACGACAAGTTCACCGATCAGAGTCACATCGCCAAGATGCCGTAAGCGGTGGATTGCCTCTGAGCGGGTTCGGTTTGGATCGACGGTCATGGCATCATTGATGTTGCAGTTCAGTTCAGCAGCGTCAAGCATTCCGGCTCTGGTCGCGAGGGATCGAAACAGCCGCCGCAGCCCGATACACCAACCCAAACCGTCCGCACACTGCTGGACGACCGAGAATTTTCGAGCGGTACGCCCGAGGTCGACGCCAAGGATGGCGACGGCCTCGGGATTTTATTTTTACGTCTGCCGCGCGTTTCGCGCCGGCAATCTCGCTGCCGCCCAGCTTGTTCGCGCCGCAGCCTCACCGTGCTCCGCGGCTCGTCGCCGGAGCGTGATCCGTCTATCCGGGATTTCCGCATGAAAGTACTCGTGAGTGTCAAACGCGTCGTGGACTACAACGTCCGCATTCAGGTCAAGTCTGATGGAACGGGCGTGGTGACGGAGGGCGTGAAGCACTCCATGAACCCGTTCGATGAAATCGCGATGGAAGAAGCGGTGCGCCTGCGTGAGAAAGGCAAAGTCACCGAAATCGTGGCCGTGACCATTGGCGGCGACAAGAACGAAGAGACCCTGCGCTCGGCGCTGGCCTTCGGTGCCGACCGCGCGATCCACATCAAGGAAGCGGGCGAAGTGCAGCCGCTGACCGCCGCCAAGGCGTTCGCCGCCGTGCTGAAGAAAGAAGGCGCGCAACTGTTCATCGCCGGCAAGCAGGCGATCGACGACGACGCCAACCAGACCGGCCAGATGGTCGCCTCCCTGCTCGACATCGCCCAGGCGACGTTTGCCTCCAAGGTCGAGATCGACGGCAACAAAGCCATCGTCACCCGTGAAGTCGACGCCGGCCTCGAAACCCTGGAAGTCGACCTGCCGGCCGTCATCACCGCCGACCTGCGCCTGAACGAGCCGCGCTACCTCAAGCTGCCGGACATCATGAAGGCCAAGAAAAAGCCGGTCGAAGTGATCTCGCTGGGCGACCTCGGCGTCAGCGCCGGCGCCGGCATCAAAGTCACCAAGACCGCGCCGCCGCCGACGCGCAGCAAGGGCGTCATGGTCAAGACCGCGGACGAACTGGTAGCTGCACTGAAGGCCAAGGGCCTCCTCTGAACCCCGGCCAAGGACAAGATCCCATGAGCAAGATCCTCGTTATCGCAGAACACGCCGAAGGCAAGCTGAACTCGGCGGTTGCCAAGACCGTTGCCGTCGCCCAGAAGATCGGCGGTGAACTGCACATCGCCGTCCTGGCCGCCGACGGCGCCGCCGTCGCCGCGCAGGCCGCCAAGCTGGACGGCGTGAGCAAAGTCCTGGTGGTCAACAACGCCGCCAACGCCCAGCCGGTGGCCGCCGTCCTGGCGCCGCAGATCGTCGAACTGGCGCAGGGCTACAGCCACGTACTGTTCCCCGGCACCACCTACGGCAAGGACCTCGCCCCGCGCGTGGCCGCCAAGCTCGACGTGCAGCAGGTCAGCGACATCATGGCCGTGCATGGCGCCTCCAGCTTCGACCGCCCGACCTATGCCGGCAACGCCATCACCACCGTCGAAGCGCCGGCCGGCACCGTCATCGCCACCGTGCGCCTGGCCTCGTTCACCGCCGTCGGTGAAGGTGGCAGCGCCGCGGTCGAAACCGTGTCGGTCAGCGCCGCGCTGCCGACGCATACCCGCTACGTGAAGCTCGAAGCACAGAAGTCCGAGCGTCCGGAACTGCAGTCCGCCAACCGCGTGGTTTCGGGTGGCCGCGCCCTGGGCAGCTCGGAAGCCTTCAAGGTCATCTTCGACTTCGCCGACAAGATCGGGGCCGGCGTCGGTGCCTCGCGCGCTGCGGTCGACTCCGGCTATGTGCCGAACGACATGCAGGTCGGCCAGACCGGCAAGATCATCGCGCCGGAGCTGTACTTTGCC
>JBEBWZ010000023.1:0-32901 GCA_040391865.1 Solimonas flava
TGCTTCTGCAGAAAGCCGAGAAAGCGCGCGATAAGTTTTTCGAAACGTGCGGCGGCGGGCACGCGGGCAAACAGGGCTTCGTTGTATTCCTCGTGCTCGCGGCCGTGCATGGCCTCCTGGCCGATGAACGCGGTGACGGCAGTCTTCAGTTCCGGATCGGTGATCCGATCGCGATAATTGCGCACGCTCTGGATGAAGAAGCGCTCGCCGACCGGAAACACGATCGACAGCGTGTTCATGAAGTGCGACAGATGCACATTGCCGTGATTCCAGTCAGCGATGCGCTCGGCGGGGAGGCGAAACTTGAGATCGCGCCGCGTTGGCAGGATCGCGTTGCGGGGCTTGAGCTTGCTCATCGGTCTAGACTCCTGCGCGCGGTAGGCTGGCGGGCGGTATACAGTTGTATGCGATGAACTTAGTCGTGCGTGTATATCGATGTCAATGGTCAATGTAACAGTTGTAAGTGATCATTTTTAATTGATTGATATGAAAGTGAAAAAAATGGTTTCAAGTGAAACCTTGGAGCCTGATGGCGCGGCCAAGCCGGGCAGGCATCGGGTGAACGGGCGCGACCGCCTGATGACCGCGGCAATGGAATTGGGCGCAACGACGCGCAGTCTGGCGTCCCTGGGGCTGCGCGAGGTCTCGCGGCATGCAGGCCTGAACCCGAATACGTTCTACCGCCATTTCCGCAACTTCGATGAGTTGGGGCTGGCCGTCATTGCGCAGCTCAGTGGCGAGCTGCGTGCCGGCCTGCACGAGCGTCGCCAGCGCCCGGCAGCCAGTGGCCTGAGCCTGTCTGATCCCAGCAATCCGGCGGACTCGCTGCAGCGTTCGCAGACCATCGTGCGCGAGTCGGTGAAACTGGTACTGGACTTCGTCGCCGATCATCGCGAGGCGTACATCGTCGGCATTCGCGAGATGCATGGCACATCGCCGGTCCTGCGCAAGGCTTTGCGCCGGGTGATGGAAGCATTGGCGGACGACATGACCGACGACGTGCTCAACCTGTTGCACTTGCCGGTGCTGTCGAAAACCGAGGTGCGCGAGATTTCCGGCATGGTGATCCGGCAGATGAGTTTCTTCGCCCTGGATTATCTGGAGCAACCGGATCAGCGTCAGCAGATCCGTGGTCAGGCCGAGCGTTTCATTCTGTTCCTGTTCTGGGGCGCGCTGGCGGCCAAGGCGCCGGGCATGATCAGTTCTGCGCAGCTGCCGTTTCCCGATCGTTGAGCAAGCGGCGCCTCGTTGGCTCCGCTGCTGCTCAGCGTTGGAGTAGTGCGCTCTGTTGTTCGCTTTCCGCGGCACGCTTGAATAGCAGTTCGCGTTCGCGGGCGTTACGCGTGAGTGTCGCGGCACGCTCGAATTCGGCACCGGCTTCGCGGTGCCGGCCGAGTTTGGCGAGCAGGTCGCCGCGCACCGCCGGTAGCAGGTGGTAGTTACGCAAGCTGGGCTCGTCGCGCAGTGCGTCGGCGATGTCGAGGCCCGCGGTGGGACCAAAGGCCATGGCCAGGGCAACTGCACGATTCAGTTCCACGATCGGCGACGGCGTCAGTTGCGCCAGCGCGTCGTAGAGCGCCGCGATGCGCGGCCAGTCGGTATCGGCAGCGGTGCGCGCACGGGCATGACAGGCGGCGATACTGGCCTGCATCGCGTAGGGGCCCAGCGATTTTCCCAGCGTGTTGATATGCGCGAGTGCGGCGAGGCCGAGGCGGATCAGCAGTAGATCCCAGCGTGAGCGATCCTGATCCAGCAACAACACCGGCGTGCCGTCGACCGCCGTGCGAGCGCGCAGGCGTGAGGCCTGGATTTCCATCAGCGCGACCAGACCGTGGACTTCCGGTTCCGTGGGCGCCAGTCCCGCAAGTACGCGGCCGAGGCGCAAGGCTTCTTCACACAAGGCTGGACGCATCCAGTCGTCGCCGGCCGTGGCGGAATAGCCTTCGTTGAACACCAGGTAGATCACTTCCAGCACCGAGGCCAGACGCGGCGCCAGGTCAGCGCCACGCGGTACTTCATAAGGCACACGCGCCTCGGCCAGGGTGCGCTTGGCGCGCACGATGCGTTGCGCCACGGTGGCCTCCGCCACCAGAAAGGCACGCGCAATTTCGTCGGTGCTCAGGCCGCACAGCAGGCGCAGGGTCAGCGCAGTGCGCGCTTCGGTCGACAGCAGCGGGTGACAGGCGGTGAAGATCAGCCGCAGCAAATCGTCGCCGATGTCATCGTCAAGTGCTGCCTCCTGCCTTGCCGCCGAGTCGTCGAGCTGATCTTCCAGCTCGTAGGCAATCTGTGCGTGCTTGCGCTCCAGCAGTTTGTAGTGACGCAGCCGGTCGATGGCACGATGCCTGGCGGTGGTCATCAGCCAGGCACCGGGATTGTCGGGAATGCCGGCGTTGGGCCACTGCTCCAGCGCTGCCACCAATGCATCCTGTGCAAGCTCCTCGGCAACGCCGACATCGCGCACCAGTCGCGCCAGTGCGGCGATCAGGCGCGCCGACTCGATCTTCCAGACTGCATCGATGGCGCGGTGTGCGGCGTCGGTGGCCATGCCGGGTTCCCAGGTGCTCAGGACTGCTCGTAGTAGTCGATCGGACGAATTTCCACACCCCAGCCGACATGTTCTCCGATCTGCGCCGCCGGGTGTTTCGAAGCAATGGCAATGGCCTGCTCGCGGGTCTCGGCGTCGATGATGAAGAAGCTGCCGAGGATTTCCTTGGCCTCGGCGTAGGGGCCATCGGTGACCACCGGCTTGCCGTTACGGGGACGCAGACTGATCGATTCGCGGGCCGCCCCCAACGAGGCGCAGAGGCGCATCTGGCCACTGGCGCGCAACTGCGCGTCCAATGCCGGGCACTGACTGACCAGCGCCTCGACCTCGGCGGGCGACAGCGCCGCGAATTTCCGTTCGTCGTAATAGCCTAGACATAGATATTTCATTGCGGAGGTTCGAAGCAGGTGCGGTGGTGGGGGGGCAGGCCGATGGCAGCGGCATCTGCAGCTCAGGCTTCGGCGGCATTCTTCAGTGCAGCCAGGCCAGCTTCGAAATCGGTGCCGACCATGCGGTCCATGTCGAAGAATACTTGCATGAGTTTGGAAATGAAGGAGGCCTTGCCGTACATCGCCCAGATCACTTCGGTGCCGCCATCATGCGCCTGAAGGGTGAATTCAGCCATGTTGGTGGCCACCATCGGCTTAAAGAAATCCAGTCGGATCACGATGTGCGAAGGGGATGTCGAGTCGATGATCTCCATCCGTCCGGAACCGATGTCCTGATTGCCGTTCCAGGCGTAGACGGCGCCTTTACCGCTGTCGGCGCCGCTGAAGGTTCTTTGCATGGCCGGATCTTTTTTCTCGTAGGGCGACCATTGCGACCAGCGATGGAAGTCGTCGATCAGTACAAAGATCGCCTCAGGGGATGCCTGCATGGTCAGGCGACGTTCGACACGAAATTCGTCGGGTTTGACGGCGGCAAGGATCAGCACCACGAGGATCGCCAAGCCGACGACGAGACCAATGATCTTGAGCATGAGTTTCTCCGGTTCGCGATCAGGGGGCGGGGTTGCAGTTGATCATCCAGGGGGTGCCGAACTGGTCGACCACCATGCCAAAGCCGCTGGCCCAGAAGGTCGGCTCGAACGGCATTTGTATCGTGCCGCCGGCACTGAGTGCGTCAAACACGCGGCGGCCTTCGTCCGGCTCTGGGAAATTCAGGGTCACCGCAAAGCCCTGTTGCCTGTCGAAGCGACCGGGCGGTGCATCGGCGCCGTACAGCAGTTGATCGCCGACGGTCAGTTCGGCATGCAGGATGCGGCTGTGCCAGTCCGCGGGCACTTCACTGGCGATCGGAGATTCACCGTGACGCATCATCATGTTGATGACACCGCCAAGACATTTTTCATAGAACTCGAACACGGCTGCGCACTGACCGTCGAATCCGAGATGGGGAACGATTTGCATGATCTGCTCCTTGGAAGGCAGGTGTTTAGCGCGGTTGAAGGGTGGCGCGCAGACGATCTTCCTGTGCGCGCAGCTCCGGGGTGAGTTCGCCGCCGAAATCCTCGGTCTCGAATACCTGGCGAATCTCGATCTCGGAGTCGCTGATCATCGGATTGGGGCAGCGCTTGACCCATTCGATGGCTTCGTCGAGCGATTTCACCTGGAACAGCCAGAAGCCGGCGACCAGCTCCTTGGTTTCAGCGAACGGACCGTCGATGACCGAGCGCGTCTTGCCGGAAAAGCGCACCCGCGCGCCGCGTGAGCTGGGATGCAGTCCTTCACCCGCCAGCATCACACCGGCCTTTACCAGTTCTTCGTTGTATCGGCCCATTTCGGTGAGCAGTTGCTCGCCCGGCATGATGCCGGCTTCCGATTCCGGGCTTGCTTTGACCATCACCATGAAGCGCATCGTCGTTTCTCCGGTTTGCAGAGGGTGGGCATCACGCTGGCCGATCCTGAGGAACGCCCGATGTGCTGCTCCACTGGTACGTCGAATGGCGACGGCAGAAATCGACATGGATTTCTTGCGGGCGCGGCAGCGTTGTCTAAGTGGCTGTAGAAGCGGGAGATATGTCCGAAATGGGCGCTTCTTTCGGGGTCGCGGGGCGGCACGATTCGGTGTTAGCGTGACGCACCTTTCAAGCGGGGAGCCGGTCGGATGAATCTGCAATACGCGCTGTCGCTGTCCTTGGTGCTGATCTGCGGCGTGGCGTCGGCCGCACCGGGAACTTACGAGATCGACCCGAGCCACACCTATCCCAGTTTCGAGGCCGACCACATGGCCGGTCTGTCACTGTGGCGCGGCAAATTCAATCGCAGCAGCGGCACGGTGACATGGGACAAGGAAGCGGGCAGTGGCACAGTCGAGGTGGTGATCGATGCCACCAGCATCGACTTCGGACACGATGAAATGAATGCGCACGCGCTGAAGCCGGAATGGTTCGATGTCGCGCAGTATCCGCAGGCGGTCTATCGCGGCAAGCTCGCCGGTTTCAGCAAGGGCGTGCCGACGCGCGTTGATGGCAGCCTGACCCTGCGCGGCGTGACGCGCGTGGTACCGCTGCAGATCCTGACTTTCAAGTGCATGCCACATCCGATGCTCAAGCGTGAAGTCTGCGGCGCAGACGCCCTGGCGACGTTGCAGCGCGACGAGTTTGGAATGGATCTGGGCAAGGATTATGGTTTCGACATGAAGGTCACGCTGCGGATTCAGATCGAAGCGATAAAGACGGAATGAGTTTGAGCGCTTGCTGTACGGTCTTTGCACGATGCAGGGCGGTTGTCACTCAGAAGAGGAGAACGCGACATGGCATACGTTGATGGTTTTGTGCTGCCGGTACCGACCGACAAGCTACCCGAGTACCGGCGCATGGCGCGCAAGGCCGGCAAGATCTGGAAGGAATACGGTGCGCTGCATTACGCGGAGTATGTGGCCGATGACGTGAAGCCGGGCAAGCACACCTCGTTTCCGCAAAGCGTGAAGCTGAAGCCGAACGAGACGGTGATCTTTGCCTACATCATCTACAGTTCGCGCGCGCAGCGGGATCGGGTCAACGCCAAGGTGATGAGCGATCCGCGGATGAACTACGACCCCAAGACCTTGCCGTTCGATGGCAAGCGCATGTTCTGGGGCGGCTTCAAGACCCTGGTTGAAATTTGAGCGGTGCGGTGACGGTTGGCGCTCAGGCGCCGGCCGTCACCATGATGCGCACGTCGCCGCAGCTGACGATCTGGCCGGCGCGGATCTTGGCGGTCTTGCGGCTTTCGGGCGCACCGTCGACCTGTACCTGACCCGCGGCCACCAGTCCCTTGCCGGCGCCGCCGCTGTCGCAGATACCGACCAGTTTCAGCAGCTGATTGACTTCGATGTAGTCGCTTTCCAGCGTGAATTCGACGGTGGGCATGGGGAGGTTGGATCACGGGGTGGGGCGCAATTCTAGGAGTCCGGGCGGCAGGAATCGAGCGGCGTGGGGGAGGCGCTTTCGAGCCGGGGTGCGAACGGATGAAAGGTGCGTCGCGGGCGTCGCGCCGATCACTGCCGCCCAGGTGCGGGGCGGGTCGTGGCGAGGTTGGCGTGCACCCGGCGCGTGACGCGCCAGGCCAGTGCAGCGGCGATCAGCAGTACCAGCGCAGCGACCAGAAATGCGGCACCGGGGGTGGGTAACAGTGGGTTGTCACCGACCGAGAGCGCATAGATGCCGCCGAAGAACAGCGGCGACAGCACACCGGCGATGCTGGTGACGCACATCGTGGCGCCTTGCAACTGGCCCTGCTGCGATTCGGATACGCGTCGCGTCATCAGCGATTGCAGCGTCGGTGTCGCCAGCCCCCACAGCGCATCCGGTATCAGCGCGAGCATGAACAGCATCGTGGTCGGGGCCAGGCCCATGCAGGCGATACCCAAGGCGCCGCCCACCAGGCCGATGATCATGGTGCGCCACTCGCCGATGCGCTTGACGATCGGACCCACCAGCACCCCCTGGGTCACGACATCGAGCGCACCCACCACGGCGAGTACCGCGCCAACTTCCCAGGGATGCCAGTGATAGCGGTAGCCGACGTACAGCACGAATACCGCGGGCAGGACGTGATGCGCGAAATACAGCAGGAAGTTGATGGTCGCCAGGGCCGGCAGTTCGGCTTGCGAGCGCAACAGTTTCATCGCGCCGAAGGGATGGGCGCGGTCCCATGAGAATCGCATCCGGCGTTCGCGCGGCAGCGATTCCGGCAGGATCATCAAGCCGTAGAGAAAGGCGACGCCGCCCATCGCGGCCGCCGCCCAGAACGGTGCGCGTGGCGAGATCTCGCCCAGCAGGCCGCCCAGCAGCGGTCCGGCAATGAAGCCGCCACTGTAGGCGGCGCCCATCAGGCCGTAGGCGCGTGCACGCTGGCTGGGCGCGGTGATGTCGGCCATGTAGGCGTAGACCGTGGTGAAGCTGGCCGAAGTGATGCCGGCAATGATGCGGCCCAGCGCCAGCCACCACAGATTGGGTGCGAGGGCCATCAGCACGTAGTCGGCGGCAAGACCGGCCGACGACAGCAGGATCACCGGTCGTCGCCCGTACTGATCCGAGAGTGCGCCGATGATCGGCGATGCGACGAACTGCATCAGTGCCCACAGTGCGACGAAGATGCCGTTGATGACGCCGGCCCGTGCGTTCGAGCCGGTGAAGTCTTCGATCAGCACCGGCAGGACCGGGATCACGATGCCCATCGAGACTACGTCGAGCACCGCGGTCACGAAGATGAAAGTGATCGTGGCTTTGCGGCGTCGTGACGTGAGAATCGACACGGTGGAGTGATCGTTCGGGTGGATTAGTGCTCGTCGCGCAGTTGTTTCATCAGGACCACGACTTCGTCGAGTACCTGCAGGGGATCGTTCAGTTCCAGCAGCGCCTGCTTGCGCTCGGGGGCGACCGGCAGCAGCTCGCACAGGCGATTGCCGACCCAGGCGGCGTCCTCAAAACGGTGCGGGGATGGGAAATAGCGACCGCCGATTTCGCTCATCAGGCTTTGCAGCAGCATCGTCAACGGCTCATAGCGATCGGGCACCGGCAACGGATCGGGCGGTTCGATCATGCTGACGACCGCGACGATCAAGCCATCGTCGCGGGTCCAGCGCCGATGGATGCGGAATGCGGTTTCGCCCTGGGCGCTGAGCAGGAAAGCGCCCTGTTGCGGCGGTTCGCATTCGAGGATGCGGGCAGTGCAGCCGGTGTCGTAGGGAATCGCGGGCGTGCCGACTTCGTAACCGGCGCGGATCAGGTTCACGCCGAACACGCTGCTGTCGCGCATGCAGGCCATGATCATGTCGACGTAGCGCGGTTCGAAAATGCGCAAGGACAGGCGCCCGGCGGGATACAGCACGCTGCCCAGCGGAAAGATCGGAATCTCGAACGTCTGGTCCATGCGCACCGGTCCCAGGAGCTGACCCACCAAGAGTAGCGCGAGTGGAGGGGAACGGCAGTTCGCCGTGCCCCTCCCGGTTGCGCCGGACCGTGGCGGCTTACGGTGCCGGCAGCAGGAACACCTGTTGGGTCGGGTCGCGCTGCATCCTTTGCGCATTGCGGGTGCTGGCGAACACGATCTGGCCGCCGGCGGTGCTCGGCCAGCTGTTGTTGCCGCGTGCCGGCAGCAGCCGGGTGTCCTGCCAGGCGGCACCGTCGAAGACGCCGGTCATCACCCGCCAGCGCCAGTCCAGTGAACGGCTGTCGGTCCAGACCACGCGGACCCGACCATCGGGCTGACGGCCCAGGCGCGGGTACTGGCCCATGCCCTGCGCGCCCTGTGCGATGGGGGCCGGGGCGGAGAAATTGCCGCTGTCGTCGGCGCTGGCCGCCAGTACCACGAGATCGACGCCGGAGGATTTCAGCGGCTTGCTGTCCCAGGCCACGACCAGCCGATTCTGTGCATCGTAGGCCAGCACCGGATGGCGGTCGGCCTGGTCGTCGGCGCCCAGGGTTTGCGCTGCCTGCCATTCACTGCTGCTGGCGCTGCGGCTGCGCAGCATGATCTGCCAGTTGTCCGGATCGGTGCCTTCGCCGCTGAACGTCTGCCCGGTCCAGAGCGGCTCGGAATCGCTGCGGTTGTCCTGCCAGGCAACGGTGGTGCGGCCATCCGGTGCCACGGCCACACGCGGCCATACCGATGCCGGATAGCGCGCCGAGCGGGTATCGAGCAGGTTGGCGGCGGCAAAATCCTTGCCGGCGCGCGACAGGTTCTGCGGCTCGGCATCGACGCCCGGCCGTTGCACCAAGACATCGAACGGCTGCGCCGCGCGGATCTCCTGCCAGACCACGATCGCATCGCCATCGGCGGTTATCGCGATATCCGGTCGCTCCGCACGGCCGGCGATTGCACGCAGTGTCTGCGGCGCGTCCCAGTGGAGACCGCCATCGCGTGAGCGCACGGTCATGATCGCCGGGCGTCGCGGCTGCTGGCCGGCGCTTTCGTCCTGCCACGCGACCCAGACATCCTGGCCGCGGGCGGCGATGCTCGGGAAGCGGGCGTACCGTGATGGGCTCAGCAGTACCGGCGCGCTCCAGCCGTTGCCGCTGCGGCGGCGATAGACCACCTGGGTTGCGGCGGTGTCGTGCAGCTCGGCGACGAGGTGGGTGACCGCACCGTCGACGGCGATGTCCGGAAAACCGCTGAAACGTTTGCTGTCGCCCAGCGCCAGCAATGCGCCGTCCGCCGTCCCCGCGTCGGTGGGCAGCGGCAGTTCCGGCTGCGCATCCACCGGGGCTGCCGAGACGAAGATCGGCGAGGTCATTGCGCGCAGCTGATTGGGAATCTCCTGCGGCATCGGAATGATCGACATCGGCAGGTCGCTGGTGTTGAACGCATGCGGCAGCGACAGGCCGCGCACTTCGACGCGATACCAGGCCGGGGCGCCCGGCGCGACGATCGCCACCTCATAGCGGGCGTCGAGTTCCAGCAGGCCGGGGCGGAAGGTCTGCAGCGGACCGGCGCTGCGGCCGGGTGCGCCGTACAGATGCACGGCGGTGCCCATGCCGCCCTTGACGCGAATGCGCAGGGTGCCGGCGGTGCCGGCCGGGGCCAGCACCTCATCACCGCCGATGGCTTCGTACACGCCATCGCCGTCGAAATCCGCCTCCAGGGTCACGACCGGGGAAACGCCGTCGCCGGTCAGTGCCGTGCGACCGGCAGACAGTGCCTGCAGGATCGCGCGTTCGTTGCGCTCGGCGGCAAATACCTGGGTGATCGGCAGGCCGGGGCCGGACAGCAACCACAGTTCGCGGAAATGGCTGTCGCTGGCGCCGGCGATGCCGAAGCGGAAACCGGCATTCCAGCGATGCTCGGCGTAATCGATTTCGCCCTCGACATCACTCGCGCGATTCCAGGTTTCGACCAGATCCACGCCGACCACACTGGCGCGCGCATTGGGCTGACCGTCGCCGTCGACCATGCCGTCATCCGGATGCGCGGTGATCCAGATTGCGCCCTGGCTGTGTGCGTCCCAGACCGATTGCTGCAGACGGCGCGGTTCGTCGTCGTTGCTTGCGCCCTGAACGATGCTGTCGACCGCACCATGTGTGGTGGCATGGGGCGAACCGTTGGCTTCCTCGCCCGGGATCAGCAGCAGATGCGGCGATTCCCAGGTGGGATCGTAATGTTGATCGTAGGTGCGGTGGTCGGTCAGCGGCAGGAAATCGAGACCGCTGAAGCGGGCAAAGCCGATCTGGTCCTGAATCGACACATTGCCCGGACCGCGGTCATCGCCCAGCTGACGCATGAAGCTGCCGTCCGACGAGTGATCGTCGTGGACGTGCATATCGCCCTTGAGCCAGAGGCCGCTCGGCGCCGCGCGTATTTCCGGTTCGAACAGGGCGACGATCTGCCGCGCCTGATCCAGCAGCAGCTCGCAAAGCGCAAGGCCGCTGCAGTCGCCGCTCCAGCCGCGAAAGCGCTGCCCCGGTGCCGCTTCCGCGCGCAGGGTGACGCGACTGCCCGCGGCAAACGCGGTATCGCAGCGCTGCTGGCAATCGACGCCTTCGGGCGCCGAAACCACGCGGCCTTCGCCGCTGATGTTGATATGCAGCGGTTGCTGCGATTCGACCGGAATGGACTGGTCGCCACACGCCGCGACCGCCAGACCTGCCCCCAAAACCAACCCCAATCCCCAGGATATTTTCAGCATGATTGCCGTATCGTTGTCGGAACCTTGCGGTTCGTCGTTAGAATGGATGCCACGGTACCGGCACGCGATGACACGCTGCTGACACCCCGCTCGACCCCCCGAGCGAATTTTGCTACTGGCACCCAAGTAACCGGACAGTAACCTGTCGCCCGACTGTTGCGCCACCGCATATTTGACCCACCGCCGATGATGGACGCCATAGTTCCCGTTGCCGATCCGCGTGCTCGTTATCAGCGGTTGGCGGCGACTGCGTTCGACAGCCTGCCGTTGCCGGCAGCGCTGCTTGAGGGGGAAGCGCTGACCATCGTCGCGGCGAATCCGGTGCTCTGTCAGTACCTGGGATTCAGTGCGGCCGAGCTGTTGGGGCGATCGCTCGCGGACCTGCAGGATCGTGCCCACCCCGATGTCGGCATGCGCGAGGGGACGGTACGGCTGCGGGCTCGCGACGGTCGCGAGCGAGTGCTCTACCAGCACCTGAGCGCCGTGGCGGACGCCGGCACGCCGTTGCTGGTCTGGACCGCGCACCCCTGCACGCCGGAGTCGGAAACACAGCAGCGCGATGCCTTGACCGGGCTGTTCTCGCGGCGCGCCATCGAACAGCGGCTGCGCGGTCTGCTGGCGGAGGGTCAGCATGGCACGCTGATCTATCTCGAGATCGATACCTTCAAGCTGGTCAACGATGCGTATGGTCGTGAAGCCGGCAATCACCTGCTGGCGCAGTTCGGGCAACTGCTGCAGAGCCTGTTGCGCAACGGCGAGGAAGCGGCTTATCTCGGCGGCGACGAGTTTGCGTTGGTGCTCGATCACGCCGATCCGCAGCGCGCCTGGCAAGCTGCAGAGCGCATCCGCTTTCAGGTGGCGATGCATGGTTTCGACTGGCGCGGCCGCAGTTTCGGCGTCACCGTCAGCATCGGTCTGGTGGGTTTCGGCGATGCGGTACAGGATTTCACCGCACTGCTTGCGGCTGCGGATATGGCCTGCAGCAACGCCAAGCAGCGTGGTCGCAACCGCATCGAGATCTACCACCCCGATGACGACGAACTGCAACGGGTGCGTGGCGAGCAGTCCTGGGGCGCGCGCGTGCTCGACGTGCTCGAAGGCAACCGGTTTGCCTTGTTCCGGCAACGCATCGTCGCGCTCAATGGCGACCCCCGTGGCGACCATTACGAAGTGCTGCTGCGACCGCAGGCGGCGATGGGGTGGTCGGCGCCGGGTGAGTTCGTCGCGGCGGCCGAACGCTATGGGCTGATGGCGCAGGTCGATCGCCGTGTGATCATGCGTACCTTGCGGATGATGGCGCAGACGCCGGAAGCCTTGCTGCCGTGCATGTCGGTGAATCTGTCCGGGAGCAGTCTGGTGGATGCCGGGCTCGCGGCCTACATCGCGCGGGGTCTCGAGGAAACCGGCGTGCGTGCCGAGCGGCTGCGTTTCGAAGTCACCGAAACCGCGGCGATCGCCAACATGCAGCGTGCGGTGGCGTTGGTGGGCGCGCTGCGTGAACAGGGCTGCAGTTTCGCGCTCGACGATTTCGGCGCCGGCATGTCGTCGTTCAGCTATCTGAAGGCGCTGGATGTGGACATGATCAAGATCGACGGCGGCTTCGTGCGCGGCGTCGCGCGCGACGCCGTCGATGCGGCGACGATCCAGACCATCGCCAGACTGGCGGAACTGCGCGGCCTCAGCACCGTGGCCGAATGTGTCGAGGACCAGCCGACGCTCGATTGCCTGCGCGACCTCGGGATCGACTACGCCCAGGGCTTCCATCTGCACCGGCCCGAGCCCTGGTCGCTGCCCTGAGCCGGATCGGATTTCGTCCCCGGATGCGCCGGGGCGGACACGCGGCAGCGGGCGCCCGCTACAATTCGCGCCATCTTCCGTGAACCAGACCCATGCGCCTCTCACAGTTCCCGATTCATACCGCCAAGGAAACCCCGGCCGACGCCGAGGTCGTGTCCCATCAGCTGATGCTGCGCGCGGGCTATATCCGCAAGCTTGGCGCCGGCCTCTACAGCTGGTTGCCGATCGGTCTGCGCACCCTGCGCAAGATCGAAACGATCGTGCGCGAGGAAATGAACCGCGCCGGTGCGCTGGAGATGCTGATGCCCGCGGTGCAGCCGGCTGAGCTGTGGCAGGAGTCCGGACGCTGGTCGGTGATGGGCGACGAGATGCTGCGCTTCAAGGACCGCCACAAGAACGATTACTGCTTCGGCCCCACGCATGAAGAAGTGATCTGCCATCACCTTAAGCAGGACTTCCGCAGCTATCGCCAGCTGCCGGTCAACTTCTACCAGATCCAGACCAAGTTCCGCGATGAGCGCCGGCCGCGCTTCGGCGTGATGCGCTCACGCGAATTCCTGATGAAGGACGCGTACTCCTTCCATCTGACCAAGGAAGATCTGGCTCGCGAATACGAGAACATGCGGCAGGCCTACATCCGCATCTTCACCCGCGCCGGTGCCGATTTCCGGGTGGTGCAGGCGGATAGCGGCAACATCGGCGGCTCGGCGTCCGAGGAATTCCACATCCTTGCTGGCTCCGGTGAAGACCTGCTGGCGGTCGCCGACGGCGGCAGCTACGCGGCCAACGTCGAAGCGGCGGAAACGCGTCCGTCCGGACAGCCGCGCGCGGCGGCGACGGCGGCACTGGAAAAGGTCGCAACCCCGGGGCAGAAGACCTGCGAGCAGGTCTCGAAATTCATGAATGTGCCCTTGACCGGCAAGGTCAAGCTGCTGGTGGTGAAAGGCCGCGATGGCGGCCTGGTCGGTATCGTATTGCGTGGCGATCACTCGCTCAACGAGATCAAGGCGGCCAAGCACCCGCTGATCGCGAGCCCGCTGCAGATGGCGGCGCCGGAGGAGGTGCAAAAGGCTTTTGGATGTGAAGTCGGCTACCTCGGTCCGGTCAATTGCCCGGTGCCGTTGATCGCCGATTACGCGGCGGCGGAAATTGCCGATTTCGTCTGCGGTGCCAACGACAACGATCATCATCTGAAGGGCGTCAACTGGAGCCGCGATTGCGCGGAACCGGAGACCGCGGACCTGCGCATGATTGCCGAAGGCGATCCCAGCCCCGACGGTCAGGGCACCATCAAGTTCTTCCGCGGCATCGAAGGCGGCCATGTGTTCCAGCTCGGCAGCAAGTACACCGAAGCGATGGGTGTCAGCGTGCTCGATGAAAAGGGCCAGGCAGTGACGCTGGAAATGGGTTGCTACGGCATCGGCGTGACGCGCATGGCGGCGGCGGTGATCGAACAGTCGCACGACGCCAACGGCATCGTCTGGCCGGATGCGATTGCGCCGTTCCGCGTGATCCTGTGCCCGATCGGCATGGACAAGTCGGTGGCGGTCAAGGAGCAGACCGAACGCCTGTACGCGGAGCTGCAGGCCGCGGGGATCGACGTCGCGCTCGATGATCGTGGCCAGCGACCCGGCTCGATGTTTGCCGATGCCGAACTGATCGGCATCCCGCATCGCATCGTGATCGGCGACAAGGGGCTGGCCAACGCGCAGTTCGAATACAAGCATCGCCGCGCCGAGAAGGCCGAGATGATTGCGGCCACGACCGCCGCGGTGCTCGAAAGGCTCGCGGGCTGAGCCCGCCGCGCACCGGGAACGCAGGCCAGTGCAGATGACGCATTCGTTTGCCCCTCGAACCCTGCGTTGCTGGTGCGCGGTGCTGCTGCTGTCGCTGTGCAGCCCGATCTTGCGGGCAGCGCCGACGAGCGCGCCGGAGCCGGAGTTGCGCGATCTGCTGGCGCGCACCATCGATGTCGCCGACAGCTTCGAGCACCGTTACGACGCCGAAGTGTGGCTGGTCGACATGTCCAGCCGCTTGCAGCGGATGGTGCCGGATGAACGACAGCGCCTCGAATTCCTGCGCCTGCTGCACAGCGAATCGCGGCGCGCGAAGCTGGCTCCGGAACTGGTGCTCGCGGTGATCGAAATCGAAAGCCGGTTCGACCGTTACGCGGTGTCCACCGCCGGTGCGCAGGGGCTGATGCAGATCATGCCGTTCTGGCTCAAGGAAATCGGCAAGCCGGACGACAACCTGTTCGATCCGCACACCAACCTGCGCATGGGTTGCACCATCCTCAAGTTCTATCTGGACAAGGAGAAGGGCAACCTGGTCAATGCGCTGGCGCGCTACAACGGCAGCTATGGCCGCGTGGATTATTCGGTGAAGGTGATTACTGCACTGAACCGACGCTGGTATCGCGTCTAGCCATTCCTGCTGCGCCAGTCGGCCAGGCCTTTCGCGGCCTGCGCCCGCACCTTGTTCTGCAGGAACCCCGTGCCGCCGAGCAGTTTGCCGCTGAAGCCCAGCGCCTGGCCGGCCCAGCGATGGAAGTCGAAGCGATCGCTGTGCTTCAGGATCAGGCCATCGCGGAATTCGAAGCGGGCGTCGATGCTGTTGTGCACCTTGCGGCCTGTGGCCGAGAACGTGTACCAGGCATCCCAGTGCACCGCGCCGCTATCCTGCCGGGCGTCGATATCGCGGAACTCGATCCGCAGATCCTTGCCACGCGCGCAGAGCATGGCCCACATCGCACGGACGCCGGCGGCGTCGAGATCGGTGAATACCGGATCGGAGAAGTGCGCCTGGTCGTGATAGCAGGCCGCCATGGTGGCGGCGTCGCGCTGCTGGAAGGCGGTATAGAAACGCTGGATCAGTTCGGCAGACATCGGTGTGCTCCTGAGACTGCGATTGAACGGCGACAGCGGGTTTCAACGATGGGCTTCGCGCACCTCGCCGATGCGCACGCGCGCGCCGCCGGCCTGGCTGCGCGACCGGTCGAGCGCCTGCACCACTTCCTCGATCGTGGGATTGGCTTTGATCTTGAGCTTCTGTCCGGCGCGGACGTGGCCGGGGTCGGGCAGGGTGTCGCGGTTGGCATCCCAGATCAGTGGCCACAGCCAGGGGTTGCCGTAGATCTCGGGCTTGCCGGAAATGATCCACAGACTGTCGCCGGCTGCCACCACATAGCGCTGCGTGGTTTCGGCCAGCTCGCGCGATAGCAGCGTCAGGATCTGATAGGCCTTGCGACTCTGCTTGCGCTCGATCGCCAGTTCGGCAGTGCGGATCTGTCCCAGTTGGGCATCGCTGAGTCCGGTGTAGGTCTGCACTTTCTGCAGTTCGATATCGGCCAGCACCAGGTAATGCGCATCCAGAGCCAGATCGCTGCGGCGCAGCACTTCATCGGCCAGCTGCTGTGCGCGGCGATGGCTGCCGCGGCGCGCCGCGGATTCCGCATCGCTCATCAGCGCATCGAGTTCGCGCAGTTCGCTCCAGTTGCGGTACTGCTGCTTGGCTTCGCCGAGCAGGGCACGTGCCTGCAGCAGCAGGCGTGCGGTGGCGGCCTGCATTTCCGGCGAGACGGCGGCCGGTGCGGCCGGTTTGCTGGCGGTTGCGCGCACCGGGCCCGGCTGGGTCGGTACGCGGGTCAGGCTGCACGCGCTCAACAGCAGCGCCAAGGTGTCGGCGGACAGGAGAATCGGGAGGTGTGACATCGCGCAAGACTAGAATAGCGGGCCGTCCGTTGCCACTTTCCCTTTCGACGTAATGACCAAGCCCTGCGAAATCCTCGTGCTGTACTACTCCCGCCACGGCTCCGTGGCGAAAATGGCGCGTCAGATCGCGCGTGGCATCGAGTCGGTGCCGGAGGCGCAGGCGCGGCTGCGCACGGTGCCGCCGGTGACCAGCGACCCTGAAGTGCGCGGTCCCGCGGTGCCGGACGAGGGCTCGCCTTACGCCACCGCCGCGGACCTGCAGCAGTGTGCGGGCCTGGTGCTGGGCAGTCCGACCCGCTTCGGCAACATGGCGGCGCCGCTGAAGTACTTTCTCGACGGCACTTCGGCGCTATGGCTGTCGGGCGCGCTGTCCGGCAAGCCGGCGGCGGTGTTCACGTCGACCAGCACCCAGCACGGTGGGCAGGAAAGCACGCTGCTGACGATGCAGTTGCCGCTGTTGCATCACGGCATGCTGCTGGTGGGCTTGCCGTTCACCGAGCCGGCCTTATCGACCACGCGCAGCGGTGGCACGCCCTACGGTGCGTCGCATGTGGCCGGGGTGGGGCATACGGCGCAGGAACTGAGCCGGGACGAGGAAACGCTGTGTCAGGCGCTGGGTCGGCGCGTCGCGCAGATTGCCGTGAAGCTGCAGTCATGAGCCGCCCCTTGAGTCGTTACGCGCAGGCGCTGGCGGTGTTCAGTCATTGCGCGCTGCTGATTGCGCTGCTGCACAGCAGCCAGACCGGCATCGGCATCATCGCGGCGCTGCTGCTGCTGGCACCGCTGCCGGGGCTGCTGCGGGGTCGCGAGTACACCTATTCCTGGGCCTGCATGCTGATCGCGTTCTATTGCGCGATGTGGCTGGCGGAAGGCTATGCCGATCCGCAAAGCAAGCTGCGCGCGTTCGTGATCGCCGGCATTGCCGCGCTGGATTTCGTCAGCCTGGTGTTGTTTGTTCGCCTGCGGGGCCGAGAACGGCTTGCACAAAAGGCAGCGTCAGCCGCCGCTTCGCACTGAGCGACGCGCGGTCCAGCTGATCCAGTTCCGCGAGCAGTGCGCCGGTGCTGCGGGTGCGGGTACGCAGCAACCAGCGCGCAACGTCTTCCGGCAGTTCCAGGCCGCGCGCCAGCGCGCGACCGCGCCGCAGCTGCACGCGATCCTCATCGCTGAGCGGGCGCAGGCCGTAGACCGCGCAGGCGCTGAGCCGGGTGCGCAGGTCGGGCATCGCCACGGCGAGGCGTTCCGGCGCGGCGCTGGCGGACAGCAGCTGATCGAGTCCGGCGCTACGGCGCGCATCCAGCAGCCGCAGCAGCGCCAGTGCCCAGTCACGGTCATCGCAGACGCTGTCGATATCGTCGAGGCACAGCAGCGGCACTGCACTCAGGCCTTCCAGTGCTGCGGGGCCATGCTCGGCAAACACCGACAGCGGCAGGTAGCGGCCGTTGCCGGTACGGCAGACCGCCTGCAGCAGATGGGTGCGACCGCTGTCCAGCGGGCCGAACAGCAGGGCCGAACCGCGCAGCGGCCGCAACGCGGCGACGATGTCGGCGTTGGGACCGGCGAAAAAGGTATCGAAGCTCGCCGTGTCCTTCAGCTGCACGGCGAGGGTCAGTTGCGCACCGATCACGGCAGCGGATCTTGCGGGCTGCTGTCGTTGCGATACAGCGGGCTCGCCAGCCAATGATTCTTGGCGTGACGCAACAGCACCGCCAGCACCGCGGAAACCGGCAACGCGACCAGAATGCCGATGAACCCGAACAGCTGGCCTCCGGCCATCAGCGCGAAGATCACGGTGACCGGGTGCAGGCCGATCTTGTCGCCGACCAGGTTCGGAGTCAGCCACGCGCTTTCGAGCATCTGACCGATGCCGAAGACGATCGCGACCCAGAGCAGCGGCAGCAGTTCCTGGCTTTGCGCATACATCGCGATGACGGCGGCGACGAAGCCGACGGCGAAACCGAGATAGGGCACGAAGCTGAGCAGGCCGGCCATGGTGCCGATGATCAGCGCCAGCTTCAGTCCGGCGAGCGCCAGGCCGGCGCTGTACAGCACCGCCAGCGCCGCCATCACCGTCAACTGGCCACGAATGAACGAGCCGAGCACGTCGTCGGTTTCACGTGCGAGTTCGGTGACCTGCGGCAGGTGCCGCGGCGGGATCATGTCGCGGATCCAGGCCACCAGATGGTCCCAGTCGCGCAGCAGATAGAAAGCGACGATCGGGATCAGGGTCAGATTGGCGATCAGCGCCACCAGCACGATGCCGGAGGAAGACAGCTTGGTCCACAGCGTCTTGGCGAGGCCGCCGGCTTCGCTCCAGTGCTGGGTGATGATCGCCTTGAGTCCTTCCGGATCCAGCGAAAAGCCGGCTGGCAGGTGGATGCCGAGCCGCGGCAGGCCGGTGTTCTGTATCCATTCCAGCCAGCCCGGCATGTTCTGGATCAGCATCTGCAGCTGGTGATACAGCGCCGGGATCAGCAGCAGCAACACCAGCAGGCCCAGCAGCGCCAGCACCACGAACACCAGGCTGACCGCGAGGGTGCGTGACAGGCGCCAGGTTTCGAGGCGATCCACCAGCGGGTCGCCGAGATAGGCGAGGCTGGCACCGACGATGAACGGCATCAGGATCGGGCCCAGCAGCCACAGCAGGGCCAGAGCCGCGAGGATTGCCGCGTACCACGGCCAGTGTTGCTTCAGCGAGTCGTTCATGGCGGCGTGTCGGAGGGTCTTACGGCAGGCGGTAGGCGAGATCGACCGCCGTCGCGGCGTTGGCCGGACTCAGGGTGCCGTTGGCGAACAGGGCGCCGCTGAGGCGGCGACTGCCGCCATCGGCGCGCAGTCGCAGCTCGATGCGATCTCCGACCGTGCCTTCGACCTGCACGCTGCGCACACCCGGCAAGCCGCGCAGCAGGTTCAGGACCCGGGCATAGTCGTGCGCGCTGGCGATGTTCTCGACGCTGATGCGCACGTCTTCCGGCGGAGCTGCGGCCACGCCCCAGATCGGCAGGCCGAGCCCGCGCAGCTGCGATTCCAGCACGCGGCCATCGAAGGCGGCGACCAGTTCCAGCGACTGCTCCGGCGTGCGTTCGTAGCTGTAGCGCTGCACGGTCTGCGGCGCACGCGCGATCAGCGGTGCGGCCTGGACCAGCGCGGCGTCGCCGCTGATGCGCGCGATCACCTGGCTCAGGGCATCGCGCAGACCGCGGTCGCGACTGGGGATCGACTGGTCGCCCACGGCGACCCGACCCTCATAGGGATTGGGGGTGGCAGGGGACTGCGCCAGGGTCATCGGCGACAGCAGGAAGCAGAGAATGATCAGAAAAGCGCGCATAGGCCGGAATTATCGGATGGGCGCCGCTAAAATAGCACCTGCCCATCATCCCCCGCGGCCAGCGGGGGCACAAATCTCTAGAGAACTCCGAACATGAGCAAGACCTCCGGCCTGACCTACCGTGACGCCGGCGTGGATATCGACGCCGGCGATGCGCTGGTCGACGACATCAAGAAGATCGTCAAATCCACGCATCGCAAGGAAGTCCTGGCGGGCGTCGGCGGCTTCGGTGCGCTGGTGGGCTTGCCCAAGAAATACAAGAATCCGGTGCTGGTCAGCGGTACCGACGGTGTCGGCACCAAGCTGCGCCTGGGCATCGACACCGGGCTGGTGCAGGGCCTGGGCCAGGATCTGGTCGGCATGTGCGTCAACGACGTGCTGGTTTCCGGCGCCGAACCGCTGTTCTTCCTCGATTACTACGCCACCGGCAAGCTCGATCCCAAGGTTGCCGCGAAAGTGGTCAAGGGCATCGCCCAGGGCTGCAAACTGGCCGGCTGCGCGCTGGTCGGCGGCGAGACCGCGGAAATGCCGGGCATGTACAGCGACGGCGATTTCGATCTCGCCGGTTTCTGCGTGGCCGTGGCCGAGAAGTCGAAGATCATCGACGGCAGCAAGATCAAGGTCGGCGACGTGATGATTGCGCTGCCCTCCTCGGGACCGCATTCCAACGGCTATTCGCTGGTGCGCAAGATCCTGGCGGTGTCCAAGGCCAGGCTCGATCAGCCGTTCGGCAAGAGCACCCTGGCGGAAACCCTGCTGAAACCGACCAACATCTATGTGAAGCCGGTGCTGAAGCTGCTCGAACAGGGAATCAAGGTGCGCGGCATGTCGCATATCACCGGTGGCGGCATTCCCGGCAACCTGCCGCGCTGCTTCCCGAAGAAGCTGGGGGCGGTGGTCGACGTGGCCAGCTGGCGCCAGCCGGAAATCTTCAACTGGCTGCAGCAGACCGGCGGCGTCGCGCAGGACGAGATGTATCGCGTGTTCAACTGCGGCATCGGATTCGTGATCGTGGTGCAGCGCCTGCAGGCCGACGATGCGATGGCCAGCCTGAAGAAATCGGGTGCCAAGCCGTGGTTCCTCGGTGAAGTCACCAAGGGCAGCCAGGACGTGCGGTTTGCGTGAGTAGCGGCGTCAGTATCGTCGTCCTGATTTCGGGCCAGGGCCGCAATCTGCAGGCCCTGATCGATGCGATTGCCGCCGGCATCGTGCCGGCGCGCATCGTCGCGGTGATCAGCAATCGTGCCGATGCCGGTGGGCTGGAGCGCGCGCGCCGCGCCGGCATTCCCGCGCAGGTGCTGGAACACACGCAGTATCCGAGCCGTGAAGCCTTCGACGAGGCGCTGACCGCCGCGGTCGCAGCCCATCGGCCGGAGGTGGTGGTGCTGGCCGGGTTCATGCGCATCCTGACCCCGGTGTTCATCCGCGCGTTTGCCGGCCGTCTGCTGAACATCCATCCGTCGCTGCTGCCGCGTCATCGCGGTCTGCATACGCATCAGCGGGCACTCGATGCCGGTGATGCAAGACACGGCGCAACGGTGCACTTCGTCACCGAGGAGCTTGATGGTGGACCCTGCATCATTCAGGGCGAATTCATGGTGCAGCCGCAAGATACGGCGCATAGTCTCGCCGAGCGCGTGATGACCGACATTGAGCGGCGCATCTACCCGCAGGCGGTGGCCTGGGTGGCGCGCGGGGAGTTGATCCTGCGCGGCGAGCAGTTGCAGTTCCGGGGCCAGCCGCTGTCGCAGCCTTTGGGTTTGCAGGATCTCGAGGAGGGTTTCCGGTGAAATCGATGCGCGGTCTGCTGGTGACGATGCTGCTGCTGACAACCCCTGCGGCGCTGGCCGGGGAAGAGATCCTGGCGCAACGCAGCGATCGCTACGACGTGCAATGGGGCGACATCTCGCTGGGCGAGGGCGTGGTCAGCCTGAAATTGCTGGAAGGCAATTGCTACCGTTACGAATCGCAGACCCATCCGATCGCGCTGGTGCGCTGGACTTACGGCTCCCCGCGCGAAACCAGCGAATTCTGCATCGAGAACGGCGAGGTGCATTCGCGGCGTTTCGAGTTCAAGAACGACAAGCGCAGCAAGGACAGCTTCACGCTGGAGTTCGACTGGAAACTGAAGCAGGTCAAGCTGATTCAGGGCGGCACCGTCACCGTGCGCGATCTGCCGGGACTGGCCTACGACCGCTTCGTGATCCGCGAAGCGGTGCGCCTGTGGGTGAAGCATCTGCCCGATGCCGCGGGCAGGTCGGAGCAGACGTTCACGATGATCGATGAAGATCGGGTGCGCAGCTATCGCTTTGCGGTGACCGGCAAGGAACGCATCAGCACGCCGGCCGGCGAGTTCGAGACGGTGCGGGTCGAACGGGTCGACAACCCGAAGAAATCCTATCGTTACTGGCTGGCGCCGAGTCGCGACTATGTGCCGGTCAAGATCGAGCACATCAACAAGGGCAAGGTCGAACTGCGGATGGATCTGCTCGGCGCCGGCTGAGCGGGCTGTGTCCTGCCGGTGATTCAGGCCGGCAGCACGCCGTCCTCGCGCAGTTTCTGCAGATGACTTTCGATGTTCATCTGCGCCAGCGGCATCAGCCGCGCATCGACCCCGGCATAGATCAGCGGCAGCATTTCCGGCACTGACTTGCCGGCGTGATGCAGTGCCAGCACCTGTTGCTCGCGCTGGCGGCGGTGATCCAGCGTCTCCTGCAGGCGGTATACCGTGCCCAGCGCGGTGCCGTGCGAGGGATAGATCGCTTTCGGCGCGAGGTCGATGATCCGCTGCAGGCTCGCGAAGTAGCGACCCATGTTGCCTTCGGGTTGCGCGATCACCACGGTGCCGAGGCCCTGGATCAGGTCGCTGACGATGCACCAGGCCCGGTCCTCCGGCATCAGCGCCAACTGGCCCTGATCGTGCCCCGGCACTTCGTAGACATGGACCGCGCGGCCCAGCCAGCGGCACACCACGTCGCCTTCCTGGTAGTGGTTGATGCTGAGGCCGTCGAAATATTCGGCACCGGCCTTGTCGAAGATGCGACCGTGCGTGTCCAGGGACATGCCCACCGGCACCTGCAGCCGTCGTGCCATCACATTGGCGCGCTCACGGTGGTCGGGGTGATGGTGGGTGATGAAGATCTCGTGCACGCCGCCCAGTTGCTCGACCACGGTCAGCAGTCGTTCCATCTCCGCGTCGTCGCAGGGCGAGGGATCGACCAGGATGCGGTGCGACTGCGCATCGCCGAGCAGGAAGCAGTTGGTGTGCTGCGCCGGCGGAATCGTGTTCGAGCGCACCGCGATATGACGCACGCCGCAGACCGATTCGATGGTCGGCAAGGCATATTGCTTGCGATGCTCGAAATGCAGGTCCGGCACCTCGCGCGCGTTCGGGTCCTCGGCCAGGGTCCGCATCACCGCAACGCTTGGTGGTGCCGACAGCAGCTGGCCGTCCTCGTAGCGGCGGCGCCATTCGGCCGGAGTCGCCCATTCGATCTCGGCGACCTCGTGATCATCCGGTTTCAGCTGTGGCCGCTCGGCCAGTTCCACCAGAAAGAAATGGGTATTGAAGCGCAGCGGCTGGGTCGGCGGCGTGATCGCGGCACCGAGGTGGCGTAGCTGCAGCACCTGACCGGCGGCCTGTGCGGCGCACAGGTCCAGATCCAGTTCCTCGCGCAGTTCGCGCAACATCGCCCGCAGCAGTCGTTGATCCTGTTCCGCCCAGACCGCTGGCAGTGGCGTGCCATCGGCATCGGCGTCATCGACCTTGCCGCCGGGAAAGGCATAAAAACCGGGAAAGGCTTTCAGGAATGGCTGGCGGCGCAGCACCAGCATCTGGCCGCGGCACAGCAGCACCGCGGTTGCGGCATCAACGATACGGCTCATGGGGGCAGGGCGGTATTCGGATAGGACGGCATTATCGCGCGCTGGCGGCGCGGCGACATGGCGAGGTTCAGAACGACGAGCCGGGCTCGCGCAGAAAGGCGGTTTCCTCGGCGGTACTGCTGCGGCCGAGAACGGCATTGCGATGCGGGAAGCGGCCGAAGCGCTGGATGATCGCCTGGTGCTGGCGCGCGAAATCCGCGAAGTTGGCAAATGCGCCGCGATCGGCATCGCCCGCGTCGGTGGCCAGCTGTTCGAACAGGGTCACGCTGCGCTGCTGATCGGCCAGCGATTCGGAATGCTCCAGCGGCAGATAGAAGAACACGCGCTCGATCGGTGTCAGCGCCTGATCGCTGCGCTGCGCCAGTCCCTGCCGGCACCAGGCCAGGGCCTGTGCATCGTGAGCAAATGCAGCCGCATCGTTGCGGTACAGGTTGCGCGAGAACTGGTCGATCAGAATGATCAGCGCCAGACGCCCGTGTGGCAGTGCCAACCAGGCATCGAGCGCGCCGCTGATCGCCTGGGTTCGCCGTTCGGCAAAGCGCTCGCGGATCAGTGCATCGGTCTGCGCGGATTTCCCCCACCACAGGGGCGCCTGGCGCGTGGCAATCGTCGCCGCGTCGGCTGGTTCACCGAACCAGAATGCCAGGACCTGCCGCATCTGCGCGTCGTCGTTCACAGGTGCAGCCCGCATTCGGTTTTCGGCTTCCCGACCCAGCGACCACTGCGGCCTTCGCCCGGTACCGTGCAGTGGGTGCAGCCGATCGATGAGTAACCCTTGGGGACCAGCGGGTGGAACGGCAGCTGGTGCTCCGCGATATAGCGATCGCGCTCTTCGCGGGTGACATCGATCATCGGATTGAATTTCACGATGCCGCGCCGTTCCTCGAAGATATCGAGGCCGGCACGGTGATCGCTTTGCCAGCGCATCAGGCTGGAGATCCAGATCCGGTGCGAGGCCTTGATCCGGTCAAGAGGCTCGACCTTGTTGATCGAGCAGCAGAAGTCGGGATTCTTTTCGTAGGTGCGATCGTCGACCGTGAACTGGTGCTGCCAGTCTTCGGCGCGCACGTCGAACACATCGAGTTTCAACAGTTCGATCAGGTATTGGCGATACGCGATCGTTTCCGGGAAATGGAAGCCGGTATCGATGAACGCGATCTTCTGCGTGGGCCGGATGCGCGAAACGATATGCAGGAAATAGGCGGAGGTGGCGGCAAATGACGAGGTCACCAGCACCTGTTCCGGCGCAAAATCCCGATACAGCTGGTGCAGGCGCTGCTCGAAATGCAGCGGCGCATAGCGCTGATTCAATTCGGCAATGTCGCTGGCACGGATGCCGGTTTCGGGCGCGGTGCTGGCTTCGACTGGGGACACGATGTGCTTCCGGCTGATGGGCAGGGCCCGGGAACGGCGCGCATTGTAACGCCAGCGGCCGTGCGGCTCCCTGGCGAGACCGATGGCGCCGCATGCGCCTGCGGCCACGGAGTTCAGTAGAAATTCAGAGTGGGCTGTCACGCTGGAATCCGTCCCGACTGGGCCGGCAGTGCCAGCGGGATTTCAGCCCCCGAACTTGTGGAGATCAACATGAGCATCAAAGCCGTAGCAGTAGCCGCCGTCATTGCCGTGGCCGGCGTGTCCGCGAGTGGTTGCGCCTCGCAGACCGTCGCCAGGAATACCGAGGCGGCTGAGCAGTACGCCTCCGATACCGCGATCACCACCAAGGTCAAGACGGCCTTGATTGCCGAGCCGAACCTGAAAGCACTGGATGTCAACGTCGAAACCCAGAACGGCGTTGTGCAGTTGGCCGGCTTCGTGGAGTCCGCCGAGCAGATTCACAAGGCGGTGGCAGTGGCCAAAGGCGTCAGCGGCGTTCGTGAGGTGAAGAACGACCTGCGTCTGAAATCCTCGACCGGCGGTTGATGGCCGCACCCCGCTCAGCACCGCGAGCGGGGTTTTCAGCTTGCGCGGTCGTCAATCGCGCCAGGAGTGCTTGAACCGCTGCAGGTCGCGGCGCTGTTTCTTGCTGGGTTTTTCGTCGCTGATGCTGGCGCCCGCCAGTTGCCGTTCCAGCGTCAGCCGCTCGCGGCGCGCGATGCTGTCGGCGGTTTCTTCATAGAGCAGGCGAGCAACCGGCGCAGGACCGCGCTGATCCGACAGCGCCTTGACCTGCAGTTCGATCTCGTGATGCCCCTGGCGCACTTGCAACATGAGGCCGGCCACCACGTCCTTGCTGACCTTGCAGGGTTTTCCGGCGTGACGCACGTGACCGCGCTCGATCGCTTCCTTGGCCAGACTGCGGGTCTTGAAGAAACGCGCAGCCCACAGCCATTTGTCGAGACGGACGGCGCTGACGGGAAGGCTCATTCAGGATCGTGAACCGCGGTGGGAAAGCGCGCAGCGTACTGCAGCTACGCCGCCCGCTTCATCTGCTGTCCCTGACAAGCGCTTACCAAACCCTTCAGGAGGCCTCGTAGATCGCATGGCTGTGATGGGTCACCGGCTCCCAGCGATGCAGGCCGCGCTCGATCTCGCCGACGGCCAGCAGATCACTGCCGCTGATCGCGGTATCGACGAACGCCGATTCCAGCACGCGCACCAGTCCGCGGACGTTGCCGTGCCAGCGACATTCGCGCAACCGGTTCCAGGCCTCGGCACTGCAACCGACCGGCGCGATCCAGCTGGTGCAGCGAGCGCCGAGCCGCGCCAGCGTGGTGGCGGTGACGGCGATCATGTCTTCCTCGCGCTTGTGCAGTTCCGGAACCTCCAGCACGGCGGCACCGAGACGGGTGAACTCGTCGAGATTGACCGTGGCCTGCAGATGGGCCCAGCCACGGTTGGTGGCGAACAGCAGGGCGCAATCCAGCGACTGCTTGGCCGATGCGCCGAACGGCAGGTACTGGCCGTTGTCCAGCGCTTCCATCAGCACTTCCATCACTGCGCCCGAGACCTCATGACTTTCGTCGAGGAAACAGACGCCGTCACGTGCATGTGTGAACGCGCCGGTCCGGGCACCGGCGCCGGGAAATGCACCGCTGACGTGGCCGCACAGCAGCGACTTCACCGCGGCCTTGTCGCCGGTATTTTCCGCCGCGAGGTTGACCGAGACGAAACGGCCACGTTGCCGCAGCAGGAAGTAGTAGTAGGCGAGCGAGGTCTTGCCGCTGCCGGGGCCGCCGAGCAGATAAGCGCGGTTGATGCCGTTCAGGGCATAGCCGCGGATGCGGGCCACCAGCGCATGCAATTCCGGGCTGAAGGAAAAGAAATTGCGCACCGGGCTGTCCTGCAGCTCGGTGGACTGCGGCATGCGGATGACGTTGTCCTCGCGTACCGGCTGCATGCGATCCGTCAGCTGCCGCGCCACGGTCATGACGTCGTCGGCCAGCATCAGGCGGGTGCCCGAGAGGGTGCCGGCATTGGCACGGCGATCGAGCCAGCGTCCCAGGCTGGCCAGCTGCCGGGGCCGGATCGCGACGATCAGCACCGTTTCCGCGCCGGCGGCACGTGCCGTGAGCACCGCATCGGCATAGGCATCGATGCTGTCCGGATCGCAGAACAGCGACAGCACGTAGTTGGACTTTGCCACCTCGCCGGCGCTGCGCTGGTCGGTTCCGGAGATGTCGCAGGCACGCCCTTCCGGCAGCTGTTGCCGCAGCAGGTCGAGACCGTCGCGGTCCTGCAGCGGTTCGATCCCGGCGATCACGCTCAGATACGGCGCGGGGATCGCCACGGCTGCGGGAGAGGTACGTTGCCTTGCGCTGCTCAATCCAAACATGATGGTTCTCGCACGAATTCAGCGGCCACGTTAGGCTGTTTGGCCGCGACGGAGGTCGCGTCTCCGATCAAACGTGGCGGCCTGCCGATCAGCGGTCGCCGGCCATGCTCAAGCTTCTGACTCCCGCATGACGACACAGACTTTCTTTGCAGCTTTCGGTGGCGAGCCGGCCTGGCGCCGCCTGGTCGACAGCTTTTATGACCGCATGGACCGGGACGCTGCGTACACCGGCCTGCGCGCCCTGCATCCGCAGGACCTTGGCAGTTCTCGCGACAAGCTGTTCTGGTTTCTCTGCGGCTGGGCCGGTGGCCCCGCGTATTTTGTCGAGCGTTACGGCCATCCGCGCCTGCGGGCGCGCCATCTGCCGTTCGCGATCGGCATCGCCGAGCGCGATCAGTGGCTGCAGTGCATGGATCAGGCCCTGCGCGACTGCGCAACCGAGCCCGCCCTGCATCGCAAGTTGCTGGATGCGCTGACCCCGACCGCCGACTGGATGCGCAATCAGCCGGAGCCGGGTGCGCCGGGCGGACCGGATTGAGCTACTGCAGCTTCTGGCCGAAGGGCAGTTCGATGCCGAAGCCGACTTCGTAGGAACCTTCGCGCGGCAGCGTCGGATCGGTCCGCGGCCAGCCGTAGCCGACGATGAATTCGCCGTACAGCTTTTTCGGGATCAGCGGCTGCCGGTAGATGGTGCGGGCGCCGTATTCCTGCAGCGGTTCGGCGGCATCGGTCTCGCCGCGGATGAACAGTTCATAGGCGAGGGCGCGCTGCTCGCGCAGGTTCTGATACAGAATCAGCGCGGTGAGCCAGTTGACGCCATCGCTCGAAGAACTCTGGGTGCCGGTATTGGCGAGGCGCAACAGCAGTTTTTCGGCCAGCACGCGGCTGTAGTCGAGCCCCAGCGTCAGGCCGACGCCGTCACGCGTGCGCCAGAACGGCGTGGCGCGGATATAGATCAGGTCGTTGTTGTCGGCGTACAGGTTGTAGTGCAGGCGCCCCTGCACGAAGACGCGCGGATTGCTGAGGCTGGCGGCGCCCACCCTGAAGCTGGTTTGCAGCCGTTCGGTATCCGGCAGGGCATAGCCCAGGCCTGCCAGCCATTCCTCGCGATCATCGATGCGCGGAAACTGCGAGCGCAGGGCAAACGCTTCGGTACGGCCACGGACGAAATCATCCTCGTCCTCGCGCCCGACGAACGCCGACAGGCGCTCCTTCAGGTTCGGCAATTCAAAGCGCACGCGCAGGCGGGTGCGGCTCTTGAAGCCGTTGAACTCCGAATACGCCACCGAGGTTTCGATGTAACCGTGGGTGTTTTTCGCCGCCTCGGCATGGGCGTGATCACCGAACAGGCCGTCCAGCCACAGCGCCGCGCGGCAGCCGGTTTCCTGCAGCAGCTCCGAAGCATCGTCGACGATCGGCTGATCTTCGTCATCATCGTGGCGGCACGGCTGCCACCGATCACCGGACGTCGGCGTCACCGGCAACGGTTCTGCAACGGCTGAGGATTCGGGAACTTCAGGCGATGCCTGCGCCGCTGCGGTTTCGGCGGCGGGCAGAGGGAGTGACGGTGCGGTGACGGCGTCTCCGGAATGCCCGACCACTGCGGGAGGCGGATCGGCACGCTGCGGCAGTGAACAGGCCGCGAGCGTCAGGCTGGCACACAGCAGGCTTGCGGTCTGCCAGCGCGGCAGGCCGTGGAACGGCAGGGGTGCTCTATCGCGGGCCCGCAGCATCACGCTCTCCCTGTTGCTCGGATGTGGACAGGATGGAGGAATTCTGCCGCAGTTCGCAGCACGTCCGGCGGCCGACCATGACCTTCTAGCCGACGTTCGCTTGCTGCCGCCTGAAGCCGGCAGCGCTATGTGCGCGGCCTCACCGACGAGAGGGTGGAATCACCGCAATGGATCCTTGCGCATCGCCTGGATGCGGCAAGGCGCCGATTGCGCCACGCCGGATCGCCGTTTTTCGTGGTGCTTGCGTATCATGGCGGCTGGTATTCGCGGACCTTATGGGCCGCGCGCGACGGCCGGTCCGGGGACTGCCTGTCGCACCACGGAAGCAAACCATCTTGGGAAGCCGATTGATGAAAGCGAGGTTGACGCCGATGCTGGCCTGCAGCGTATTGATGGGGGCCTGTGCCCAGGTTCCGACCACGCCGGCGACGGCACCGATCAACCCCCTGCTGCAACCGAGCAGCCTGCCGTACCAGGTTCCGGCCTTCGATCGCATCCGCGACGAGCATTTCCTGCCTGCGTTCGAGGCGGGCATGCAGCAGCAGCTGGTCGAGGTATCGGCGATTACCCAAAGCCCGGAGCCGCCGGGTTTCATCAATACCATCGAAGCGCTGGAACGCTCCGGGCAATTGCTGGGCCGCGTTTCGACGGTGTTCTACAGTCTGACGGGGGCGAATACCAATCCGACCCTGCAGGAGATCGAGCAGGAAATTGCGCCGCAGCTGGCAGCGCACCGCGATGCGATCTATCTCGACAGCGAGCTGTATGCGCGGGTGCGCAGCCTCTATCAGCAGCGCGAGACCCTGCAGCTGGACCCTGAGTCGCTGCGCTTGCTGGAGCGCTACCACCAGAGCTTTGTCCGTGCCGGCGCGCGGCTCAACGATGACGAAAAGACGCAGCTGCGCGAGCTGAACGAAACCCTTTCGACGCTGACCACGCAGTTCCAGCAGAACCTGCTCAAGGACACCAATGCGTCGATGGTGGTCACCGATCGTCGCGACGATCTGCTGGGCCTGTCCGCGGACGCGATCGCGGCGGCGGCGGAAACCGCGAAAGCCAACGGCCAGGCGGGGCAGTGGGCGCTGACCCTGCAGCTGCCCACCGGACAGCCGGCGCTGGCGAGCCTGCAGAACCGTGAATTGCGCGAGCGCCTGTATCTCGCGTCCAGCGAGCGCGGCAACAACGGCAACGAATTCGACAACAAGGAGGTGGTGGCGCAGATCGCGGCGCTACGCGCGCAGCGTGCCGCGCTGCTCGGTTATCCCACGCACGCGGCCTACCAGCTGGAGGATCAGACCGCTGCAACCACGGCCGCGGTGAGTGAGCTGCTGGATCGTCTGGTGCCGGCGGCGGTGGCCAACGCAAGGGCCGAGGCCGCGGACCTGCAGCAGCGGATCAATGCCGAGGCCAAGCTCGCCGGCCGCAAGCCGTTTACGCTGGCAGCCTGGGACTGGGCTTACTACGCCGAACAGGTGCGCAAGGCGCGTTTCGATTTCGATGAATCGCAGCTGCGTCCCTACTTCGAACTGAATCGTGTGCTGCAGGACGGCGTGTTCTATTTCGCCGGACAGCTGTATGGCCTGAGCTTCAAGGAGCGCAAGGATCTGCCGGTCTATCACCCGGACGTGCGCGTGTTCGAGGTGTTCGAAGCCGACGGCAAGCCGCTGGGCCTGTTCTACGGCGATTACTACGCCCGCGCCAGCAAGCGCGGCGGCGCCTGGATGAACAGCTTCGTGTCGCAGTCGCAGTTGCTGGGCACGCAGCCGGTGGTGGCCAATACCCTGAACATTCCCAAGCCGCCACCGGGCGAACCGGCGCTGCTGAGCTTCGAGGAGGTCAACACCCTGTTTCACGAGTTCGGCCATGCGCTGCATGCGCTGTTCTCAGACGTACGCTACCCGCGCTTCTCCGGGACTTCGGTGCCGCGCGATTTCGTCGAGTATCCGTCGCAGGTGCACGAGATGTGGGCGCTGTATCCGCAGGTGCTGGCGCATTACGCCAGACATCATCAGAGCGGCGAGCCGATGCCGCAGGCGTTGGTCGACAAGCTCCTGGCTGCCGAGAAATTCAATCAGGGCTTTGCCACCACCGAGTATCTGGGCGCGACGCTGCTCGACCAGGCCTGGCACCGCCTCAGTGCCGGGCAGCCGCTGCAGGACCCGCGCATCTTCGAGCCGTCGGCACTGCGCAAGGCCGGCCTCGCGCTGGAGACGGTGCCGCCGCGCTATCGCAGCACTTACTTCGCACACGTTTTTTCCGGCGGCTATTCGGCGGGCTACTACTCCTACATCTGGAGCGAGGTGCTCGATGCCGATACCGTGGAATGGTTCAAGGAAAACGGCGGTCTGACCCGCGCCAATGGCGATCGTTTCCGCAAGGCCTTGCTGTCGCGCGGCGGCAGCCAGGATGCGATGACCCTGTACCGCGATTTCCGCGGCCGCGATCCGCAGATCGAACCGCTGTTGCAGCGGCGCGGTCTGGACCGCGCACCGTGAGCGGCCACCGGGCTAGACTTCAACCCTGATACGGCGAGCCATTGGCGCCATCCGCGACGGCGAGAGCATGGCAATGACAGCGGCAAGGCTGACGGTCTGTGAGCAATGCGATGCGGTCTACGAACACCGGGCGCTGGCGCCCGGCGAGATCGCGATGTGCGCGCGCTGCGGCTCGGAACTGTATCGCCGCCGCCGCTTCAGCCTCGACACGATGCTGGCGCTGACCGTCGCCGCGCTGGTGGTGTTCGTGCTGGCCAACACCTCGCCGATCGTCGAGGTGGAGCTGCAGGGCACGCGCAATGCTGCGGGTCTGTGGGGCGCCATCGTTGCGGCCTACGACGCCGGGGTCGGACTGGTGGCGGTGGTGGCCGCAACCACGGTGTTTTTCTTCCCGCTGCTGCAATTGCTGTTGCTGATCTATGTGCTGCTGCCGCTGCGCCAGGGTCGGACCCCGCCGGGCTTCGTCTGGGCGATGCATGCGCTGCGGCACACGCAGCCCTGGAGCATGGTCGAGGTGTTCGTGCTGGGTGTGCTGGTGGCCGTGGTCAAGCTGGTGGGCCTGGCGATCGTGATTCCCGGCGTCGGGTTGTGGAGCTTCGCCGCACTGACGATCCTGCTGACCGTGATCACCTCGTTCAGCTTGCACGATCTCTGGGATATCGCCGCGGAGCAGCGCGCGTGAGTGCGTCGCCGGTGGCGCGCGAACTCGGTGTGGCTGCCTGCCATGCCTGCGGTCTGGTATCGCATCTGGCGACGAATGACGAGGGCCTGCATTGTCCGCGCTGCCATGCGCCGCTGCAGTACCGCAAGCGCAACAGTATCCACCGCACCTGGGCGTTCCTGCTGGCGGCGATCATTCTCTACATTCCCGCGAATGTGCTGCCGATCATGCGCACCGCGACGTTCTTCGGGGCGCAGGACGACACGATTCTCAGCGGCGTGGTCGCGTTGTGGCAGGCCGGATCCTGGGATCTGGCGATCATCGTGTTCGTTGCCAGCATCGTGGTGCCGGTGATGAAGATCGCGGTGCTGATGCTGCTGCTGATCACCGTGCAGCGCGGCAGCCGCTGGCGTCAGCGCGAGCGTGCGCGACTCTATCGGATCGTCGAATTCGTCGGACACTGGTCGATGCTCGATGTGTTCGTGGTCGCGCTGCTGGTGGCGCTGGTGCATTTCAAGACCTTTGCCGAAGTGCTGCCGGGCGGTGGCGCGGTCGCGTTTGCCGCCGTGGTGGTCCTGACCATGCTCGCGTCGCAGAGTTTCGATCCCCGCCTGATCTGGGACGCACCCGAGTCTTCCTCCCCCGCAACCGATCCGTCCCCATGAGCGACTCTGCAACCGTGACGCCGCCGCTGCCGCAAGCCGATGTGCGCAAACCGCGCCGCTGGAGCCCGTCGCTGATCTGGCTGGTTCCCATCGTCGAGGCGTTGGCCGGCCAGATCCTGGTGGTGCGGGCGCGGTTGTCGGCAAGGCCCACGGTGACCATCACCTTCAAGTCCGCGGAAGGCCTCGAGCCCGGCAAGA
>JBEBWZ010000024.1:0-32841 GCA_040391865.1 Solimonas flava
CGCTGGCCTTGGGAATGCTGGGCATGCATGGTGCCCGCGGCAGCAATCTGGTGCTGGAGGAATGCGATCTGCTGATCGCGATCGGCGCCCGCTTCGACGATCGCGCCACCGGCCGCGCCGACCGCTTCTGCCCGCAGGCACGGATCATTCACATCGATGCCGATCCGCGTGAACTGAACAAGCTGCGGCGCGCCGATCTGGCGATCGAGGCCGATGCCGGAGCCGCCCTGCACGCGCTGCTGCAAGCCGTCAGCGCACGGCATCGTCCACAATGGCTGGCGCGTACCGCCGCCTTGCGACTGGCGTTTCCGCTGCAGCTGCCGGGCGATGACGACCCGCGCCGGCCCTACGGGCTGGTGCGCGCCGTGGCCGAACGTGCGGGCGCCGAAGCGATCATCACCACCGATGTCGGCCAGCATCAGATGTGGGTGGCACAGCGCTATCCGTTGACGCGCCCACATCACTGGCTGACCTCGGGCGGGCTCGGTACCATGGGCTTCGGCCTGCCCGCGGCAATCGGCGCTGCGCTGGTGCGACCTCAAGGCCGCACCGTGTGCTTCAGCGGCGACGGCAGCCTGCTGATGAATGCGCAGGAACTGGCGACGCTGGCCGAGCTGCAACTCGACGTGAAAATCGTGGTCATGGATAACGCCGCGCTGGGGCTGGTGCACCAGCAGCAGTCCTTGTTCTATCAGCGTCGCTACTGCGCATCCCGGTATCTGCAGGCACCCGATCTGTGCCAGCTGGCCCGGGCCTACGGAGTGGCTGCGGTGGACCTCGGCGCAGAGGCCGATGTCGACGCAGCGCTGGACGAAGCCTTTGCGCACACCGGACCGATGCTGATCCGCGCGCCGATTTCAGTGGACGAACACGTATTGCCGATGGTGGTGCCCGGTGCCGCCAACACCGAAGCCATCGACTGCTAGATGCCAGATAACGATGCGCAGCGGGAACGCGGCGCAGAGCAAATTCAACGACAAGAAATTCCAGGAGTTTTCCCGATGCACACTCCCCCCAACGGGCTCTACGAAGCGCCCCTGCCCGCTGACTGGCCGGAACCGGAGGCGCTCGGTTTTGGCCAGCACCTCGGCCCGTACATCGTGCATGCCGGCCATGGTCACGACACCGGCTGGGGCACGCCCACCATCGACAGCCGCAGCCACACGCCGGTGGCGGTGGCAACCGGTGCGATGCAATACGGGTTGTCGGTGTTCGAAGGACTGAAAGCGTTTCGCGATCCTGAAGGCCGCGCGCACCTGTTCCGCCCGCGCGATCACGCGCGCCGTCTGCAGGACAGCGCGCGCCGCCTGAACCTGCCGGAGGCACCGGAGGAGCTGTTCCTGACGCTGTGCCAGCTCGCAATCCAGGTGCATGCGCGCTTCCTGCCACCACATGGCCGCGGCTCTCTCTATCTGCGCCCGACGCTGTACGCCGAAGAGGAGGCTCTGGGCATGCGCCCCGCCACCCGCCACCGCCTCGCCGTAGTGGTGACGCCATGTTGCGATCCGCCACTGAAGAACATGCGCCTGTGGGCGGAGCCGGAACTGATCCGCGCCGCACCCGGCGGCCTCGGCGCGATCAAGGCGGGCGCCAACTACGCCGCCGGCATCGGCGGACTGACGCGTGCCAAGGCGCGCGGCTATGACGATGTGGTCTGGCTCGACGCGCGCCACCATCGTGAACTCGCCGAAGCCGGCACCATGAACCTGTTCGTGCAGATCGGCGACGAGCTGCTGACGCCACCGCTGGACGGCACCATCCTTCCCGGCATCACCCGCGATAGCCTCATGCGCCTGCTGCGCGCCGAGGGCCTGAAAGTGGCCGAGCACAGCATCGCGCTCGACGATCTCACCGCCGCCGCGATGGCCGGCCAGCTCGGCACCGCATTCGGCACCGGCACGGCGGCACGCATCGCCCGCATCACCGAGATCGGCGACGGCAAGCGCCTGATCCCGTTCCCGGACACCGGTCTCGCGGCGCGCCTGTCGAAGTCGCTGAAGCAGGTCCAGGAAGGCACCACCCATGCGCTGCGCGAGTGGCGGGTCGCGGTGCCGGGTATCCACGACTGAGGTGCAGCATGGTCTCGCATGTCATCGACGGCGACGCGCTGCCGTACGCTCCCGAGCACCTGCCGCGCAAACCGGATTGCGGCATCGACGGTTTTCTCGCCGTCGATCTGCGCGTGGGCACGGTGCTCAGCGCCGAGCCGTTCGCCGCGGCGCGCAAACCGGCCTATCAGTTGCGTGTGGATTTCGGGCCGGTGGTCGGCATCCTGCAGACCAGCGCGCAGATCACCAACTACACCGCCGCCGCATTGATCGGGCGGCGTGTGGTCGGCGCACTGAATCTGGGCGAGAAACGCATCGCCGGATTCAAGAGCCAGTTTCTGGTGCTGGGCGCGCTGTCACCGGACGGTCAGGTCAACCTGCTCAGCCCGGATCATGCTCCGCCGGACGGCGCACCGGTCGCCTGAGACAGGCGCTCACTCCAGATGCTGTTCGAAAAAACGGGCTCAGGGTGTCAAGGTCAATCTCGAACCGCTGGCTCCCGGTCAGCTGTGACATTGCGCTCTCCACCAACACCTGATTCGCAAAAGCTGTTGTCACAGTCATTACGACCTGTGCTTTTCGGTCCTGTCGGACCGCCTCACTTTTCTTGTCTTGCCAAGAAAAATAAGCAAAAGAAATCGCTTTTACAGCGCATTGCCTTCGCGGGAACAAGATCACCGCGAATACGCTTTGGCCGTGGCTAACTGAAAAAGCAAATGCCGCGTGACGTCTTTGCTGTCACTCGTTCCAAGGACCTGGGTCAGCTGGATATCGCACTGACCCTGCACCAGCAAGATGAGAGACAACAAAAGCGTTTCTCGGAGCGGTTCGGGTTCTGGCAGTGCGGAGATGCGTATTCGCGATGCTCCGCTTCCAGGGAAAGCCCCTCGCCTTAAGGCGACTTCTTTTGCTTACTTTTCTTGGCAAGACAAGAAAAGTGAGACGGTCCGACAGGACCGGAAAACACAGGTCATCACGACCGTGACAGCGCCCGTTGCGAAGACAGCCAAAGCAAAGCGAAAAACCAAGAATAGTGCCTTCTAAATCGCAGCCTACACCGCGCGCTCAGACCGGCATCACCTGCTCGAGATGCGCCGCAATCCGCCGCTCCAGCCAGAACTCCGGCTGCCCGTTCGCATCGCGCCCCACGAACCCGACATGCCCACCACGCTGCGACAGCTCCAGCGTCACGCAAGGCGCCAGTTGCTCCGGTTGCGGCAACACCTCGCGCACCATGAACGGATCGTCCTTGGCGTTGATCACCAGCGTGGGCCGGCGAATGGCCGCGAGGTGCGCACCGCATTCGGCACGGGCGTAATAGTCCAGCGCATTTTCGTAACCGTTCAACGGCGCGGTGTAGGCCTCGTCGAACTCGAAGAAATCGCGCGCCGCCAGCGTGCCCGCCAGATCGACACCCGGCGGCGCCGGTACGCGCGCATGCTTGGCGCGCACGATGCGCTTGAGATCCTTCAGCAGGCGTTGCTGATAAACCCGCGCAAAGCCCGTGCGCAAACGCTCGGCACACAGACCGAGTCGAAACGGCGCACAGGCTGCGACCGCAGCTTCCAGCGGCGCAGCGTCACCCTCTTCGGCCAGCGCCTTGAGCAGGACATTCGCGCCCAGCGACCAGCCCACCGTCGCCAGCCGCATCTGTGGCGCACGAGCACGCAATTCACGCCACAGAAAACGCAGGTCGGCAGTGTCGCCATGGTTGTACATGCGTGTGGTGCGGTTCGGCTCGTTGCCGCCGCCACGCAGCTGCAGAGCCACCGTGCGCCAGCCCTGCGCATTGAGCCGCGCGGCCAGGCCCCGCAGATATTTGGATTCGAAACCGCCGGTGAGTCCGTGGATCAATACCGCGGTACGCGCCGCATCGTCATCGCCGCTCCAGCCGAGGTCGACGAAATCTCCATCCGGGGTTTCCAGCCGCTCGATCCGCAGCGGCAACGGTGGCAGCGGCCGCAACAAGGTCGGCAAGACGGTCTGCACATGCGGGCCGCGTATCAGCGGGTGCGGACGAAAGCTGCTGTCGATGATCCGGCCGTGCGTGTGCGGGGGCGCGCGCATGGGATGTCTCCGTGAGTCCTGACCGCGATCATACGCCGCGGCACCGGCTCACTGCGGTTCGGTCACCACCTCCGCCGTCACCGAGTTGGCGAGATAGCAATCGTGGTGCGAGCGTTCGTGCAAGGCAGCGATCTGCCTTGCATCCGGCACGACGCCAGCCCATTGAACACGAGGACGCAAAGCCACCTTGACGATTGCCGTGCGCCCCTGCGCATTGCGGCCCATCCAGCCGCAGGCGGCATCTTCATAGCGCTCGACCACCAGTCCCAGCTGGCCGGCATGGAACAGGAAAAACAGCATGTGGCAGGAGGACAGCGCGGCCACGAAAGCCTCCTCGGGATCGACCGCCTGCGCTGCCGACATCGGCAGCGGTACGTGCAGCGGCGAACTCGATGCGGCAACGCGTACCCCGCCATCGAAGTGCCATTCGTGTGCACGCGAATAACGGCCGTCGACAAACGGCGCCTGCGCCTCACGCTGCCAGACCACGGTTGCGCTGTACTCGTGCATGGCACTCATGGCGACTCCGGCCCCGTCTTCGTCAAACGATGCGCCGATGATGCCGCGAGCCGCGCGGTCTACGCCATTGTCAGCTGCAGGCAGGCCGCGAAGAAGCCGTCGGTCCCGTGACGGTGCGGCAGCAGGCGCAGACGCGCCCCCGGCACTTCGATGCCCTGCCGCGCCAGTTCGACACCGGCATCCAGTTCCTGAAAATCCACAGCGGCCGCGAGAAAGGCGTCCACCACGGCATCGTTCTCCTCACGCAGCAAGCTGCAGGTGGCATACACCAGACGCCCGCCCGGCCGCACCAGCCGCGCCGCCGCACGCAGCACCTCGCCCTGCCGTTGTGCCATGGCCGTCAGGTCCGGCGTGCGCAGGCGCAACTCCGGCTGGCGCCGCCAGGTACCGCTGCCGGAACATGGCGCGTCGACCAGTACCGCATCGAAACGCCCGGCTTCAGCCGCCAGCCAGGCGCTGGCATCGGGCAGCGCATGCATCTGTACGCACGTGATGCCCGCACGCTGCAGACGCGGCTGCAAACGCTCCAGCCGCGCAACGCTGATGTCCAGCGCCCACAGTTCACCTTGATCCCGCATCGCCGCCGCCAGCGCCAAAGTCTTGCCGCCGGCACCGGCGCAGTAATCGGCAACGCGCATCCCGGCGCGGGCGCTAACCAGATGCGCGAGCAACTGGCTGCCTTCGTCCTGTGGCTCGATCCAGCCTTCGCGATACGGCAGCGTCGCCTGCAATGAGGCGCGCTTGTGCAAACGCAACCCCCACGGCGCCAGCGGTGTGGCCTGTGCCTCGATCCCCGCGTCGGCCAGCGCCGCGCATGCGGAATCGCGGTCACTGCGCAGGACGTTGACACGCAGATCCACCGGCGCCACGCCGCGCAGCGCTGCGCCCAGGGCCTGCGCTTCTGCTTCGCCATACTGCGCGCAGTACGCCTGATACACCGCATCCGGCAGGTTGCAGCGCTGTGCCGCGCTCAGGCTGTGCTCGTCGAAAGCGGCCAGCCGCTGTTGCAGTGCCGCTGCCGCATCCACCCCGAAGCGCACCAGCATCGGCACATCCGCCAGGCCCTCGCGCAAGGCCAGCACCGCGGCATAGGCGACGACCTCGTCCGCCTCGGTACCGGCCACCGCCTGCAAGCGCCGCAGATCGCGCAGCACGCCGTACACCAGCTCGCCAACGCGCGCGCGATCCCGCCCGCCCATCTCACGGTGTTTGCGGAAGGCCTCCTGCAGCCAGGCATCCGCGGTGGCACCGGCAAACACGGCACTCAGTGCGTCCACCGCCAGGCGCCACTGCGGCCAGCGTAAACGTGGCTGCGGAGGGGTTTTCTGAGCGGAAATGCCGTTTCTGGTTGTCGCGTTCATCAGGATTCATCCAAGTCGTTGCCTGGGTTCGATTTCGAACAACGCCAGGCTCAAGCAAAAGCGGCAAAACGGGGACGAGCCCCTTTTGGGGAATAAATGACCGTTCGTCGGCTGGTTGACACTACCCATTGTGTTTGATCTAGCTCAGTGCCACGATCAGTCGTGGCTGGCTTTCCACAGACATGGGGTTTGTGGGGCTGCCCGTAACGCGTTTTTAGGAGGTCATCATGGCTGCCAAGAAAGCTGCGAAGAAAACCGCTAAGAAAGCCGCTAAGAAGAAATAAGTCTAGCGACTCTGTCTTGCAATTGACGCGGCAGATTTCCGGATCTGCCGCGTTTTTTGTGCCCGTCATTCTGCCCGCCCTCCCTCGGTGGCCGCCTTTGAGCTGCCGCCAGGCCACGCCGGGCACCCGGACTACGCGCACTTCGACGGCGATGCTAGATTCCGGTGTCCGACACGTCGCGAGTCCCGCATGAGCCGTTCCGCCCTGGTGGTAGATGATTCCAAGTCCGCACGCTTTGCGTTGCGCAAATATCTGGAAGGCCACGCCTACACGGTCGATACCGCCGAAAGCGCGCAGGACGCCTATCGCGCACTGGGCGAGGCGCGCCCCGATCTAATCTTTCTCGATCACATCATGCCCGGCGTCGATGGCTTCGAGGCGCTGCGTCAGATCAAGGCCAATCCGGACACCGCCACGATCCCGGTGATCATCTGCTCCGGCAACGAGGGCGAGCACTTCGTCAGCGAAGCCCGCGACCAGGGCGCCGCCGCGGTGTTGCAGAAGCCGCCGACGCCGCAGCAATTGCTGCAGGTGCTCGACAGCGTGCAACGCGAGCATGCCGCCGCAGCCGCACGCGCCGAGGAAGCCTCGCAGGCGGCACGGCTGGCTGAAGAATCGGCACGGGTCGAAGCCGAAGCCCGCGCCGCCGCCGAAGCGGCACGCGCGCAGGCCGCGAAAGCCGAGGAAGGTCGCAAGTCGAAGATCACGGCGGAGTTGCAGAGCCAGTTAGGTGCGTTGCGCGCAACGATCGCGGAACTGGAGTCGCGGATCGCGGCCAAGCCCGCTGCGCTCGGCGAGCTGGAACAGCAGGTCGAACATCTCGAACAGAAACTGCTGCAGCGGATCGAGCAGCTGGAGCAGGAGCTGACGCAGGCACGCGCGCAACTCGAAGCCGGCGTGGAACGGGCCGCACAGCTGGCGGCGGAGCGCCTGACCCAGACACTGCTGAAGGCGCTGGGCGGCAGCTGAGGCTCAGTCCTGACGCAGCACCGCGACCAGCAGGCAGAGCCAGCCGGCCAGGAACAGCACGCCGCCGATCGGCGTCACCGCGCCCAGCACCCGCACGCCGCTTAAAGCCAGCGCATACAGGCTGCCGGAGAACAGCAGGACGCCTGCGGCAAAGCAGAGCCCCGCGAGATTCAGGGCGCCTGTGTGGACCGCGCCACGCGCCAGCAGCCCGACTGCCAGCAGCGCGAATGCGTGATAGAACTGGTACTCGACGCCGGTCTTCCACACCGCCAGCAGATCCGGCCCCAGCCGCGCGCGCAGTCCATGCGCGCCAAAGGCACCCAGGGCGACGCCGAGAAAGCCATAGGCGCCGCCGAGCAGCAGCCACAGCTTCGCGCTCATGATTTTCTGGCCTCGGCCACGCGGAACTTGATGCCGGCCTGCTGCAATCTTGCAATCAATGCATTGCCCATCGCTTCGGTGGTGGTCACCACACCCGCGACCTTCGGCGGATTGTCGAAGGCCAGACACAGTGCCGATTCCGCGAGCATCTTCGAGGTCTCGCCGTACCCGGGATCGCCACCGGAGACTTCACAGCGCACCTGCTGGCCGCCGCCTTCACCCAGGAACACCACCTTGAACCAGCCCTTGGCGCGCACCGCGGCGCTGGGCCCCTGCCCCGGGTCCTTGAGTTTCAGCAGGCGCTCGCGCGTGAACTTCAGCTGGCTGCCGGCGAACACCGCGCCGACGCCGCCGATCAGGGCCACGGCGGTCGTCAGTTTCTTGACCTGCAGGAAATGGCCGTAGCGGAAGTCCGGCCCGTAGCGATCACTGGCCGCGGCGGAACGCCGCACGATCTGCGGATCGATGGTCGGCATCGGCAAGGTCCAGGTCCCCAGCGCCTTGACGAAGCGCAAGCCATGCTGGATCGAACCCACGCGCCGGCCGGCGGGCCGAGCTTCACGCTCGCGCCGCGCGCGGCTGATCTTCGTGTACTGCCGCAGCCGCGAAAACGCGGTGACCGCCGAATGCAGGGTGCCGCCCGACAGCTCGCCGCCGGCGCGCACGAAGCCCTGCACCTGCAGCGGCACGCCTTCCGGTAGTTGCTGCACCGTGAACCAGCAGCCCAGATCGTGGGGAATGCTGTCGAAGCCACAGGCGTGCACGATGCGCGCGCCGCTGCTGCGCGCCTGCTCGTGATACTTCAGCCACATCTGGTCGACGAACTCGGGCTCGCCGGTCAGATCGACGTAGTCGGTGCCGGCGGCGGCACAGGCGGCCACCAGCGGCTCGCCGTAATGGACGTAAGGACCGACGGTGGTGATCACCACCCGCGCCGCTTCCGCCAGCTCGCGCATCGAATCCGGATCGCCGATATCGGCCTGCAGCAGCTCCAGATCCTTGCAGGCGGGGCTGGCATCGGCGAGGCGCGCGCGCACTACCTTGAGCTTGTCGAGATTGCGCCCGGCCAGTGCCCAGCGCAGCGAACTGCCGCCGTGGCGCGCCAGATACTCCGCCGTCAGTTGCCCGGTGAAGCCGGTGGCGCCGAACAGCACGATGTCGAACTTGCGTGGGTTGACCATGTCACTGCGATCCTGGAAATTTGCGGCGCCGATCATACCCGCGCGCGGGACTCACGGTTGCAGGGCTTCGAACCGTGCCCGCAGGTCTTCGACGCGGTCACGGTTGGCGGAAAAATCGAAATAGTCGCGCCGGCTGGAAGAGCGCACATGCACCACCCGCTCGAACGCCGGCAGGTCGAGTTCGAGATCGTCGACGTTGCGCAGCAGCGTCGAGGTGAACCGCGCATGGATGTAGTCGTCGCTATGCGTCACCACCTCGGCGCCCGGCATCTCCGCCAGCAGTCGCAGCAGGGCGGCGCGCGCGGCATCGCGGCTGCCTTCGTAGGCGATCGGTCGCACCGCATATGACGATTCGCCGGCCCGCGAGGACACGCAGCCGCGTGACGCACACGGCGCCAGTTCGCCATCCGGCGAGCGCAACTGCGCGTGGCCGCCGCTGGCGCAACCACCGAGCGCCAGCAGCAGCGCCGCCATCAGACTAAGGGTTGAAGCCGCGTGCGCCGGTCTGTACATCGGTAACTTTTCCATTGTCGAGCGTGATGATCCGCAGCAGCTTCGCGGAACCGAAATTGTAGGTCCATTCCTCGCGATACACCGCTTCGACATAGTCGTCGCGATAGCCGCGATGCCCCCAGTGGCGATGCTCCGGGTACGCCGGGGCCAACAGGTGATCGGCGGTCCGCGTCAGCGGCTCGCCACAGCGTGCCAGCAGGCGGTACTTGGACATGCCGCGAAAAATGGCGGCGGACGCACTGCAATCGCGGGGCGCCTCGCGCGGAAATCCGTAACCTTCGGAATCGATCCGTTCGATCCGTCCCTGGCGCAGCCGCACCACGCGCAACAGCTGGCTGGAGCCGAAGTTGTAGGTCCACTGTTCGACGCCGGCAAGCGCGCCGGGGCCGTAAGCGGTGGCGGGCGACCAGGCATCACGCAATGCCGGCTCGCCGCAGGCGCCCAGCAGACTGGCGGCCACATCTCCGACCGCCACGATCCGTGAACCGCAACGCAACGAGTTCGACGCCTCGGCGGCGCCACAGCCGGCCATCAGCAGCAGAGCGATCAGGAGCGACGCACGCATGGTAGCTTTAGTGCTGAACCTCACCGTGAGAAGACGGTCATTAGACCGCTTCCCTCAAGAATTCGCCATGAATCTGCGTGTACTGATCCCGCTGCTGCTGTGCCTTGTGTTGCCCGCGCTCCACGCTGCCCCGGTACGCCACGGTCCGGTCGAGGCCGAACTGCTGCTGGAGCGCAGCGCGCTCACCGCCGGCACCACCAATACCGTGGCGCTGCGGCTGCGTCCCGATCCGCAATGGCATGTGTACTGGCGCAATCCCGGCGACTCCGGCATTCCCACGGCGCTCGAATGGTCGCTGCCGACCGGGATCGAAGCCGGCGCGATCGAATGGCCGTATCCGCACATGCAGCACCTGGGCGAGCTGACCAACTACGGCTACGAACAGGAAACCCTGCATCTGGTGCCGCTGACCGTCGCCGCCAGCAGCGCGGGCCCGGTGACCCTGCGCGCGAAAGCCAAATGGCTGGTCTGCAAGGACATCTGCATTCCGGGCAACGCCGATCTGGAACTGCCGACCACCGTCACCAGCGCCACCACCACGCTCGATCCGGACTGGGCGCCCTCGTTCGCCGCCACCCGCAAGCAGCTGCCGCGCGAAGCCACGGACTGGCAGACCGCGTTCCAGATCGCCGACGGCGTGTTGTCGCTGTCGCTGCAGGCGCCGCTGCTGGCCGATGTCGACCGGATCGAGTTCTTCCCCTATGCCAACGATCTGGTCGATCACGCCGCAACCCAGCGCATCGAACGCGACGGCGATCACCTGCGGCTGTCGCAGGCCAACAGTGCCTACTTCGTGGACGCACCCGCCACGGTCGATGGCGTGGTGGTGCTGTATCGCGGCAACAGCGGCGAAGCCTGGTCGTTCCGTGCGCAGCCCGGCACGGTCGCCCCTGTCGCTGCGCCGGCTTCTGAGGCACGGCCGACACCACCCGCGAGCGCTGAAACCGCTGCAGCCCCGGCACCGGCCGTTCCGCCCAGCTTTCTGGCGGTGCTGCTGTTCGCACTGCTGGGCGGCCTGATCCTCAACCTGATGCCCTGCGTGTTTCCGGTGCTGTCCTTGAAAGCCCTGGCAATGGCGCAGACCGCCGCCGATCAGGCCCACGTCCGCAGGGCTCAGGCCTTGGCCTATACCGCCGGCGTGGTGCTGTCCTGCGTCGCTGTGGCGGCCCTGATGCTGGGCCTGCGCAGCGCCGGCGAAGCGGTTGGCTGGGGGTTCCAGTTGCAGTCCCCGATCTTCATCGGCTTGCTGGCCTACATCCTGTTCGCCTTGGGGTTGTCGCTGTCCGGCGTCGCGCAGTTCGGCATCGGCGTGATGAATCTCGGCGGCAAGCTGACGCAGCGCCCCGGCAACAGCGGCGCCTTCTTCACCGGCGTGCTGGCGGTGGTGGTGGCAACGCCCTGCACCGCGCCGTTCATGGGCAGCGCATTGGGCTATGCGATGACGCAGCCGGCATGGGTCGCGCTCAGCGTATTCGCGGTGCTGGGGCTGGGGCTGGCGCTGCCGTTCCTGCTGCTGGGCTGGATTCCGGGTCTCGCCCGTCTGCTACCGCGCCCCGGCGCGTGGATGGAACGCTTCAAGCAGGTGATGGCGTTCCCGCTGTATCTGACCGTGGTCTGGTTGCTGTGGGTGCTGATGCGCCAGACCGATGCCAATGTCGCGGCGCAGGCGATGCTGGGCCTGGTGCTGATCGCCTTCGCGCTCTGGCTGTGGAACAGCCGCGGCCTGTGGCCCTCGCTGCTCAAGCTGCTGAGTCTCGCAGGTGCCGCCTGGCTGATCTTCACGGTGCCCGGCACCTCGTCACCGTCGGCCGCCAGCACGCAGGCGAGCCTGCCCGCGCACAGCGAGGCCTGGTCCAGCGAGCGCGTCGCGCAGTTGCGTGCCGAAGGACGCACGATATTCGTCGATTTCACCGCCGACTGGTGTATCACCTGCAAGGTCAACGAGCGCGGCGCCCTGCGTTCGGCACGCGTCGAGGAAGCCTTCCGCAATCGCGATGTCGCGGTGCTGATCGGGGACTGGACCCGCAGCGACCCGGCGATCACCGCCGAGCTGGCCCGCTTCGGCCGCAACGGCGTGCCGCTGTATCTGGTCTATGTCAACGGCGGCGAACCCACGGTATTGCCACAGCTGCTGACCCCGGATGTGGTGCTGCAGGCGCTGCACTGACCTGCCGACAGGAGATGTGAAGATGCGATTCCCGATTGCACTGGCCCTGACGGCCGCGCTGTTCGCCGGTTCGGCCTGGGCCGCGCCCAAGGTTGGTCAGCCCGCGCCTGCGTTCACCGCCACCGACAGCCGTGGCAACAGCGTCAGCCTCGCCGAGCAGCGCGGCAAGTTCGTGGTGCTGGAATGGACCAACGACGGCTGCCCGTTCGTGCAGAAGCACTATCGCAGCGGCAACATGCAGGCACTGCAGCAGGCCGCCCGCGCGGATGGCGCGGTGTGGCTGACGGTGATTTCATCGGCGCCCGGCAAGCAGGGACATGTCACCGGCGCGGCCGCCGATGCGCTCACCGAGGCGCACAAAGCCTCACCGACCGCGGTGCTGCTGGACGAGTCCGGAACCGTCGGTCGCGCTTACGACGCACGCACCACGCCGCAGATGTTCATCGTCGACCCTCAGGGCACGCTGATCTATGCCGGTGGCATCGACAGCATCCCCAGTGCCGATACCGAAGACATCGCCAGGGCCAAGCCATATGTAAGGACCGCGCTGGCCGAAGCCATGGCCGGCAAGCCGGTCACCGATGCCGTCACCAAACCCTACGGTTGCTCGGTAAAATACTGACGCGACCTGCCCGGACCACGTATCCGGCAGGCGCTGAACCAGCGGTCGTCGCCAAAGCCGGTGCGTCTTCGATGCGCAGGCCTGGTCACAGAGGCGAACACCAACGATCGCGACACGCGGCATTGAGGGGACTCGCATGATTCGTGGTCGACATATCCGCCGTACGCTCGCAGCGGCGGTGGCAGCGCTGGCACTGTTTGCGGCGATGCCCGCCGCCGCGCTGTCGTTTCTGCCGTTCGAGAACGTCACCGCGCACTACACCACCATTACCCACGGCGGCATCACCCGCACCGTCGGCTATCTGCGCCCTGCACAGTATCGCGCCAACGCGCCGGCGATCATCGCACTGCACTTCAATCTCGGCGTGGCGCCGTCGATGGCCAACCTCACCGAGATCGGTGAGCTGGTGCGCGACACCGGCGCCTGGGTGATCCTGCCGCAGGCGCACGACCACACCTGGTCGCACGATCCTACCGACAGCGACCCCACCGACGACGCCGCGTATCTGGCGACGGTGATCGATCAGTTCGTGCAGACCTTCCGCCTCGATGCACGCCGCATCTACATGGCCGGCTACTCGCAGGGCGGCAACATGACGGTGCGCTTTGCCTGCGAGTACCCGGGCAAGATCGCCGCCGGGGCGTCGGTCGCGGCCACCATGCGCAAATCCCTGCAGCAGACCTGCGCGCCCGCGATGCCGACGCCGATGGCCTTCTTCAATGGCACCGATGATGAACAGGTTCCGTACAACGGCGGCTTGTTCAGCGTGGCCCTGTCCGCGCCAGCGGCCGCGCAGTATTGGGCCGACGTCAACCAGTGCGGCAGCAGCAAGACGCGCAGCAACCTGCCGGCGGAGATCGACGATGGCACCAGCGCCTATGTCGATCGCTACGACCAGTGCCCCGCGGGCCGTGCGGTTGAGCTGTATACGATCACCAAGGGGGGGCACACCTGGCCAGGCGTGTTGGACTTCGTGCCGGCAGCCGGCCTCACCACCCAGAACCTGAGTGCCAACAAAACGATATGGGAGTTCTTCCGGAGGTTCTCACGATGAACTCGCGCATCGGCATTCTGGCTGCACTGACGGTGCTGCTGGCCGCCTGCACCGACAGCGCTCCGCCCGACACCGTCGCGGGCGGCGAACAGCAGGTCAACACCTATACCCAGGACGCCCAGCAACGTCCCGCCGTCGCCGCGAACAGTGCCGGTCAGGCCGTCATCGTATGGGAAAGCTACGGTCAGGATGGCAGTCATTTCGGCATCTTTGGCCAGCGCTTTCTCGGCGAACAGCGCATAGGCCCCGAGTTCCCGATCAATAGCTACACCATCGGCCGGCAAAGCATGCCGGCGGTCGCCATGGATGGCAGCGGCAACTTCGTCGTGGCGTGGCGCAGTTCGCTGCAGGACGGCATCGGCGGCACGATCTACGGCCAACGCTTCAATGCCGACGGCACGCGCAACGGCAATGAGTTCCGCATCGGCCCCAGCAACTCCAACCGCGATTCGCAGTCGGAACCCAGCATTGCGATGAACGCGACTGGCCAGTTTGCGGTGGCCTGGAGCAATCGCGAGCTCAGTGCCTGGGATACCGCACAAGGCAACAACAACAACGAGAAGCTGTTTCTCGAAACCCGTGCCTACGGCGTCAACGGCACGCCCCAGACCCTGCAACCGGTGCGGATCGCGGATACCGACAATGGCGACCTCGCGCCACGTGCGTCGCGGATCGGCATCGACGCCTCCGGCAACTACGTGGTGGTCTGGATCGGCGGAACCGAAACGGCCGCCGCCGTTCGCGCCCGGCATTTCGGCAGCAACGGTGGCGCGATTTCCCCCGCCTACGACATCAGCGAGGCCCGCGTCGATACCGGCATCGACATGCCCGGCGTGGCGATGACACCGTCAGGGGCATTTGCCATCGCCTGGGAAGGGTTCACCTACGGCAACGTGCCCGTCGGCATCTACCTGCGCCGCTTTCTCGGGCCGCAGTCCGCGCTTGGCACTGCGCAGATCGTCGCAAGGCCGGACTCGGGGATGGTCGAACGGGCCACATTGACCGTCAGCCAGGACGGCACCTACTTTCTGGCCGCCCAGGCAGACAACCGGATTTCCCTGGCCCGGATCGACGCCGGTGGCACCGTGCGAAAACTCGGGTTGGTCAATAATCCCCGGTTTGCGTCACTGTTTCCCGCCATTGCGGCTTCGGGAGAGACGGGACTGTTGATCACCTGGCAAAGCCTGGGACAGGACGGCAGCGATCGCGGAATCTACGCGCGCCATGCCAATGTCCGTTAAAACCTACAGATGCCGACGCTTGCAACAGGCAGACAAGAAATCTAGAGTGCGGTCGAGCGGGCGGCAACCGCCGTAACGCCAAATAAAATCCTGGGGGATTCATCAATGAAGTTACCATTTGCAGCTGCCATCGGCAGCATCGTGTTGGCGAGCGCCGTCGCCGTTCCGGTTATCGCGGCGGATAACGATCCGCAGGTGGGGGCCTACCTCAGCTGGAAATTCGGCGCCGCCAAGCAGGCAGGCGTACCGGAAAACTTCCGTTACGGCCTCCGCCTCGACTACGACTCCTACGTCGCGATGCAGGGCAATGTCCCCCCGACCCTGCTGCTGAATGTTTCCGGTGACAAGCAGATCAATGCGTTCCTGAACGGCAGCAATCTGACCGAACTGGCAACCCGCCTGAACCAGGCCGAAGCCGCCGCCGCAGGCGGCAGCACCGCGCTGACCGCAGCTGCCGTGGTTGCAGGTGTGGCCGTGGTGGCCGTGGTGGCCAGCAACTCGTCCGACGACAACGACGAAGGCATCGGCGGAACGACCGGCGGCGCGAACACGGGTGGCAATACCGGTGGAAACACGGGTGGTAGCGGCGGCGGCAATACTGGCGGCGGCGGCGGTGGCAACACCGGCGGTAGCGGCGGCGGTAACACCGGCGGCAGTGGCGGTGGCGGCAACACCGGCGGCAACAGCCCCCTGGGGGGCTTGGGTGGCATTCTCGGTGTCCGCGAGTGGCGCCAGTCGGTCTCTGCAGCGCCGGCACCGGGCGGCGCCGAGCCGCGCGGTATCGATAGCAGCTACCAGCAGTGGCTCGATGGCGGCACCGGCCACATGGGCGATCTGCACTAAGCAGGATTCAAGCGATATCCAAGGGAGCCTCCGGGCTCCCTTTTTCGTTGACCCGGCAACGCTTCCTCAGACCACGACGCCGTAGCGCGGCACCGGCGCGAGAAAGCCTTTCACCATTCGTGCCGAGCGCGGCTCCAGGCCGGCTTGTCCGGCGAGGTCGACGGTGCGCGCATCCACCAGGATCTCGCCGCTGCTGGCCTGTTCGCACAGTCGACAGGCCAGATTCACGGTCGATCCGACGGCGCTGTACTCCAACCGCGACGCCGAACCCACCACACCGACCGTGACGGTGCCGGTGGCAATGCCGATCCCGATACCCAGGCGATGCGCCGGTGTGCTCCAGTGCTGCGTCAACGCCAGCCCCTGGTCGCGGATACGCCGCGCCATCTGCAGGCTGCGGCGCGCGTGGTAAGCGACCGGCAGCGGCGCGCCGACCAGGATCAGGACCCCATCACCGGCAAAATCCTTGATGGTGCCGTTGAACTCGGAAACGATGCTGCCCACGGCGTCGTAGTACTCGCGCAGCACCTGCAGCACCTGCGACGATGGCTGCGCCGCGGCATATGCGGTGAAGCCGCGCAGATCGCAGCAGACCACCGTGATCTCGCGCTGGCTTTCCTGCATCGCGCGCTCCAGACCCTGCTCCGACACCAGCCGCGCCACTTGCGGCGACAGGAAGCGCGACATGAACTGCCCGCGTTGGCCTTGCAGCACGTGGTAGTGCACGGCACCGATCAGGAACACGATCTCGCCGAGGCCCGCTGACAGCGCGGCGCTGTTCAAGGGCAGGATGAAGCCTGCGACCAGAAATGGCGCAGCGATGGCCATGGCAATGACGCGTACCGCCTCTGCCCGATCCGGACGCCGGTTCAGCAGCAGCAGAATACCCGCCAGCCCTGCCAGCTGCGCCGCCAGCACCGGGGCAAAAAACAACCAGAACGCAGGGGTCAGGAACGCCTGCGGCTGGCCGCCGACATGCATGAAGGCACTGCTGCGCAACTCCGGAAACAGGATCGACAAGGCGCCATACAGCAGCGCAAACAGCTGCCCGACCCGCAGCACGCGATCACCGGTGTGCGTATCCAGCTCCGCGTCCGCCGCCGTGGTCCTGCGCACGCGCAGGATCCACTCCAGGACATAGATGATCGCGAGCACTTCCGGTACGGCGAACCAACCGCTCCAGCGGCCCAGTACGGCGATCTGGGGCAGCAGCACCACGTTGCAGTAGACAGCGACGCCGATCAACGCAAAAGCACTGGCCAGGGCGCGTGAGGTCGGCGACTGGCGGTCGGCCGACAGAAACGCCAGGCCCATCCCCAAAGCCAGCAGGGAAACCAGCACATGTGCCGTCGTGTCGATCATCTGCCCGTCCCTGTCCTCGCGTATTCGCAAAGTATGCCGTTACCGATAGCGTCCGCCACGGGCGCGGCGATCAGAAGTCGCCACGCTGGCCCGGATACCAAGACTCCGCAAAACGCACACCGTCAAAGCAGAATGTACAAATCCCAGCAAGTCATATGCTTACAAAATCTACCTAATCCTAAGAATCACAAAGATCTCGCTTGCTTCCGTATTCAGGATGTTTTTTAATGTACGCACTTATTTGAACTTCGAGCCCTTGCTCACACCCGTGGACGAGCACAGCAAGTCCGAGCGCATCCTGTTGCTGGCCGAAAGGCTCGGCGTCCTGCGCCCGAAGGATCTGGTGCCCTACGGCATCCAGGCCGAGTACTTGCGTCGTCTCTGCGACAAGGGGCTGCTGAAGAAGCTCAGCCGTGGCAGCTATGTCCCGGCCCGCACCCGCAAGTCTCCGGCCTTGTCACTGGCGATCGTCGGTCGCGCCGTTCCCAACGGCGTGATTTGCCTGCAAAGTGCGATGGCCTTCCACGGTCTGGCCGAATCCGATCCCGACAGCATCGCCGTCGCGATCGAGCGCCGCGCCGCGAGACCGCGTGTCGATTACCCGGAACTCCGGGTCGCGCGCCTCGGCGGACCGGCCTTCACCGAAGGCGTGGAAACGCACCTGGTCGAGAACGTGAAGGTGCGGATCTACTCCCTCGAAAAAACCCTGACCGACCTGTTCAAGTTCCGTAACAAGATCGGCCCTCACATCGCCGTCGACGGGCTGCGCACGGCGCTTGCGGAACGCGACGTCAATCTGAAGAAACTGTGGCACTACGCGCGGCTATGTCGTGTCGAACGCGTGATGAAACCCTATGTCGATGCGCTGGCCACCCGCTAGCCACCTGCTGCCTGCCACTTACCGGACCAGACCGTGAACCGACTCCTGCCGTTGTCCTGTCTGATGGCTGCCACGTTCGCACTTCCCGCTCATGCCCAGGGCAGTCTCTCCCCCGAGACGCCGCCGAGCGCGGCAGCGCAGACCTGCGCCGAACAATGTCCTCCGTATCTGTTCGGCAATCTGCGCCGCGATCTCGACTCGTTCACCTTGGTCAGTGAAACCCCGGGGCTCAGCTTTCACAAGCCGATGTACATGCTGCCGTTCAGCTACAGCGATGATTTCCGCTCGGAAGAAACCGAGATGGTGTTCCAGATCAGCCTCAAGCAGCGGCTGTTCGCACGCAATATCTTTTTTGGGTACACGCAAAAGTCCTTCTGGCAGGTCTATAACGGCAAGCAGTCGCGACCGTTCCGCGAGACCAATTTCAACCCCGAACTGTTCTACCGCTGGACGCCCGACTCGAAGGCCTGCATCGGCTGCGGCCTGGATATCGGCATCGACCATGAGTCCAATGGCCAGGAAACCGCAGAATCGCGCTCCTGGAATCGCATCATTCTCGCCGCCTATCGACAGACCGAACGCACCCTGGTCCATCTGCGCCTCTGGTATCGCATTCCCGAGAGCGACAAGGACAGCCCGACCGATCCCACCGGCGACGACAATCCCGACATCAGCGACTACTACGGCTACGGCGAACTGCGCATCCAGCACAAGCTGTTCGACGATCGCAAGCACATGGCTGCGCTGATGCTGCGCGGCAACCCGGCTACCGGCAAAGGCGCAGTACAGCTGAACTACAGCATCCCGCTGGACGAGTACGCGTACTGGTACCTGGGGCTGTGGCATGGCTACGGCGAAAGCATGATCGACTACAACCGCAGCATCACACGCGTCGCAGTCGGCATTGCGCTGGCGCGCTAGCTTGCCGCTTGCCGCCGCTCCAGGTACCCCGCGTCCGCACTCAGGCCGACGATCGCTGAGCCACAAAAAAGGGCACCAGAGGCGCCCTTTTTTGATTCCTGAAACTTTCTCTTAGCTGGCTGTGGCTTCGTCAGCCTGCGCAGCAGCGCCCCGCGGACGATCGACCAGTTCAACGTAGGCCATCGGCGCATCATCGCCCGCGCGGAAGCCGCACTTGAGGATCCGCAGGTAGCCGCCAGGACGAGCCTGGTAACGCGGGCCGAGCTCGTTGAAAAGCTTGGTGACCGCATCGCGATCGCGCAGACGCGAGAACGCCAGGCGGCGGTTGGCCACCGTGTCATCCTTGGCGCGCGTGATCAGCGGCTCTGCCAGACGGCGCAATTCCTTGGCCTTGGGCAGGGTGGTCTTGATCAGTTCGTGTTCAAACAGCGCAATCGCAATCGCCTGCATCGTGGCTTTGCGGTGGCTGGGGCTACGGCCGAATGCGCGGCCGGACATTTTATGACGCATGGTTTAATTCCCTTATCGAGCGTCAGGCGGGCACTTTCGGCGACGACCAGTTGTCGAGCTTCATTCCAAGCTCGAGGTCGTGCGCTTTCAGCGCTTCCTTGATTTCGTTGAGCGACTTCTTGCCGAGGTTCGGCGTCTTCATCAGTTCCATCTCGGTGCGCTGCACCAGATCACCGATGTAATAGATGTTCTCGGCCTTGAGGCAGTTGGCCGAACGCACCGTCAGTTCGAGATCGTCGATCGGACGGAACAGGATCGGCGACAGTTCCTTCTTGCCCGGAACCGCTGCAGCCTGCGCGGCTTCGGCTTCGAGATCGACGAACACCGACAGCTGGTCACGCAGAATGCGCGCGGCCAGACGTACGGCTTCCGCCGGGTCGATACCACCATTGGTGTCAACGTCGAGGATCAGCTTGTCGAGGTCGGTGCGCTGCGCAACGCGGGCACGTTCCACGGCGTAGCTGACGCGACGCACCGGGCTGTAGCTGGCGTCCAGCTTCAGTACGCCGACACCACGCGCTTCCTCTTCGCGAACCGCGCTGACCGCCGGCACATAACCGCGGCCACGCGTGATCTTCAGCGTCATGCTCAGCTTGCCGCCGGTCAGGTGCGCGAGCACCAGATCCGGATTCACGATCTCGACGTCGTGATCGAGCTTGATGTCGCCCGCAGTGACCGCACCCTTGCCGGACTTCTCCAGGCGCAGGGTGGCTTCGTCACGCGAGTGCATGCGCAGCGCAATGTTCTTGATGTTCAGCAGGATGTCGATGACGTCTTCCTGCACGCCTTCGATCGCGCTGTACTCGTGCACCACGCCTTCGATCTGCACCTCGGTGATTGCGGCACCGGGGATCGACGACAACAGAATGCGACGCAGGGCGTTGCCCAGAGTGTGAGCGAAACCGCGCTCCATCGGTTCCAGCGCAACCCGCGCGTGGTTCGGAGACAGGGCCTCGACCTCGATCTGGCGCGGCTTGAGCAAGTCGGCGACAACGTTCTGCATGGATGTACCTCTTGAGACTTAGAGCCGCGATTACTTCGAGTACAACTCGACCACGAGCTGTTCGTTGATATCCGGCAGGATCTGGTCGCGCGTCGGCACAGACTTGAAGGTGCCCTTCAGGCCCTTCTCATCGACATCCACCCAATCCGGCAGACCGGCCTGAGCAGCGATCGACAGTGCTTCGGCAATGCGACCTTGGCTACGCGAGGCTTCGCGGACTTCGATCACGTCGCCGGGCTTGACCTGGTACGACGGGATGTTGACCGACTTGCCGTTCACCAGGATGGCCTTGTGGCCCACCAGCTGACGCGCTTCCGAGCGGGTCCGCGAGAAACCCATGCGGTAGACCGTGTTGTCGAGACGGGTCTCGAGCAGCTGCAACAGGATCAGACCGGTGGAGCCCTTTGCGGAGGACGCCTTGTGGTAATAGTTACGGAACTGACGCTCAAGCACGCCGTACATCTGCTTGAGCTTCTGCTTCTCGCGCAGCTGCAGCGCGTAGTCGGACAGACGGGTCTTCGCCGCGCCATGCTGGCCGGGGCGGGTTTCCATGTTGCACTTGCTGTCCAGCGAGCGCGAACGCGACTTCAGCAGCAGATCGACGCCGGCGCGGCGGGAGAGCTTGCACTTCGGACCAATGTAACGAGCCATGTCTAGTTCTCTCCGTCTTACACGCGGCGGCGCTTGGGCGCGCGGCAACCGTTGTGCGGGATCGGCGTCACGTCGGTGATGTTGGTGATCTTGAAGCCGGCGGCGTTGAGCGCACGCACAGCCGATTCGCGACCCGGACCAGGGCCCTTGACGCGAACTTCGAGCGTCTTCACGCCGTGTTCCGCGGCAGCCTGGCCGGCCTTGTCGGCAGCGACCTGAGCAGCGAACGGCGTGGACTTACGCGAGCCCTTGAAGCCGGCGGCGCCCGCCGTGCTCCAGGACAGGGTATTGCCCTGACGGTCGGTGATCAGAATGATCGTGTTGTTGAAAGAGGCATGAATATGCGCCACACCATCGGTGACATTCTTCTTGACCTTCTTGCGCTTGGCCGCGTTAGCAGCTTGGGCATTAGCCATAGGTATTTCCGTCTGCGCTCAGTATCAGTTTTATGCTTTCTTCTTGCCGGCAACCGTGCCGCGGCGCGGACCCTTGCGGGTACGGGCGTTGGTGCGGGTACGCTGGCCGCGGACCGGCAGGCCCCGGCGATGGCGCAGACCGCGGTAGCAGCCAAGATCGATCAATCGCTTGATGCTCATCGACACCTCGCGGCGCAGGTCGCCTTCGACGGTGTACTTGCCAACCTCGGCGCGTACCTTGTCGAGCTCGCCTTCCGACAAGAGCCGCATCTGCACCGTCGGGGCGATACCCGCCGCTGCGCAGATTTGCTTGGCACGCGTCCGTCCGATGCCATAAATGGCGGTCAGAGCGATAACTGCGTGCTTTCTATCCGGGATATTAACGCCCGCGATACGTGCCATGTTGCAACCTCAACTCGTTACAGCGCGGAGAAAAGCCGCGCATTCTAGTGATTTACCGGGTTTATATCAAACCCTGCGCTTTAGCCCTGACGCTGCTTGTGACGCGGGTCCGTGCACAGAATGCGGACCACGCCGTTGCGGCGCACGACCTTGCAGTTCCGGCACATTTTCTTAACGGAAGCGCGGACTTTCATGATGATCTCTCGAACGTATCTGCAGGATCAGCGGCCTTCGGCCGGACCCAGCGTCTTCAGGTTGGCCTTTTTGAGAAGGCCTTCATACTGGTGGGACATCAGGTGCGCTTGCAGCTGCGCCATGAAATCCATCACCACCACCACAGTAATCAGCAGCGACGTGCCGCCGAAATAGAACGGGATGCTCGGCACGAACGACCGCAGGATCTCGGGCACCAGGCAGATCACCAGGATGTACGCCGACCCCACAACCGTCAGGCGGGTCAGCACGGTATCGATATACCGAGCCGTCATCGCCCCCGGACGAACTCCCGGCACAAACGCACCGGACTTCTTCAAATTATCCGCGGTTTCCCGCGAATCGAACACCAACGCGGTGTAGAAGAAGCAGAAGAACACAATCATCGCACCGTACAACGCCGTGTAGAGCGGCTGGCCAGGCGACAAGGCATTCGACAGCGACTGCATGAACCCGCCCGACCCGCCGTCACCAAAGAACTGCACCAGCGACGCCGGGAACAGGATGATGCTCGATGCAAAGATCGGCGGAATGACACCCGACATGTTCAGCTTCAGCGGCAGATGCTGAGTCTGAGCGGCAAACACCTTGCGCCCCTGCTGGCGGCGCGCATGATGCACTGGAATGCGCCGTTGTGCACGTTCAAAGAACACGACACCCCAGGTCACCACCACCAGCGCCACAATCAACAGCAGGACCACGAAGCCGCTGATCGAGCCTTCGCTGACCAACTGCGCCGTCGCGGCCAGCGCGCGCGGGAAGCCCGCAACGATGCCGATGAAGATGATCATCGAGATGCCGTTGCCGATGCCGCGCTCCGTGATCTGCTCACCCAGCCACATCAGGAACATGGTTCCGGCCACCAGCGACACCGTCGCGGTGAACATGAACGGGAACCCGGGATTGATCACCACACCCGACTTCTGCAGCGCCAGGGCCGCCCCAAACGACTGGAACAACGCCAGTCCCAGGGTGCCGTAACGCGTGTACTTGGTAATCTGCCGCCGACCCGACTCACCTTCCTTCTTCAGCTCCTTGAGCTGAGGAACGACAGCGGTCAGCAGCTGCACGATGATGCTCGCCGAAATGTACGGCATCACGCCCAGCGCGAAGATCGACAAGCGTTCCAGCGCGCCACCGGAGAACATGTTGAACATGTCCAGGATGGTGCCGCGGCTCTGACCGAACAGCGCCGACAGCTGCGCCGGATCGATACCCGGAACCGGAATGAAGGTGCCGATGCGATAAACGACGATGGCGCCCAGCAGGAACAGGAGGCGGTTCTTCACCTCTCCGATCTTGCTCAGGTCCGGCACCATCGAGCCGCCCGGCATTCCTGTCGCCTTAGCCATGTCGTTCCCGACGTCCTGTTATTCCGAGATGCTGCCGCCAAGGGCGGTGATCACTTCACGTGCGCCCTTGGTGACCAGCACACCCTTGAGCACGACCTTGCGGGTCAGCTCGCCGGACTTGATCACTTTCGCGGTCAGCGCCTTGGCCGACACGAAGCCTTCAGCCTTCAGCGTCGCCAGGTCGATTTCCGTGGCCTGCATCTTCTCGAGTTCCGACAGGCGCACTTCGCCGGTCAGGCCCTTGAGCGGGGAGTTGAAGCCGCGCTTCGGCAGACGACGCTGGATCGGCATCTGGCCGCCCTCGAAGCCCACCTTGTTGTAGCCGCCCGAACGAGCGTGCTGACCCTTGTGACCACGGCCGGCCGTCTTGCCGAGCCCGGAGCCAATACCACGGGCGACGCGAACCTTCTTGGTCTTCGCGCCCTTGGCGGGCTTAATCGTATTCAGTTTCATCGTTCTATTTCCGTTACCGGTACGCGCGGGCTTTAAACTTCTTCAACCTGCAGCATGTACGACACCTTGTTCACCATGCCCATTGCTTCCGGCGTGGCTTTCACGATGACCGACTGGTGCATGCGGGTCAGGCCCAGGCCGCGCACGCACTTCTGATGCACCGGCAGACGCTTGGCCAGGCTACGGATCAGTGTCACCTTGATCTGCTTGTAGTCGCTCATGGCTTATCCCAGGATCTCTTCGATCGTCTTGCCGCGCTTGGCAGCAATATCGGACGGCAGGTTCATGCGCGTCAGCGCATCCATCGTCGCGCGAACCAGATTGATCGGATTGCGCGAACCCAGGGCCTTGGCCAGGACGTTCTGCACACCCGCCACTTCAAACACCGCGCGCATCGCACCGCCGGCGATCACGCCGGTACCGTCCGAGGCCGGACGCACGAACACCTTCGCGGCGCCATGCACACCCCAGATCTCGTGCTGCAGCGTCAACCCGTTGAGCGGCACCGTGATCATGTTCTTGCGCGCCTGCTCCATCGCCTTGGAGATGGCCGACGGCACTTCACGTGCCTTGCCATAGCCGAAGCCGACGCGGCCGGCGCCATCGCCCACCACCGTCAGTGCGGTGAAAGTGAACTGCTTGCCGCCCTTGACCGTCTTCGACACGCGATTGACGGCGACCAGCTTCTCTTTGAGATCGCTGCCCTGACTGTCGTCACGATAGTTATGGTTTGCCATGTCTTAAAACTCCAGGCCGGCTTCACGCGCGGCATCGGCCAGCGCTTTGATGCGCCCGTGAAACTTGAATCCGGAACGGTCGAAGGCCACCTTCTGGATGCCCTTTTCCTTGGCGCGGGCGGCAATCGCCGCTCCGATCTTCTTGGCGGCATCGACGTTTCCGGTCGATCCACCTTCGCCGATCAGGGCCTTTTCCACGGTCGACGCTGCAGCCACCGTCGTGCACGTATCCGGCGCGATGATCTGCGCATAGATATGGCTCGGCGTGCGGTGCACCGCCAGACGATGAACCGCCAGCTCGCGAATGTGTGCGCGCGTGCGACGGGCGCGGCGCAGACGGGTTGATTTCTTGTCCTTCATAGAAACAGGTTCCGGTTCTCAGGTGCCGGTTTCCGGTTATTTCAGCTCGGAGCCCTGTTGGGACCCGTTCACCGAAAACCGGAAACTGCCTTACTTCTTCTTCGCTTCCTTCAACTCCACCTTCTCGGTGGAGTAGCGCACGCCCTTGCCCTTGTAAGGCTCCGGCGGACGGTAGCTGCGGAGATCCGCCGCCACCTGACCAACCATCTTCTTGTCTGCGCCCTTGATCACGATCTCGGTCTGCGTCGGCGTCTCCACCGAGATGCCTTCCGGAATCGGGTACTCGACCGGATGCGACAGGCCGACGGCGAGATTGACCTTCTTGTTCTGCACCGATGCGCGATAACCGACGCCCACCAGAATCAGCTTTTTCTCGTAACCCTGGCTGACGCCAACCACCGCGTTGTTCAGCAGGGCGCGGAAGGTACCAGACTGCATGGCGTTCGTGGCGATCGAATCTGCCTTGATCGTTACGATATCGCCGTTGATTTCAATTTCGACCTTCTGCGGCACCACGACCGTGAGGGTCGTCTTACCCTTCACCGTCAACAGGCCGTCAGCGGTGCTGACTTGTACGCCGGCCGGCAATTTGACCGGCATCTTCGCTACGCGTGACATGTCGTTATCTCCTTAGGCGACGATGCAGAGCACTTCGCCGCCGTGACCGGCTGCGCGCGCCTTGCGATCGCTGACCACGCCGCTCGGCGTGGAGATGATCGCGACACCGAGGCCGCCCAACACGGTCGGCAGCTCGTCCTTGGCCTTGTACACCCGCAGCGCAGGCTTCGACACGCGGTCGATGCGCTCGATCACCGGCTTGCCCTGGAAGTACTTCAGGACCAGCGTGATGGTCTTCTTCGCGCCTTCAGCGGTTACCGCGAAATCGGCGATGTAGCCTTCGTCCTTGAGGACGGCGGCGATCGCTTCCTTCACCTTCGACGAAGGCGAGGTGATCTGCTTCTTTCGCGCCTGCTGACCGTTGCGAATGCGGGTCAGGAAGTCGGCGATGGGATCGGTCATGCTCATGAATAAATCCTCTTACCAGCTCGCCTTCTTGAGGCCCGGAACTTCGCCGCGCATCGCAGCTTCACGCAGCTTGTGGCGCGCCAGTCCGAACTTCTTGTAAACACCGCGCGAGCGGCCGGTCAGTGCACAGCGGCTGCGCTGACGAGACTTGCTCGAATCGCGCGGCAGCTTCTGCAGCGTAATGACAGCAGCCGCCTTGTCCTCGTCGGACGCGGTCGCACTAACGATCGTTTCCTTGAGCGCAGCACGCTTCTTTGCAAACTTTGCGGCGAGGGCGAGACGCTTCTTCTCGCGCTCGACCATGTTGGTCTTAGCCATGGGGTCCCTGCCTTACTTGCGGAACGGGAAGCTGAAGGCATCAAGCAGTGCTTTGCCCTGCTCGTCCGTCTTCGCCGTCGTGGTGATCGTGATGTTCATGCCGCGCACCGCATCCACCTTTTCGTATTCGATTTCAGGGAAGATGATCTGCTCGGTCACACCGAAGTTGAAATTGCCGCTGCCGTCAAAGCCGCGCGCCGAAATGCCGCGGAAGTCGCGGATACGCGGCAGCGCCACAGCGATCAGACGCTCGAGGAACTCGTACATCTGCTCGCGGCGCAGCGTCACCTTCACGCCGACCGGATAGTTCTCGCGGATCTTGAATCCGGCGACAGCGATACGCGACTTGGTGATCACCGGCTTCTGGCCGGCGATTGCCGTCATGTCGGCCACCGCATTCTCGATGACCTTGCGGTCGGTCGTAGCCTCGCCCACACCCATGTTGAGCGTGATCTTGGCAATGCGCGGGACTTCCATGGCACCAACGCCGAGCTTCTTCTGGAGCTCAGGGGCCAACGTATCGCGGAAACGGGTTTGCAAATTAGCCATGACGCTCTACCTTAGCCGTCCACCAGTTCCTGGTTGGACTTGAAAACTCGGACCTTGCGGCTCTTTTCGCCTTCGCCGACGACCTTGATACCGACGCGGTCACCCTTGTTGGCCTTGACGTTCCAGACCATCACGTTGGAGATGTCGATCGGCATCTCCTTCTCGACGATCCCGCCGGCGACGCCTGCGTTCGGATTGCCACGCTGGTGCTTCTTGGCAATGTTGATGCCTTCGACGACCAGCTTGCCATTGGCGAGCACCTGGGCAACCTTGCCGCGGCGTCCCTTGTCCTTACCGGTGATGACGACGACGTCGTCGCCCTTCTTGATCTTGTTCATTTGCTTTGCTCGACCCTTACAGAACTTCGGGTGCCAGCGAAACGATCTTCATGAAACGGTCGCGCAGTTCGCGCGTCACCGGCCCAAAGATACGGGTGCCCAGCGGCTCTTTCTTGCTGTTCAGCAGCACCGCGGCGTTGCTGTCGAAACGCACGACCGAACCATCGCTGCGCTTGATCGGGAACTTGGTGCGCACGACCACCGCGTCATGCACCTCGCCCTTCTTCACCTTGCCGCGCGGAATCGCTTCCTTCACGGTGACCTTGACCAGGTCGCCCACGCCGGCGTAACGGCGGTAGGTCGAACCCTTGACCTGGATCACCTGAACCAGACGGGCGCCGCTGTTGTCGGCGGCCACCAGAAAACTTTCTTGCTGGATCATGGCTTATGCGCTCCGGGTCGACGCGCTACCGGCCTTCAGCACTTCGACCAGGCGGAAGCGCTTGGTGGCGGAGAGCGGACGCGTTTCGACGATCGCAACGAGATCGCCCTCGTTGCACTGATTGGTTTCGTCGTGTGCGCGCAGCTTGGTCGAACGACGCAGCAGCTTGCCGTAGAGCGCATGACGCTCGGTGCGCTCGACGAGCACGGTGATGGTCTTGTCGCCCTTGTTGCTGACGACGCGGCCTACGACGCGGCGCTCGATCTTCTTTTCGGTCTGTTCGCTCATGACGCCTTCACCTTCTGAGCCATCACGGTCTTGACGCGGGCAATCTTCTTGCGCACATCGCGGATCTGGTGAGGCTTGGTGCCCTGGCCAGTCACGCTCTGCATGCGCAGATTGAACTGCTCGCGGCGCAAGGCCACCAACTCTTCCTGCAACGCCTTCGCGTCTCTGCCGCTAAGGGACTTTACGTATTCCTGGGCCTTCATCACATGATCGTCCGGTTGACGAACGTGGTCTTCACCGGCAGCTTCGCTGCGGCAAGGCGGAATGCCTCGCGTGCGGTGGTTTCGTCCACGCCTTCCATCTCGTAAAGCACCTTGCCAGGCTGCACCTTGGCGACCCAGTACTCGACGTTACCCTTACCGGAGCCCATGCGGACTTCCAGCGGTTTCTTGGTGACCGGCACGTCCGGGAACATCCGGATCCAGATCTTGCCGCCACGCTTCACATAGCGCGTGATGACACGACGTGCGGCCTCGATCTGACGCGCAGTAATGCGCCCAGGCTCGGTGGTCTTGAGGCCGAACTCGCCGAAGCTGACCTTGTTTCCGGTCAGCGCCAGGCCCGTGTTCGTGCCTTTGCGTTGCTTGCGATATTTTGTTCGCTTGGGCTGCATCATGGCAGTAGTCTCCCGTCGTTAGGCCGCGTGGGCCTCGGCGGATTCATCCTTCTTATCGTGACGGCGGTCGGTATCGAACACCTCACCCGTGAACACCCAAACCTTGACGCCAATGACGCCGTAGTTCGTTCTCGCTTCGCTCGTCGAATAATCGACATGAGCGCGCAGCGTATGCAGCGGCACGCGACCTTCGCGATACCACTCGACACGTGCGATTTCGGCACCGTTCAGACGGCCACCGACCTGAATCTTGATGCCGCCGGCACCGATGCGCATCGCGTTCTGCACGGCGCGCTTCATCGCGCGGCGGAACATGATGCGACGCTCGAGCTGCTGCGCCACGCTGTCGGCCACCAGCTTCGCATCGAGTTCCGGCTTGCGGATCTCTTCGACGCTCAGATGCACTGAATCAGCCTTGAGGCCCATCAGCTTGGCCACTTCCTGCTTCAGCTTCTCGATGTCCTCGCCCTTCTTGCCGATGACGATACCCGGACGCGCCGAGTGAATCGTCACGCGGGCCGACTTGGCCGGACGGTCGATCTGGATGCGCGACACCGACGCCTGCGCCAGCTTCTTGCGCAGATACGCACGAACCTGGATGTCCGTGCGAAGGTTCTCGCCGTAGGTCTTGCCTTCGGCATACCAGTTCGACGTCCAGTGCGTGGTGATACCGAGACGGAAACCGTTTGGATTGACTTTATGTCCCATGGTTCTTACTCGTCGCCCACGCGGATGGTGATATGGCTGGTCGGCTTGGTGATGCGATCGGCGCGGCCCTTGGCACGCGGCATGATGCGCTTCAGCACCGGCCCCTGATCTACGAAAATCTCCTTGATGCGCAGTTCGTCAACGTCGGCGCCGTGATTGTTCTCGGCGTTGGCGATGGCGGACTCGAGCACCTTGAAGAGCAGACGCGCAGGCTTGCGCGTCGAGAACTTGAGGATGTTGCGAGCTTCGTCCACCTTCTTGCCGCGCACGAGATCAGCGATGACACGCGCTTTCTTCGGCGACAGGCGAACGAACTTCAGTACGGCTTGCGTCTGCATGTTGGGCTCCTTAATCCGACTTCTTGTCGGCGTGGCCCTTGAACGTACGAGTCGGAGCGAACTCGCCGAGCTTATGGCCAACCATGTTGTCGGTAATGAACACCGGCATGTGCAGCTTGCCGTTGTGCACCTGCAGGGTGAGACCCACGAAATCGGGGGTGATCATCGAGCGGCGCGACCAGGTCTTGATCGGGCGCTTCACGCGCTGCCCAGTCATGTCCGACACCTTCTTTGCAAGGTGGTGATCCACGAACGGGCCTTTCTTAACGGAACGCGGCATGGCGATACCTGATTACTTCTTCGAATGGCGGCTACGCACGATGTACTTCTGCGTGCGCTTGTTATTGCGGGTCTTGAGACCCTTCGTCTGCTGACCCCAGGGCGTAACCGGATGCGGGTTACCCTGTCCGGAGCGGCCTTCACCACCACCGTGCGGGTGATCGACCGGGTTCATGACGACACCACGGACGGTCGGACGAATACCCTTCCAACGCTTGGCACCGGCCTTGCCGTACTGGCGCAGATTGTGCTCGTTGTTGCTGACTTCGCCGACTGCGGCGCGGCACTCGCTGAGCACCTTGCGCATCTCGCCGGAGCGCAGACGCAAGGTTGCGTATTCACCTTCGCGGGCGACCAGCTGCACCGAGGCGCCGGCCGAGCGCGCAACCTGCGCACCCTTGCCCGGACGCAGCTCGACGCAGTGAATCGTCGAACCCAGCGGAATGTTGCGCAGCGGCAGCACGTTGCCGGCGCGGATCGGCGCATCGGTTCCGGACTGCAGCTTGTCGCCAGCGGCAACGCCGCGCGGCGCAATGATGTAGCGACGCTCACCGTCTGCGTAAACCAGCAGCGCGATATGCGCCGAACGGTTCGGATCGTATTCAACGCGCTCGACGGTGGCCGGAATGCCATCCTTGGTGCGCTTGAAGTCGATCAGGCGGTAATGCTGCTTATGACCACCGCCCTTGTGACGGGTGGTGATATGACCGTTGTTGTTGCGACCGCCGGTGTGCGACTGCTTCTCGAGCAGCGGCGCGTAGGGCTCGCCTTTCCACAGACCCGGGGTAACCACCCGAACCTGGTGACGCGTGCCCGCCGACGTGGGCTTCATTTTGACCAATGGCATGGCCGATATCCTTAGTGTCTTGGCTCGTTAGTTCGCGTTGCCCAGGAAATCGAGTTCCTGGCCAGCAGCGAGCGTCACGTACGCCTTTTTCCAATCGGAGCGGCGGCCTTCAGAACGGCCGAAACGCTTGGTCTTGCCCTTGACGTTGAGCGTGGTCACGCCTTCAACCTTGACGTTGAACAGCTTTTCCACCGCGTTCTTGATCTCGGGCTTGTTCGCATCGGAGCGCACCTTGAATACCGCCTGGTTGCGCTTCTCCGCGACGCGGGTGCTCTTTTCGGAGACGACCGGCGCCAGAATGATCTGGTGCAGGCGCTCGCCTGCGGTGCTGATCTTGCTCATTGCAGCCAGGCCTCCAGCTTCTTGACCGCATCCGCCGTCATCAGCACTTTCTTGTGCCGCAGCAGGATGACCGGATTGATTGCCTCGACGTCGCAGACCGCGACATGCGGAATGTTGCGCGCGGAAAGGAACAGATTGGTGTCGAGCTCACCGGTCACGATCAGCAGGTCGCCGCCGAAATCCTTCAGACGCGCGGCCAGGGCCTTGGTCTTGGCCGCTTCGGCCGTGAAGGTTTCCGCAATGATCAGATGGCCCTGACGAGCAAGTTCCGCAATGATCGAACGGACGGCGCCGCGGTACATCTTGCGGTTGACCTTCTGCGAATGATCACGCGTAACCGCCGCGAAGGTCGTGCCGCCGCCACGCCACAGGGGCGAGCGGATCGAGCCGGAACGCGCGCGGCCGGTGCCCTTCTGCTTCCAGGGCTTGCGTCCGCCACCGCGCACTTCACCCTTGGCGAGCTGGCCCTTGGTACCGGCACGGCCGGCAGCCATATAGGCCGTCACCACCTGATGAATCAGCGGTTCGTTGTAGTCGGCGCCGAAAACGACGTCCGAAACGTTCAGTTTGTTTGTGCTGTTATGCAGTTCAATATCCATAGCCGTTTTTCCCCAGTGAGCCTTAAGCCTTCACCGTGGGGCGCACGATGACATCGCCATTCGTGGCACCCGGCACCGCACCCTTCACCAACAGAAGGTTGCGCTCCATATCAATCTTCACGAGGTCGAGATTCAGGCTCGTGCAATGATCGGCACCGAGGTGACCGGCCATCTTCTTGCCCTTGAACACGCGACCCGGGTCCTGGCGCTGACCGATGGAGCCCGGCGCGCGATGCGACAGTGAGTTGCCGTGCGACGCACGACCACCACCGAAGTGCCAACGCTTGACCACGCCGGCAAAACCCTTACCTTTCGAGACACCGGAAACGTCCACGGCCTTGACGCCGTCGAACACGTTCACGCTGATCTCTGCACCCGGCTGCAGGTCCGCACCTTCACTTTCGTCCAGGCGGATTTCCCACAAACCACGGCCAGCAGCAACACCAGCCTTCTTGTAATGACCCAACAGCGCCTTGCTGACGCGGCTGGCTTTCTGCTCACCGACGGCGACCTGCACGGCACGATAGCCGTCGGTCTCCACAGTCTTGACCTGAGTCACGCGGTTAGGCGTGCACTCGATAACGGTCACCGGAATGGCAGCCCCGTTATCGGTGAAGATGCGGGTCATGCCGGCCTTGCGGCCTACAATTGCGATCGTCATGTCTCTATCTCCTTAGTTAAGCGAGATCTGGACTTCTACGCCCGCAGGCAAGTCCAGTTTGGAGAGCGCGTCCACGGTCTTTTCCGTGGGATCGACGATCTGCATGAGCCGCTTATGCGTGCGAATTTCGTACTGGTCCCGCGCGTCCTTGTCGACGTGCGGCGATACGAGAATGGTGAAGCGTTCCTTGCGGGTGGGCAGAGGGATCGGCCCCCGCACGACGGCGCCGGTACGCTTCGCGGTCTCGACAATTTCACGGGCTGATTTATCGATCAACCGGTGGTCAAATGCCTTGAGCCGGATGCGAATGGATTGGCTAGTCGCGGCCATGCTTGTTCTTCCGGAATTAAAGAGCGTGGAACAAAAGGGGCGCGAATTGTAGTCGCGCCCCTGCGAAATGTAAAGCGGATTTAAGCGAGAATCTTGGTAACGACGCCGGCGCCGACGGTACGGCCGCCTTCGCGAATTGCGAAGC
>JBEBWZ010000025.1:0-31950 GCA_040391865.1 Solimonas flava
TGAGGCGTGAGGCGTGAGGCGTGAGGCGTGAGGCGTGAGGCGTGAGGCGTGAGGCGTGAGGCAAGACTAGCGCAGGGGGCTCGCGGGTCAAGCCTGCGACAGCGCCAGAACCACTCCTTCATTGGCGAGACGGTCCGCCGCCTCGTTGCCGGCGTGGCCGGAATGGCCCTTGACCCATTGCCACTGCACCTGATGCCGCGCGGCGGCGGCATCGAGCTGCTGCCAGAGATCCTGATTCTTCACCGGCTGCTTGCTGGCGGTACGCCAGCCACGGGCTTTCCAGCCAGGCAGCCATTCGGTCAGTCCCTGCATCACATACGAGGAGTCGGTGTACAGCGTCACCTGACAGGTCTCCTTCAGTGCATCCAGGGCCTGGATCGCAGCCATCAGCTCCATGCGGTTGTTGGTGGTGAGTTTTTCACCGCCCTTGAGCTCGCGCCGCTGGCCGTTGTACTCCAGCAGGGCACCCCAGCCGCCGGGGCCCGGATTGCCTTTGCAGGCACCGTCGGTATGAATGATGACGTTCTTCAAGCGCGCGATCGTGTCCGCTGTTCGGAAAGGGGCGGCATTGTAGGAGGCCGGCGCGGCTACGGCGACTGCGGTCCCGGTTCCGGCGCCCGCGCATCCCGCTGCGCCGCCGGCAGGCCGACACCGACCAGCGGCTTGATCTGCGCGCGCTGCGTGCGCCCGACGAAATTCATCGGCAATACCCGTTTGCGCGCCACCAGCAGATAACTTTCAGCCAGTGGCGCCAGCAGCGCGCCCGGGCTCCATGGCTGGCCTTCGGAACGCGCAGTCAGCCATGGGAACCCGACACCGAAGCGCCGTACTTCAGCCACCTCGAAATCCAGCAGCTCCAGCCAGTCGGCCACGCGGCCGCAGCTGTAGAACTGCGCGGCCGCCGGAAACGCGCGATGGCGCAGACCGAGACGCCCACGCCAGGACCAGGGCGCCCACGGCGAGAACCCGAGCACGAACAAGCGTCCGCGATCATTGAGCACGCGATTGGCTTCGCGCAGCACGTGATGCGGTGAGCGCGCGAATTCCAGCGTATGCGGCAGCACGATCGCATCCACACTCTTGGTCATCAGTGGCAGATGCTCCGGCTCGACCACGGCCGAGACGCGACCACCCGGCACCGTGCCCAGCACGCCGTGGTGCAGGGTCTCGGCGCAGGCAATCAGCGCATCACCCTCGCCCCAACTTCCGATCTGCAGCACATGGCGCCCGAAGATTTCCGGCAGCACCCGCGCCAGCTCGCGCGTCTCCAGGCGCAGCAGACGCTGGCCGCGCGGCGAGCCCGACCACAAATCCAGCGACTGGCGGTCCAGCATCCGCACCCCGCGCAGGTGACGGGAATGACCCATGGCACTACCCTCTGAAGTCTTCGTCCTCAGTGTAACGACCCGCCGCGATGCTCGCAGTTCACGCCATCTCCGCTTTTTCCGACAACTATCTCTGGCTGCTGGTCCGCGGCCAGGACGCGGTGGTGGTCGATCCCGGTGACGCGGCACCGGTACGTGCGTTTCTCGACGCCAACGGCCTGCAGCTGCGCGCGATCCTGATCACGCATCATCACCCCGACCACACAGCCGGCATTGCCGCACTGGCAGCGCCCGATATTCCGGTTTACGGACCGGCCGCCGAAGCCGGACGCATTGCCGGCCTGACCCACACTCTGGGCGAAGGCGAGCGCGTGTGCGCGCTGGAACTGGAGTTCGAGGTCCTGGAGTTGCCCGGTCACACACTCGGCCATATTGCGTACTACGCGCCGGGACGCCTGTTCTGCGGCGACACCCTGTTCGCCGCCGGCTGCGGCCGTCTGTTCGAAGGCAGCCCGGAGCAGATGCACCACTCATTGCAGCGACTGGCTGCGCTGCCGCCGGAAACGCTGGTGTACTGCACCCACGAATACACCCTGTCGAACCTGGCCTTCGCGCTTGCCGTGGAGCCGCACAATCCGGCGCTGCTGGCGCAGATTGCCGCGGTGAAGCAGTTGCGCGCCAACGCGACGCCGAGCCTGCCGTCACGGATCGCGACCGAACTCGCCACCAACCCGTTCCTGCGGACCGCGATCCCCGCCGTGCGTCAGTCGGCGGAAACCTGGGCCAGCCAGCCGCTGCCCGAGCCGGTCGCGGTGTTTGCCGCACTGCGCCGCTGGAAGGACGGCTACAAAGGCCAGCTGCCCTGAGCCCTGCGTCACATCCGCCCCGCGCGCAGGGCTGACACCCCCGGTTCAATCCCGTACAGTCCGCTGGCGACAAACGAACGCGAGCCGGCCGCCACTTCCAGGCCCACATCGCGCGATTGGGGGAGTACCCGCGTGAAACAACGATGGACGATCGCGGTCCTGATGCTGTTCATCGCCTGCATGGCGCCGGACGTGTCGGCTGCGCAAAGCAAGAGCCTGATCTGGTCTCGCATTGCCACCGGCATGCGCATCGTGGACCCGGAACACCCAGAGACGGTGACTTGGGCGCGCCGCTATGCCCGCAACCCGGAAGCCTTCGCCACCATGCTGGCGCGCTCGGAACCCTTCCTGTGGTACATCGTCGAGGCCGTCGAGCTGCGTGAGCTGCCGCTGGAATTGGCGCTGCTGCCCGCCGTCGAATCCGGCTTCAATCCGCACGCCAACTCCGGCAAGAGCGCACACGGGTTGTGGCAATTCGTGCCCTGGACCGGCCGTGCGCTGGGCCTGCACAACGCCGCCAACTATGACGCGCGCCGCGACCCGGTGGCCAGCACCCGCGCCGCACTCAGCTATCTGCAGGGCCTGTACAAGCGCTTCGATCAGGACTGGCTGCTGGCCATTGCCGCCTACAACGTCGGTGATACCCGCTTGGCGGCGGCGATGCGGGCGCATGGCAGCCGCAATTTCTGGGATCTGAAGCTACCGGCTGAAACCCGCGATCATGTGCCGCGCCTGCTCGGCGTGGCCTTGCTGATCAAGCAACCGCAACGCTTCGGCGTGAAGCTGCCGCCGATCCGCAACCGCAATGCCGCAGAAATCGTGCGCCTGCCCGGCGCGCTGAATCTGGCGGAAGCCGCCCGCGACGCGCAGATCGGCAACGCCCTGCTCGAACAGTACAACCCAGGCCTGTACAACGCCGGCAACACCACCGGCAAATCGGTGGTGTTGCTGCCGCCTGCCGAAGCCGCACGACTGCGCACCGTGCTGGCCAGTGGCCGCTATCCGCCGGTGCCGATGGCGACGCTGGTCGAGCATGTGGTCCAGCCCGGCGATTCGCTGTGGAGCATCGCCCGTCGCTACCAGGTCTCGGTCCGCGAACTCAGCTCCTGGAACAATCTCGGCACCAAAACGGTACTGAAGCCCGGCAAGCGCCTGCAGTTGCACGTCGAACTCTGACCCTGCGGTCGGCGCCGGCGACGCAGGCAGGTACCAACAAAAAAGGCCTTCTCCTACCCAAGAGAAGGCCCTGGTGTGCCACTCGATGCTTCAGTGCGCGCGCGTCGCTTCGCTGCTCGCCGCTTCATCCGCGACCGGTGCCGCAGTCTGCGGCTCGGTCCGTGCTTCCGGCACCCGCTCCAGCGCAATCCGCAGCACATCATCGACCCAGCGCACCGGCTCGATGTTGAGCGTGGATTTCACGGTCTCCGGAATATCGGCTAGATCCTTGACGTTGTCCTGAGGAATCACCACGGTCTTGATGCCACCGCGCTGCGCCGCCAGCAGCTTTTCCTTCAGGCCGCCGATCGGCAGCACTTCGCCGCGCAACGTGATTTCACCGGTCATCGCCACATCGGCGCGCACCGGGATATCGGTCAGCGCCGACACCAGCGCGGTGCACATCGCAATACCGGCCGAAGGACCATCCTTGGGCGTCGCGCCTTCCGGCACGTGCACGTGGATGTCGTTGGCCTCGTAGAACTTGGGATCGATCCCGAGTGCCTTCGAGCGTGAACGCACCACCGTCAACGCCGCCTGGATCGACTCCTGCATCACGTTGCCCAGCGAGCCGGTCTGCGTCAGCTTGCCCTTGCCCGGTGCCAGCGCCGCTTCGATGGTCAGCAATTCGCCACCGACTTCGGTCCAGGCCAGGCCCGTCACCTGCCCCACCTGGTTGCGCTCTTCGGCACGGCCGTAACGGAACTGCGGCACGCCGAGGTAGACATCGAGGTTGGCTTCGGTGACTTCGATGCTCTTGACGCCGTCCTTGGTCAGCAACTGCTTGACCACCTTGCGGCAGATCTTGCTCATCAGGCGCTCGACACTGCGCACGCCGGCTTCGCGCGTGTACAGGCGGATCACCGCGCGGATCGCGTCGTCGCTGACCGTCAGCTCGCCGTCCTTGAGACCGTTGTTCTTCATCTGCTTCGGCAGCAGGTACTGCCGGGCGATGCTGAGCTTCTCGTCCTCGGTATAACCCGGCAGGCGGATCACTTCCATGCGATCGAGCAGCGGCCCCGGAATATTGAGCGTATTGGCGGTGGCGATGAACATCACGTCGGACAGATCGAACTCCACCTCCAGATAGTGATCCTGGAAGGTCGCGTTCTGCTCCGGGTCCAGCACCTCCAGCAGCGCCGAGGACGGATCGCCACGGAAATCCATGGCCATCTTGTCGATCTCGTCGAGCAGGAACATCGGGTTCTTGACCCCGACCTTGGCCATGTTCTGGATGATCTTGCCGGGCATCGAACCGATGTAGGTACGACGATGCCCACGGATCTCCGCCTCGTCACGCACACCGCCCAGCGACATGCGCACGAACTTGCGGTTCACCGCATCCGCGATCGAACGGCCGAGCGAGGTCTTGCCCACACCCGGAGGTCCGACCAGGCACAGGATCGGGCCCTTCAGCTTCTTGATGCGCGCCTGCACCGCCAAATACTCGACGATGCGTTCCTTGACCTTCTCGAGGCCGTAGTGGTCCTCGTCCAGCTTCATCTGCGCCAGATCGAGATCGATGTGGATCTTGGTGCGCTTCTTCCACGGCACCTGCGTCAGCCAGTCGAGATAGTTGCGCACCACCGTGGCTTCGGCCGACATCGGCGACATCATCTTCAGCTTCTTCAGCTCGGCCACGGCCTTGGTCTTGGCATCCTTGTGCATGCCGGCCTTTTCGACCTTGTTCGCCAGCTCGTCCTGCTCGGACGGACCATCCTCGTTGTCACCCAGTTCTTTCTGGATGGCCTTCATCTGCTCGTTGAGGTAGTACTCGCGCTGGTTCTTCTCCATCTGCTGCTTCACGCGCGAACGGATCTTCTTCTCGATCTGGGCGACATCGATCTCACCTTCCAGCTGCGCCATCACATGCTCGATGCGCGCCTGCGGGGAATCGATCTCCAGCACTTCCTGCTTGTCTTCGAGCTTCAGGTTCAGATGTGCCGCCACGGTATCCGCGAGGCGGCCGGGCGAATCCATGCTCGCCAGCGACGGCAGCAATTCCGCGGGAATCTTCTTGTTGAGCTTGGCGTAGGCCTCGAACTGGGCCAGCAGCGAGCGCGTCAGCGCGTCGATTTCCTTGGTGTCGGTGACCGTTTCCTTGTCTTCCGGCAAGGGCTGGCACTCGGCGGTCACGAACTCGCCTTCCATCTCGAAGCGGCTGATGCGCGCGCGGCGCACGCCTTCGACCAGCACCTTCACGGTGCCATCCGGCAGCTTCAGCATCTGCAGGATGCTGGCCAGCGTGCCGACGTTGTAGAGATCCTGCTCGCGCGGCTCGTCGGTATCGGCGGTGCGCTGCGCCACCAGCAGGATGCGCTTGTCGTCCTGCATTGCGGCGGACAGGGCTCGGATCGACTTCTCGCGTCCCACAAACAGCGGAATCGCCATGTGCGGAAACACGACCACGTCGCGCAGCGGCAGTACGGGGGCGGTTCGGTCGGTGAGGGTTTCCACGTAGGCTCCTGGGCAGTCTTCCCGAACATTATGACGGGGTTGCTGGGCTTTATGCGGGCAAGCGCACGCAATACAAGTTCCGATTCGCGTCCCTGCGGGGAATCCGCTTTCAGATCAGTTCACTGAACGCGAAAACTCACCTCGGGCAGATGGTGCGTAAGACCATCACTGGCGACCACTTCCGCGCGCGCGCGATGTATGCCGCGCTGCAGCGGCCAGGCCCAGCGCAAGCTCTCGCCCACCGCCACGGTCTGGTCATCGACGATCCAGCGCACCTGCGTCGGTGTCTCCCGCCACAGCAGCTGGAACTCGAACGCCTGCAGCGCATCGGGAATCCGCGGGTCCAGCGCCAGCTGCAGGCCATTGAACGGCTGCAGCAGCCTGGGCTGCTCCGGCAATACGCGCGGGTCCTCGGCAGCCACCACCGCAGCGGGCGCGGGGTCGTTTCCGGTGGCCAGTGGCAATGTCGTCGTGACAGGCGTGAGGGCCGCCAGCAGCGAGCGCGTCAGCAGCGCCGGACCGCGCGCACCGGTGATGCCCTCGGTTTCACGGCCAGACAGATTGCCGATCCAGACGCCCACCAGATGGCGGCCGGTGTAGGCCACGGTCCAGGCGTCGCGATAGTCGCCAGAGGTGCCGGTCTTGACGGCGGTCGCCTGCGGAAAGCGCAGCGTGCCACCGTCGCCGAACTCCAGTTGCCGCGCACCGGGGTCGGACAGGATCGCGTTGATCGCATGGGCAGCGGCGGATTCGAAACCACGGTGCGCGGTGCGCGGCTGCGGCTCCTCGAACAGGGTCAACGGCAGCCAGCGACCATCGTTGGCCAGCGCGGTATAGGCCTGCACCAGTTCGTACAGCGAAATCTCGCCATTGCCGAGCGCGAGCCCATCGCCGTAGACGTTCGGATGCTCGCGCAGGTTGTCGATCCCCAGCAGTCGCAAGCGCTGCAGGAAATCGGCACCGCCCACGAACTGCAGGGCCTTCAGCGCCGGGATGTTCAGGGAATTCCCGAGCGCTTCACGCAAGCTGACCGCGCCATAGTGCTGGCGACTGTAGTTGCGGTACTGGTGCAGACCGCTGTTGACACGCTCCGACAGCTCGGCGTCGTCGATCACGGTATTGACGTTCCAGCCGCGCTCCAGGGTCATCGCATACAACAGCGGCTTCAGCGTCGAACCCGGCTGCCGCGGCGTGCGCACCGCATCGATGCCGACCACGCCCTCGTGCTCGATATCGCCGACCGCCCAGGCGCGCACGCGATTCTCTGGCAACTCAACCACCAGCACCGCGCCCTGCCGTGCGCCTTCACGGGCCAGATCGCGCAGCCGGTCCTGCAGATACGATTCCGCCTGCGCCTGCAGTGCAGCATCGAGACTGCTGCGCTGCAGGCCCTCGCGGCTGCGCCCGGCCTCCAGCGCCTGGCGCTCGACCTCGCGTACGAAGTGCGCCGCACGCGGCTGTGGCCGCAGCCGCGCCAGTTGCAGCGGCTGTTCGCTCAGCACCGCCACCTCGTCGGCACTGAGCCGCCCCTGTGCCTGCAAGGCCTGCGCCAGCCGCAGGACGCCGCCGTGCAGGGCCTGCGCATCGGCCGCGAGACGCGACGGTGCGCGGACCAGCACCGCCAGCGCCAGCATTTCCTGTGACGACAGGGTGTCGAGACTGCGCCCGAAATGCTGGCGCGCCGCCGGCAGTACCCCGCGGCGATTGCCGCCGAATGGCACCTGGTTGAGATAGAACTCGAGGATCTCCGCTTTCTCGAAGCGCGCTTCGAGACGCATCGCTTCCCAGCCCTCGACCCAACGCGACCAGACCGTGCGCGGTCGTGGATGCAGCAGGCGCACCACCTGCTCCGACAGCGTGCTCGCCCCCCGCACCGCACGCCGCGCTTGCAGGTTCTGCTTCAGCGCGGCAAGGCGCGCACGCCAGTCGATGCCGTGATGTTGCCAGTAGCGACGATCCTCGGCGGCCACGAACGCCTCGCGCAGCAGCAGGGGCATCTGCGTCAGCGCCACGCGCTCGTGCAGATTCCAGCCACCATCGTAATCGCGGCGCAACAGCTGCCCATCGCGATCGGCAACTGCGATGCTGCCTGCGCTTTCCACGGCCAGATCGAGCGCGTCCGGCAGCGCGCGCTGGCTGGCGATGGTCGCCAACAGCAACAGCAGCGGCGGCGCGAGCAGTGCCCAGCGCCACCACCGCCGCCAGCCGCGACGCTGCGCCGTCATCCGCTACGGCGCCGCTTCTTCGACCCGCAGGCGCTGCGGCATCCCCAGGCCATAGACATCCGGGTCGTACATCTGCTCGGCGCGCGGTGCGTCGACCGCAAACTCGCCGGTCGCCACCGCCTGTCCGATCCAGCTGAGCTGGTAGCGCCCCTGCGGCAACCAGTCGGCAAAATGGCGCACCGCTTCAAAGCGCAGCTCGCGGTGATAGAACGGATAGGGATAGCCGCCGCCGCTCAGATCCAGCACCGCCGCATCCTCCGCCGAAGCGGTTGCGAGGTCGGGGTTGATCGGTTCCAGACCGCCCGGCACCGGATCGTCGATGACCACATAGTTCATCCAGGCCGGCACCGCGACCTCGAGGTCGACCTTGATCCGCTCGCCACGACGCACCGTCAGTGGCTGGTCGTCACCGGCTTGCAGTGGCTGCCACTGGCCATCGCGATGCACCGAATAGCGACGACTGATCGCCAGCCCGGCGTTGACCGCGTCGCTCTGCACCGCCGGGGTGTAGCGCAGCACCGTGCTGACATAGGCGCGACCGCTGCCACTGGCCGCGACGGTCAGTGTCTGGCGCTTGCCGGCCTGCTCCGGGGCAAGCTTCTGGCTCAGCGAGGCGGTGCGCTGTTTTGCGATCTCGACACTGCCGATCGCCTTGTCGTCCAGTGCAACGCTGGCGCGCAGCGCGACCGGCACCTGCTCGTAACGATCGGCATACTCGATCAGCGCACGGGTGCAGAACAGGTTTTCCTGCGTGTTCTGCCAGTGCACCTTGGCACCGCGCGCCTGCGTGATCGCGCGCGTCAGCTTCATCGGCAGCTCGTCCAGCGACGCATCGGCCGCCCCTTGTGCCAGCAGCCCCGACAAGGCTGCGCAGTTGGAACGCAGTTCGCTGCCCAGCAACCAGCCCCAGGCGGAATCACGGTCGTCCTGCAAGGACAGGCGTCCGGCGGATTGCTGGCCGCGTGCCAGCACCTGATTCAGCGCATCGCCGGCCAGTTGCCCCGCGCCCGGCACCTTGGCCGCGGCCTGCAGGAACAGTGCCTGACCGAACAAACCCATGCGCGGCAGCTGCGGCGCGTAGCGCTGCAGATCGCCGAGCTTCAGCCGCTGCTGTTGCGCCAGCGCCGCCAGCACCACGGCACGCACCTGGGCGCGCGCTTCCGCGGACTCGTAGCCACGGATGGTGATGTCGTCCTTGAGCAGGGTCTGCAGATAGGCATCGAGCTTGTCGCTGACTGCCTGCGGCGGCGTGTAGCCCAGCTCGCGCAACCAGCCGAAGGCCAGCGCCGTGAATGCCGAGAGATACGGGCTCTGATACTGGTCCTGCGGCAGCCAGAAAGTCATGCCGCCGCCCGGCGCCTGGAACGCAGCCGCATCGGCGAGCACCGTCTTCGGCAGGTCCGCAGCTTCCGGCCAGTCCTGCGCCTGATCGAGGCGATCACGCAGCTTGATGAAGTGCGCCGCCATCACCGCACGGCTCAGCTGCTGCTCCCAGCACAGATACGGATAGGCGCGCATGTAGTCGAACGCGCCATCGAGATTGCCGATCACCGTCGGCGCCACGCTGACGCGCACCTCACCGCGCAGGCTGCCCGCCGGCACTTCGAGTACCTGTTCCAGACGGTTTCCGGCTTCGACGCTGCTGACATCCGCAGCAGCCTGCGTCAGCGGCGGTGGCTTCACCGGCACGCTGTGCGCCAAGGCATCGCGATCCGCCGCATCGCCGGCACTGGCGGTGAATTGCAGCGCGGCTTCACCCGTCACTTTCACCGGCAGATACAGCGTGCGCCGCTCGAAGGATTGCAGCGTCACCGTCTCGCTGCGCTGGCCCTGAGCACCGCCGGTAACGGCGAGTTGCACGTCCAGTGTGCGCGCGGTCTTTTCGCGGTTCAGGACCGTGAAGCCGGCATCGAACCGATCTCCCAGCGAAAGCTGGTTCGGCATCGCCGGACGCAGCTCAGTGGCTTTCGACACCGTCAGCGTCCCCTGCCCCAGGCCCATGCGGTCCGACGGCGTCACTGCCAGCGCCAGCACCCGCCAGCCAGTGAGATTGTCCGGCAACGTGAACTCGAACTGCGCACGCCCTTGTGCATCGGCCTTGAGCGAAGGATTCCAGTAGGCAACGAATTTCTCGACCGAGCGCAGGGCCAGATCGGCCCCACCATCGCCACCGCTGTTGGCGCCCTTCTTCTCAAACTTCTGCCGCCCGACCAGACGTGTCAGCAGGCTGTAGTTGGTGAGATCCAGCGATTCCAGCGACGTGAAGCCCTTGAGCGGATCGAAGTAAACGGTGCCGCCCTGGATCAGGTCGAACACCGCTTCATCGAGCACCGCCACCGCCAGTTCCACCGGCTCCGGTCCGGCGCTGCCCGGATGACGCGGCTGCGCACGCAGCTCGACCTGCACCCGCTCGCCCGGCTTGTAGGCCGCGCGCGCCGGCTTGGCGGTCACCTCGATCTCGCGATACGGATCGTCGACCGTCAGCTGCGTATAGCCCATGCGCAAGCTGGGCTTGCCAAGATCGACGCCATCCTTGACCGCGGCGCTGACTCGCGGCGACATCACCGTCACCGACACATAGGCTCCGGGGATATATTCCGGCTTGACCGGCACGCGTACCACCGGCGTGCTGCCGTCGAGCTTCTGCACCCAGTGATCGATCACACCATAACGTTCCACCGTCACCAGTGCCTGCGCACCGGGATAGGGGTTCTTGATGAAGATCTGCGCCGTTTCGCCCTGACGATAGCGGCGCTTGTCGGCACGCAGATCCAGGCTGAAATCCGGGGTGTCTTCCCACAGCACCGCCTGCCGCCCCTGCGCATACAGCGAATCCTGGGTTTCGTGCAGGCGGTTCTGGCTGTCGCGAACCATGCCGGTGATGCGGTACTCACCCGCGGCGTCCGGCGTGAAGCGGCATTCCATGCCCGTGGCCGTCGAGCGGCCCTGGCAGGTCGAGACCCGCTGCCACTCGCGCAGATAACGGGTGATGTACGCATTGCCCGCACCCTTCACGCGCGCACCGCGCGTGACCTTGCGCTCGATCTTGACGTAGTACGGCTCGCCCGCCAGCGGCTGCCCCTGGGCATCGACCACCAGCAACTCCACCGTCGCCGGCATCCCCGCCTGCGCCAGCCAGCCGTCGTAATGCAGGCCGATGAAGCGGTCACGCGCGACGTACGGCACGCTGGCCTGCGCCGCGATGTTGCGGCCACGATCGTCCTGCACGCTGGCCTCGATGTTCAGGCGCCCGTACAGCACATCGTTGTTGCCGATGATCAGCGGCTGCGTCCATTCGCCATGACTGTCGAGGCGTCCTTCCTGCGCCGGCAGCGATGCGTAATGACGCCCGCCGCTGACCGTGTTGTCATACTGATAGCGCGCGGCCAGCGCATCGTCCGGCGAGAACGACGTCGATTCGATGCTGGCCGTCAACCGCGCCTTGGCATCGGCGAACGGCCCGCCGCCATGCAGCTTTGCTCCCAGCACAGCAGGGAGGCTGTCACCGGGGCCGGCCTGCGCGGCGCGCTGCTCGGCTATGACCCGGAACGGTGCCGGCACGAAATCGCTGACCAATACCCGCAACGGCTCCAGCGTCAGATCGTCGGCAAAATCCGGCTGCAGCTGGAAGCGATACCAACCGACGGCCGCGCGCTCGGTCAACGCGAACTCGCCGTCCAGCGCACCGAATGCCGACAGCGTCTGCCTGGCGCGCTCGTGCACCACCGTGCCGGTCGGATCGAACACCTTCAGCGTATAGCGCTCGGACGGCGCCGCCGCCAGACTGCGGCCGGCATCGTCACGCACGTACAGCTTGTACTGCACGCGGTCGCCGGCGCGGTACACGCCCTGCGCCGTGGTGCCCCAGGATTTGAGATGGCCGTGACGCTCGCGACGCCAGGCCGAGATCTGTTCGCGCGAGGCGCGCCAGGTATCGATCACGAACGCGGACGACAGCGGCAGCACCGCGATATCGCTGCCGCGCTGCACCCGCACCCACAGCGGCCCCGGATCGCTGCTGCTCCACTGACGCTCCAGCTTGGGATCGAGTTCCGCGCCGCCCTGCAGGCTGGCAACGCCCTGGCTATCGGTGCGGGCACTGGCCTTGACGCTGCCGCCGAACTGATCGAGCACCGCGACTTCCGCGGCGTCCACCGGCAGTCCATCGGCCATCGACGTCACCCAGACCAGCAGATTGGTGTGACCGAACTTGGCATGCACCTGCCACGGCGTGACCGTCGCAAAGAATTCGCGCGGTCGGGAATCGGTTTGCGGCGCGGTTTGCAGATGCCCGCGCACGGCGCCGCTGTTGCCCCCCACCATGCCGCGCACATCGAGCGGCGTCTTGACCGCGAGATTGCGGACGGGCGGCAGCGCGATCTCGTGCTGCTGCGCACTTTGCAGACCGGTCGCAGTCCAGCGCTCGAAGCGGGCACGCAGATGGTCGAGGTTGGTGACCACCACCGGCACTTCGGAGTCGACGCCGGATTCGATCACCGCGTGATCGTGCTCGAACACCAGCTTCGGCGAACGCGCACCGGTGCGGAAGCTCAGCGTCTGCGGCCGCTCGACCGGGCGTCCGAACAGATCCTGCAGCGCCGTGCCCAGCTCGATGCGGTAGTCGGTATCGGCCGCGAGCACGAACGGCAGGCGCACGCTGTAGTGCCGGCCGGCCCGGTGCCAGCGGCCGGGCGAGCGGTCCTCGCCGATGCCCGCCCAGGGGTCGTAATCCGGATCGGCCTGCGCCGGCAGAGGGTTGGGGCTGAGCTTCAGCTGCGACTTCAGGGCCTGCGCACCGACCGGTGCACTGAACACCAGACTGACACCTTCCAATGGCGCGCAGCGCTGCGTGCGCTCGCCCGCTGCCAGCTGCCGCGACCGGCCATCGACCTGGCATTCGATACCCACCAGGCGCGGTGCCGGAAAGGTATGGAAGCTCGCTTCCTTCTGCGCCTCGCGGCTGGGCTCGGTTCCCAGCGCCGAGCGCAGACCCGGCAACAATCGCAACTCGTAGTCACTGTCGCCGCGCAATTCACGCACCGGCTGCACCACCCAGGTACGGCGAGCTTCACCCTCCGGGGTATAGAACGGCGTGGTGGCATCCGAGTATTCGGGCTGCGCCTGCGCCGGCACGTTGCCGAACTGCAGCGATCTGGCGACCGCCGCTGCGGTCACCGCCTGATTGAAGCGCACGCGCACCACCGGCAGGCCGGCACCGCGCCATTCATTCACATCGGCAAAATCCATCTTGGGCAGTTCAGTCACGAAACTGTGACTGAGCCCCTTCCGCAGACGCTCGCCCTGCACCGTCTCGAACTCCGGCGCGACCTCGACCGTATAGCGCGTGGCGCGCTGCAAGGCCTGCATCGGCGGCGGGTTGCACGCCAGCGCCTGCGCATCGAGCCAGCGCCACTGGCAGCCGGGGTCCGGCGAAATCTTCACCGGCACTTCGGCGGCATCGCGCTCCATGCGGCCCAGGGGCACCACCGCGCGATCGAAATGGATCACGATCTGCCCCGCGGCGGCGACATCATTCCCCGACGGCGTGATCCGCAGCACCTGCAGATCGGAGGCAAGGGCGGGAGCGCACTGCGTCGCCAGCAACAGCGCCGCACTCCACCGCCACAGACGCATGCCGGCGCGCACGCCAGCCTTACGGGGTAAGGGCTTTGATGCGCACATACATCACTCCGTTCTCGTCGCCCACCAGGCGAACTTCTTTCAATCCGGCGATCTCGCGCCAGATGCTTTGATGCAGATCAGACTCCGCCGGCTCGCTCACCGGCAGGCCGAAACGCGCCAGCGCGTCCGGCAGCAGCGGCAGTTCGCTGTCGTAGACCCGTATCGTCATCCAGTCGGCGCGACCGTCGATGAACACGATCTCGACCGGCGCCTGCGCGTAGCTGCAGCGACGGCTGTGCAAGGCTTTTTCGCACTGCGCCGGCGCACCGAGCAAGGCCGCGACTTCTTCCTCGGTCCGACCTGCCAGTGCTTTCACGTCCACCACGTCGCCAGCGGCAACGGGGCTTGCGGTCGGCTGCTCGAACGCCGCCGCATAGTCGAAGCGATCCGCGGCAGGTCGCATCGACCACCACACCGCAAGCCCGATCACCAACAGGCCCGCGACGATTCCCAATCCGATTTTCATGATTCAGCTACCGTCATCCACTGCAGATCTTGAATCTTAGCGAGGATCGTCACGCATTACCGAGCAGCCACGCACGTCTTCGACGTGGGATAATCGCGCCCCCTGTACGCCCCCGCCCATGCACTTAGCCCTGCTGCTCGCCACGCTTGCCGCCTTGCTCTCCGGTCCACTGCTCTATGTCGTGGCCCGGCCGCGGCCGGCACTGCTGGCGTTTCTGGATGGCTTCGTGCTGGTCAGCATTGCCGGACTGGTACTGATCGAAGCCGTCCCCGGCGCCTTCAGCGAAGGCGGATTGTGGAGTCTCGGTTTCCTGCTGCTGGGTCTGCTGGGCCCCACCGCGCTCGAACAGTTGCTGACGCGCGCACGCCGCGAGGCGCATTTGCTGGCGCTGGCGCTGGCGGTGCTGGGGCTGATCCTGCACAGCTTCGGCGATGGCGCGGCACTGAGCCCCGCCGGCGAACAGGGGCATGAAGCGCTGGCGCTGGCCGTCGCCATTCACAGCATTCCGGTCGGGCTGGTGGTGTGGTGGCTGCTGTTCCCGGTGTTCGGCGCGTGGCTGCCGGCGCTGGCATTGGCCGGCATGGCGATGGCGACGATCGCCGGCTACCGCTACGGCCTCAGCCTCAACGGCCTGCTGGGCGAGCAGACCTGGGCCTGGTTCCAGGCCCTGATCGCCGGCTCGATCCTCCATGTGGTGTTCGGACGCCCGCATCTCGATGAGGACTCGGAACATCATCACGCCTCGCCGCCCTGGGAAGGGCTCGGCAATCTCGCGGGATTGGCGGTACTGGTGACGCTGGCCGCCAGCCACGGACATGGTCACGACGAAGCGGTCGTTCACGAAGCGCTGCTGCCGACCCTGCTCGCACTGGCACTGCAACTGGCCCCGGCGCTGCTGCTGGCCTACGGCATCGGCGGTCTGGTGACGGCGCTGTGGCCGCCACGACAGCAGCCGTGGCTGCAGCGGGTGCGCAGCGGCGATCCATCCGACGCCACGGTCGCCGCGCAGGCCCGCGGCATCGCACCACCGCTGCTCAGCCTGATCGCTGTGATCATGTCCCTGCCCTTGCTCGGCCTTGAACTGACCGGATTGCGGGCCGCTGCCATCGCGCTGCTGGCTGCGACGGGCGGCTGGATGCTCAGTCGACGTACCGAGACCGCGCGACACCCACCCCATCCTTCCGCAGAGCCTCCCGGATCGCCCTGGCGACGCGGGCTGCGCGCCGCCGGTGTCGAACTGGTCGACCAGACCGCACCGTGGATCCTCGCCGGACTGCTGGTGGCGGCCTTGTTCGCCCCCCATGCCGGAGAAATCCCGTGGTCGCACTGGCCCGGCAGCGTCTGGGTCGTGCTGTTGGCGCTGTTGGGCATCCCGTTATGGCTCTGCGCGACGGGCCTGACCCCACTGGTCGCGGTACTGATCGCCGCCGGTCTGTCACCCGGTGCCGGTCTTGCGCTGTTGCTTACCGGCCCCGCACTGGGGCTTTCGGGGCTCAGGGGTCGCGGTCATCACGCTCGACGCGCATGGCCGGGCACAAGCCTGTTCATCACCGTCATTGCCGGCGGCGCGATGCTGCTGGGCTGGGCCATCGACGCATGGCTGACGCAGGAAGGCTCGGCACCCGCCAGCCCGCTGGCGACCGATGCGTTCGGTGCCATGCACTACCTCGCGCTGATCGCGGTGTGCGGCCTTTATGCATCGTCGCTGCTGCGCAAGGGCGGTCGTGGATTTCTTGCGGACCTGTTCGAGAATCACAGGCCGCACCGGCATTGAGCCTCAGCCGGCGACGCGGGCGATCTTGATCGCCAGTTCCAGTGCCTGCTCGTAGTTGAGGCGCGGATCGACGGTCGAGCGATAGGCGCGCTCGAGATCGCTGGCCGACAGGTTGCGCGCGCCGCCGGTGCATTCGGTGACATCCTCGCCGGTCAGCTCCAGGTGCACGCCGCCCAGCTGCGAACCGCAGTCGCGATGGATCGCAAAGGCCTGGACCAGCTCCGACATGATCGCGTCGAATGGCCGGGTCTTGAAGCCGTTGCCGGCACTGATGGTATTGCCGTGCATCGGATCGCAGAGCCACAGCACGCGATGCCCCGCAGCGCGTACCGCTTCGATAAGACGCGGCAGATGGTCGGCGATCTTGTCGCCGCCCAAGCGATGGATCAGCGTCAGACGGCCCGGCTCATGGTCCGGGTTCAGCACGCGGCACAGGCCCAGCACCCATTCCGTGGTCATCGTCGGACTGACCTTGACGCCCATCGGATTGCGGATACCGCGACAGTATTCGACATGAGCCCCGCCCAGATCCGCAGTGCGCATCCCGATCCAAGGGAAATGAGTCGACAGGTTGTACCAGCCCGGTGCAAGCGGCACCTGTCGCGTCTGCGCCTGCTCGTACCACAGCAACAGCGCTTCATGCGAGGTGAAAAAATTGACGCGCGAGAACTCGCTGATCGACTGCCCCGCCAGCGATTCCATGAAGCGCAAGGAGTCGCCCAGCGCATCCACCATCTTCTGGTACTCGGCCGCGAGCGGTGAATGCTGCACCCAGGCCAGATCCCAGTATTCCGGATGATGCAGATCGGCAAAACCGCCATCGATCAGGCCGCGCACGAAGTTCATCGTCATCGCCGAACAGGCATGCGCGTCGAGCAGGCGCTGCGGGTCCGGAATCCGCGCCGCAGCGGTAAATTCGGGACCGTTGACCAGATCGCCGCGGTAGCTCGGCAGCGTCAGTTCGCCGCGGGTCTCGAGATCGGCCGAACGTGGCTTGGCATATTGCCCGGCAAAGCGGCCGAGACGCAGCACCGGCTTGCGCAGGCCATGCACCAGCACCAGGGACATCTGCAACAGGACCTTCAGCCGGTTGGCGATGATCTCCGAGCGGCAGTCGGCAAAACTCTCCGCGCAATCCCCGCCCTGCAGCACGAACACCTCACCGGCCTGCGCGCGTGCCAGCTGCGCCTTCAGCGCATTGACCTCCCACGAAGTCACCAGCGGCGGCAGCGCACTCAGACGCTGCAGAGCCTGCTGCAAAGCGTCCGCATCCGGATACTTCGGCTGCTGCGTCGCCGGCTTGGCCTGCCAGGAATCGGGGTGCCAGCCGAGATCGGAGATAGGGCTCACGGGGTGGCCTTCAGAGGCGATAATAGGTCATCGATTATATGCCTCACCTATCTGAATCCCGGTTCCCATGACGGTCTCCCCTTTCAGCGAACACACGCCGCTGATGCAGCAGTACTTCGGCATCAAGTCACAGCACCCGGACGCGCTGGTGCTGTTTCGCATGGGCGACTTCTACGAACTGTTCTATGACGACGCGCGCAAGGCCGCACGCCTGCTCAACATCACCCTGACACAGCGCGGCGAATCGGCCGGACAGCCGATCCCGATGGCCGGCGTGCCTCATCACGCGCTGGAACAGTATCTGGCGCGGCTGATCAAGGCCGGTGAGTCGGCGGCGATCGCCGAACAGATCGGTGAAGTCGGCAAGGGCCTGGTGCGCCGTGAAGTGGTACGCATCGTCACGCCCGGCACCGCTACCGACGAGGCCCTGCTCGACGCGCGCACCCAGACCTTGCTGGCTTCCGTGTGCATCGTGCGCGATCAGTTCGGCCTCGCCTGGCTGGAACTGTCGTCCGGTCGCTTCAGCGTGCTGCAAACTCATCGCGAGGCCGACCTGCTGGCCGAGCTGCAACGACTGCGCCCAAATGAACTGCTGGTCGCCGACGGGCAATTGCTGAACCTCGGCAGCTTCATCGGGCGCCCGCGTCCACCCTGGCATTTCGATGCGGCGTCGGCGCAACGCCTGCTGATCCAGCAGTTCCAGACCCAGGATCTGCGCGGCTATGGCGCCGAAGGACTCGATGCCGCGATCGCGGCGGCCGGCGCCCTGCTGCAATACGTGCAGGAAACGCAGCGCACCGCGCTGCCACACGTCAACGGCCTGCGGGTGGAAGCGGCTTCGGAAGCGCTGATCCTCGACGCCGCGACACGACGCAATCTCGAGATCGATCGCTCGCTGTCCGGCGGACACGATTGCACGCTGCTCAGCGTGATGGACAGCAGCGTCACCCCGATGGGCGCGCGCGCGCTGGTGCGCTGGCTGACGCGACCACTGCGTGCGCATGCCGCGATCAGCGCCCGCTACGATGCCATTGCCGCCCTGCTCGACAACGTCTCGGCCGCCGGTCCGGCTTACGAGCCGCTGCGCGACGCACTGCGCGAGATCCACGATATCGAACGGGTGCTGGCGCGCATCGCCCTGCGCTCGGCCCGGCCGCGCGATCTGCTCGGACTGGGCCTGAGCCTGACGGCGCTGCCGACCGTGCATCAGGCGGTGCAGCACTGCGAAGCGCCGCTGCTGGTCGCGCTGCGCGAACAGCTGGGGCTGCATCAGGAACTCGCAACCCATCTCCGCGCCGCACTGGCCGACAACCCGCCGCTGCTGGCGCGTGATGGCGGTGTGTTCCGCAACGGTCACGATGAGACGCTCGACCATCTGCGGCAGCTGTCGGAAAACGCCGATGGCTTCCTGATCGACCTCGAAAACCGTGAACGTGCCCGCACCGGCATCGAGACGCTGAAGGTCGGCTACAACCGCGTGCATGGTTACTACCTCGAAGTGGGCAAGAGCCATGTCGCAAAGATTCCGGCCGACTACAGCCGGCGCCAGACGCTGACCAACTACGAGCGTTACATCACCGACGAGCTGAAGAAGTTCGAAGATCAGGTGCTGTCGGCACGCGACCGCGCACTGGCACGCGAAAAGGAGTTGTACGAAAGCCTGCTCGATCATGTCGCGGCGCGGCTGCAGCCCTTGCAGCAGACGGCGCAGGCGCTGGCCGAACTCGACGTGCTCGCCTGCTTCGCGGAGCGCGCGTTGGCGCTGAACTTCAATCGCCCGCAATTGAGCACCGTCGACTGCATCGAGATCCGCGGTGGCCGCCATCCGGTGGTCGAACAGACCTTGCGCGATCCGTTCGTACCCAACGACCTGCAACTGGCCGACAGCACCCGACTGCTGATCATCACCGGCCCGAACATGGGTGGTAAGTCGACCTACATGCGTCAGACCGCGCTGATCGTGCTGCTGGCGCATGTCGGCAGCTATGTGCCGGCGCAGTCAGCCTGCATCGGCCCGATCGATCGCATCTTCACCCGCATCGGTGCGGCCGACGACCTCGCGGCTGGGCACTCGACCTTCATGGTGGAGATGAGCGAAACCGCCAACATCCTGCACAACGCAACGGCGCAGAGCCTGGTGCTGATGGATGAAATCGGCCGCGGCACCTCGACCTATGATGGCCTGTCGCTGGCCCGCGCCGTGGCCGAGCATCTGGCCCGCGAAGTACGCGCCTATACGCTGTTCGCCACGCATTATTTCGAGTTGACGCAGCTGCCCGACAGCCTGCCGGGCGTGGCCAACGCGCATCTGGACGCCGCCGAGTATCACGATGCGCAGGGTGAGCGTCTGGTGTTTCTGCACAGCGTCAAGCCCGGCCCGGCGAGTCGCTCGTTCGGCGTGCAGGTGGCCGCGCTGGCGGGCGTGCCACAGTCGGTGATCAAAGCGGCGCGCCAGCACCTGCTGGCCCTCGAAGCGACGCCAGTCGACGCAGCGCCCAAGGCGACGCCGCAGTTGGCGCTATTCGGCTCCGCGGCGACAGTGACCGTGCCGTCGGCGCCGATGCAAAGCGCTGCAAAACCCTCCGCAGCGCTGTCGCTGCTCGACGAGGTCGATCCCGACAGCCTGACGCCGCGTCAGGCGCTGGACTGGATCTACAAGCTGAAGACGACGCGCGACCGCGAAGACTGAGCGCGGTCGCACGTCCATTGCAGGGCTACAGACCGGCGTTCTTCATCACCAGTTTCACGATCAGCCACAGGATGGCGATGAACGCCCCGGTCAGCGCCAGCGCCACGGCGATGAAATGCACCGGCCGGCCCTTGGAAAAATCGCGCTTCCGGTTCTTCGAGCTTTGCACGCCGAAGAAGGAAGCCGCGACGCTGGCCAGCGTCTGCCACAAACTCACCGGAGCATCGGCATCGGGTTTTTGTGGCTTCTTGGAATCAGTCATGTCAACAATCGAAAGTGAAAATCAGTAATCCGCCAGAATCTTGCGGGTAGTGGCGATGTCGTTGGCGGCTTTCGCCTGGATATCATCTGCAGTGATCTTTTCGATCTTGCCGCCGATCAACGGAATGCCACAGCTGACATTCCACTTCAGCAGATTGGCCGCGCCCTTGCCGTCGTCCTTCAGGCTCATGTCGCAGCTGACCTTGACCGGCGCCCCCTTGATCTCGGCCTCGATGCGGCCGGTCATCTTGCTCAGGTCCCAGGCGTCCTGCTGCACCACTACCGTGGTCGCCGGAATGAATTTCTTGGCGAACTCCGGCACCGGCACATCGTTCTTGGCGGTGTAGCGCACCTTGATGCGGAAGCGCGTCGCGGTTTTTTCGTGTTCCAGCACCTGGATATCGGTGAACCCCAGTGCCTGATACTTCCGTTCGAAATACTGTTGATCGGAAAACATCTTCATCACCGTCGCCGCCGGCTTGTCGAAGCTGTGCTTGTCGTCGAATTTCATCGCCTTCCCCATTCTTGGGCTCGCCGGCCCTTCGGATTCATATTGAAAAAGCCGCCGGGACACTCTCCCGGCGGCTCGAACTCTACAGCAGTGCCCGCTGGATACCGCTTACTTCGTGGTCATCTTCTGCACCGACGCGGCGCTGAAGTAATCCGGCTTGAAGGTCGCGGTGGCATCGATCGGCTTGTCTTCGTTCCAGGCGGCGGTCACGAAGTAACGGCCGGAGGTGAAGTGATAGATGATTTCCGGCACCGTGGTCGCCGCGAGGATGTTCGGCGCATTGACGATGTGACCTTCGTGGAACTGGTAGAGCTGATCACGGTTGTCGTAATCGTCTTCCATCGCGATGGTCCAGCCATCTTCGTCGAGATACATGCGACGCTTCTTGAAGGTATGGCTGGTGCCCGGCTTGATGTCGGCTTCCACGATCCAGACGCGATGCAGTTCGTAACGCGCCAGATCCTGGTTCAGATGCTTGGGCTTGACCAGATCCTTGTACTTGACCTTGTTGCTGGCGATACGGTTGGAATTGTACGGGATGTACATTTCCTTCTTGCCGATCAGCTTCCAGTTGTAGCGATCCAGGGCGCCGTTGAACATGTCGACCTGATCGTAGAACTGGTGACCGTCGGTACCTTCATACGGGTTGTCGCAGCACACGGTCGGAGCACGACGGATACGCTTCAGGCCCGGCGAGTACAGCCACGCCGCACGACCTTCCGCGCCGGTGCCCATCTTTTCGTGCACCAGGATGAAGGTGCCCGCCAGACGCGGCGGCGCCACGGTCTTGGACAGATACTTCAGGAACTCGCCCTGCCCCGGCTTCAGCGTCAGCGGGTTCTTGATCGACGCGTATCCGAACACCACGTCTTCCTGCAGCTTGGTCAGCTGGAAGCTGCCGTTGGGCTGCACGATCATCTGGTTGTTGTAGCGGATGACCGCCTCGCCACGCCATTTCAGCTTGTGGTTCCAGACCGGCTCGGCGCCCGACTTCGGGATCGGGAATGGAAAGCCCAGCGTGCAGTTGTCGAGAATTTCGGTGCCCTGCAGTTCGCAGGTGGTGGCGTTGGCCTTGGTCGCCTTGTAGATCTCGTCCGGCCAGCCGATCAGGCGATGGCTGGGATAGACCTCCAGCTTGTAGCTGTCATAGCTGGTCAGCAGTTTCTTGTGGCCCTCGGACAGTTTGTCCGCGTACTGCGCCATGTTGGCTTTGGTAATCGTGTAGATCGGCTTCTCGACATCGAGTTTCGCATTGTTGGGAAATTCACCCGACAAGGCGCCACGACGAGGTTCCGGGTTCCACGCCGGGATTGTTCCTTCCTTGTTGCCGGCTTTCTCGGCCCCGACCGGCGTCAGTTCCTTGCCGAGCTTGTCGGCTTCCTGAGGGGACACTTTGGCAAACGCCTGACCTGCGATCAGGGTCAGCGCCAGTGCTCCGGAGAGCAACGCGTAGCGCTTTTTCATGGGCTCAATTCTCCTGTAGGGATGAAGGTCGCGATGGCGGCCAAATGCGGGAAACACCGCGGAAGATGCTAACCAATCCACGGAACCCTTGCCAATCGAATGGCCACTGCAAAGTAACTTATTTTTTACGCTGCCGGGGAAACTTCCGCCAATGTGCGCTGCAGCATTTCGCGCCCGTTGAACTCGCAGCGCAAGGTCGCCAGCATGATGAAGACTCCGGCCAGGCGGCGGTGCAGGAACACGATCTCGCGGGGTGGCACCCGGAAATGCACCGACAGTGCATTGACCGCAGCCACCCGGCCTGAGCGCATCGGCAAATCCGAGTCTCCCCAGCGGTACTCACCGCGTGCATTCAGCAGATGCGCCGGCACCGCGTGCCCGCTGAAGGGCTCGACGATCATTTCGCACATCGCCACAAATTCATCCAGAACCGCTTGTGGAAAGCCTTCGCGCATCAGGCCGATGGCATGTGCGCCGTGCTCGACGCGACTGTGATCACCCTCCATCGCGCCCCGCACGATATCCGAGTAATTCTCGATGAACTCACGGCTGAACAGGCGGGTCGCACCGAAGTCCAGCAGCACGATGCGGTCGTCCTCGGCCGTGTCGCCGACGCGGATCCGGTAGTTCCCGAAGTGCGGATCGGACTGCACCATGCCCCAGCAGAAGAATTCGGTCAGGAACAGTTCCAGGAAGGCCTTGCCCAGGCGATTGCGTCGCTCCAGACTCAGCGCCTGTACCGCCGGATCGCGCACATGCAGGCCGTGCTCGAAACTGGTGGTCAGCACGCGATCGCTGCAGTACTCGGGATAAGTGCGCGGCACCACAAAGCGCGGATCGTCGGCCAGCCGCTGCGCGAACGCTTCGGTGAATTCGCGCTCGCTCTTGTAATCGACCTCACGGAACAGCATCTCGCGCACTTCGCTGAGCACCGGCGCCAGATCAAGCCCCTTGGGGGCCAGCCGGGTCAGGATCAGCAGCCGCGACAGCGTGTTGATGTCGCTCTCGATGGCGTTGGCCACGCCGGGATACTGGATCTTGACGCACAATTCGGCGCCATCGCTGCGGCGGCGCGCACGATGCGCCTGCCCCAGCGAGGCCGCCGCCAGCGGCGTGGTCTCGACCTGCAGCTCGGCGATCCGCGCCCGCCCCAGGGCTTTCTCCAGCACCGGGCCCACCACCCGCCAGTCCACCGGCGGCGTATCGTCCTGCAGCGACGACAGCACCGTGACCGCTTCTTCCGGCAGGAAATACTGGCCGTACAGCGACAGCATCTGCCCGGCCTTCATCACGCTGCCTTTCAGCTGCCCCAGCTCATCGGCCAGTACCTGCGCCTGCCGCTGATAGAACGCGCGGTCGGCATCGTCACGCGCTATCTCGCCGCGGAAGATGTTGGCGATCGAGTGCGCCATGATCTTGGCCCCGGCACCGACGCCCAGGCGGGTCAGTGCAATCGAGCGTTCCAGGGGTCGGGTCTTGAGTGAACGGATGCTACCCTTCGAACCCTTTTCGTCTTTAGATGACATGAGCGCTCCATGAAAACTCTGGCGGACATTCTAAGTGCCCCGCAGCACCAGGATGCGTTTACGGCCGACGCGGTGCAGTTGATCGAATCCCATATTGCCAGTCGCGGCGGGATCAAGGGGATCACCCTGAAAACCGGATTGGCCATGCTGAAGGCGGCCCGGCCGGACATACTGCCGCGTGCGGTACGGCGGCTGCAGCCGGAATTCTCGCAGGCGCTGGAGCCGCTCTACCGCGAATTCGCGAGCGCACCGCAGCGTGATTTCACGCTGTTCCTGCAGAAGAATGCGCAGCGCGCCGCTGCGGCACTGCTGGCCGCTGCCGACGCACGTGTCGCGGCCAGCAGCAACAGCAAGACCCGGAGCACTTACGCACGTTTTCGCAGCACCGCCGAGAGCGAAGTCCTAGCGGCGATGCCGGCGATCGGAAAGCTGATCCGCGCCTATCTCGACTGAAGCCATCGCGCCGCGCGGCGATGGCTTCAGCGCGAGTAGCGCGCCTTGACCGCCGCCGGCATGAACTCCGATTCCTTCATCGCTTCGTCGTACTTCGGCGGCGGATCTTCCGACGACAGACGATTGGCGAAATAGCGCCCGTCCTTCAGATCGTAAGTCACCACCGGTGCGGTATTGGCCGACTGCACGTCATAGGCGTGCATCAGATGGCCCTCCTGGAAGCGCCAGAGCTGGCCCTTGTGATCCTCATTCTCGACCAGCACCACGTTCCAGCTGTCCTCGTCGACATAGAAGGTGCGCTTGCCGAAGCTGTGGCGCTTGCCGCCACGCTCGGTCGCTTCGATCACCCAGACCCGATGCAGTTCGTAGCGCGTGCCTTCGGGATTGAAATGATCCGGCTTCAGCAGATCGGCGTACTTGTAACGGCCGTCGTTGAGGCGATAGCTGTTGTAGGGGATGTACAGCTCGCGCTTGCCGGTCAGCTTCCAGACATAGCGATCGAACCCGCCGTTGTACATGTCGACCATGTCGATGAACATCAGGCCTTCCGAACCCGGGAACGGCTGGTCATACCCTACCGGCGGCACGCGGAACATCTTGCGCATCTTCGGCGGCAGCACCCAGATGTTGCGTGAATCCTTGATCGAGTTCGCGGTCTCGTGCACCAGTGCGAGAAAATCGACTTCGTTGCGCGATGATCCGAACCAGGTCAGGTAATAGAGCAGGATGTTCTTCTGCGCCAGATCGACCGGGTCCTTGATGTTGCCGTAGCGGAACCAGACCCGCTCGGTCTGCTTCAGATACTCCGGAGAGAAGCGCGGCCGCACCACCGCCTGCGTGGTCTGCAAGATCACCGCATTGCCGCGATAGCGGGTGCGGTGATTCCACATCACCTCGACGCCGGACTGCGGCTTCGGGAACGGAAAGCCCAGACGCGCGCCCTCCAGCGCATCGGAACCGAGCAGCTTCGCCTTGCCGATGTTGGCCTGCGTCGCAGCAACGATCTCGGCCGGATACGAGACACTGCGCCGTGACGCGTACACCGGCAGACGATAGCTCGGATAGCGCGCCAGCAAGGCACGGTGGCCAGGGCTGAGATGCTGCCGGTACTGCGCCGCATTGGCCGCGGTGATCACGAACTGCGGCTTGTCCTCCGGATAGGGATCGACGATGCGTGCACCGGGCTTGAAGCTGGCCGGCCACTGCGCACGCGACAGCCCGCCGGCCCAGGCCGGAATGCTGCCATCACGATTCGGCGGCGCTTCCGCACCGATCGGCGTCAGATTGTCACGCGGACCGGAGACCGCTTCGGCAGGATCGGTGCCGGCAGCAGTCAGGGTCATCGACTCGCCGGTCATGCGACCACTGAGGAGAATCGTTTCGCTGTCGCGCGCGCGCCGCTCGGAGGCGGCCGCCATCGCCTGCTCGCGCGCCTTGCCGGTTTCCAGATACTTCACCCACTCGGCGGCAAGCTTGCGGGTGGAAGTCTGCTGGCTCGCTTCGCGAAAAGTCTCGATCGCCCCTTCGATATCCGCCTGCTGATAGCGCGCCATGCCCAGTGCCATGAACGTCGCGCCATCCTTGGCGCCCCGCGCGATCGCCTGCTCCAGGGCCTCGGCAGCCTGCGGATAGGCCTCGCGGTCCATGTACAGCTGCGCACGCTGCTGATACAGCTCGACACTGGGCGCCAGCCGGATCGCGTCATCCAGCGCCGCGAGCGCCAGCGCCGATTCCCGCGCCGCCAGCCACAGGCCAGCGCGCAATCTTGCGGTGCTGGCGTTGAGCGGAATCAGATCGCGCTCCATCCAGGTCTGCAATGCCGATGCCGCCTCGAACGGAGCACCGATCTGCACAATCAGATTCACCAGCCGCAAGCGCTCGTCGGCCGTGCTCAGATAACCCAGCCGATTGGCAATCTCCATCACCGCCGCCGCGCGCGCGCGATTGCCGAACTTGCTGTGCAGGGCCGCCAGCCGCAACCAGTCGTCACCTTGACTGGGATCATCCTGCAACAGCTGCTCCAGATACGGCAGCGCGTCCTTGTCGCGACCTGCGCCCATCAACGCCGCGGCCATCGCGCGCCGCCACGACGGATCTGCCTTCGGTCGCGCGGCCAGTGCCTTCTCCAGCAGCGGCACCGCGTCCTTGTAGCGTTTCGCTTCGACATACGCGGCGCCGAGCGCCACCATCAGCTCCGGTGGCGCCTTGCCGGTTTTCACCTGGGCTTCGAGCTGCGGAATGATTTTCTTGTAGTCGCCACTGGCCAGATACAGCTGCGACAGATCCTTGCGCATCTGCTCCGCCGCGATTCCCGACAGCGCGTTCTGCGACAGCGCCTGCTCCAGATACTTGCTGGCCTGTGCGAAATCGTTCTTGGCCGCCGCCTGCGCCGCAAGATCCCGCAGCAGCAGTGCCTTGGCATACGGGTCGGTGGTGCCCTGCAGCAGTTTGCGCGGATCCTGCTGCGGCTTTTCCGGCGGCGGCGCATCGAGTTCCTTGACCTCGCTGCGGTACTGCTGCGCGGCAGCCGGCAGCGCACTGCCCAAGGCGGCTAGCGCCAGCAGGACACTGGCCAGATGACGGACGAGAGCGTGACTCATTGCCAGTTGTACGCGCAGTCGGCGGGGTCCATCGGAACGCGCTGTTTCACTTCGCGCGCCTTGCTGTGCGATTCATAAATCCAGTGCGACACGCTTTCGATCATCGCCGCCTCGAACACTCCGCGAGGATTGGCATCGATCAGCTTCACATCGGCAACACGACCATTCGGCAGCACCGTGAACACCACCTCGACCCAGCCCTTGATGCCCTGCTTGCAGGCCCATTCCGGAATCTGCGGGCGCGCCGTCGACAGCGGTACCAGTGGCTTGCCCTTGAACCCCTGCCCCTTGCCGTATCCGCCGCCACCGGAACCCGAACCGCCACCACCGGCGCCGCGTCCGGCGAAGCCGCCGAAGGCACCGCTGCTGCCGAGATGCAGGCCGCCGCTGCCCAGCGTGATCGGCAAGGCAATCGTTCCGGCCTCGAACGGTGATACCGCGGCGCTCGGCGTCGCGATCGACGGCAGATCGGGACGCGCCATCGACGGCGGCGCAGCCGGCGGTGGCGGCGGTGCGGAATCGAGGCTCTGCAAGGGATCGGAATCCTGATCCTGCTGCGGCTGTACCACCTCGATCCCTTCGAGCACGCGCTGCGGCTCGGCATACTCGCCCTGCGGCGGTGCCACCAGCCAGTACATGATCAGAAACATGATCAGCACCAGCAGCAGCGCAGCGGCCGGAATCAGGAACCAGCGCAGATTCGCCATCACCAGAGCGGGGCTCCGTGACGAATGCGAACGATCACCTGCCGGTACGCGCGGATCATTTTGGCGTTGCGGCAATGGCGACATCGGCGACACCGGCCAGACGCACCTGATCCATGGTCTCGACCATCAACCCTGCACGTGCGGCCTGATCCGCCTGGATCACCACGCTGGCCTGCGGATGCTGCTGCTTCAGCTTCTCGATGGTCGGCCGCACGGTGCGGATATCCACACGCGACTTGTCGATCCAGATCTCGTTCTGTGCCGAGATCGCGACAAAGATGTTGGCGCGCTCCTCCTTCTGCGCTGTTTCCGCCGCCGGGCGATTGACGCGGATGCCCGACTCGCTGACGAATGCCGCGGTGATGATGAAAAAGATCAACAGGTTCATGATGAAATCGAGCATCGGCGCAAGGTCGATACCGGTTTCCTCGTGTTGCGGCGTATGCCGTCGCATTCTCATATCAGCTGCAATCCCCGCTCAGCCTGAGCATCGCGTTCATTCGTGGACCAACACATCGTTGAGCCGCTCGGATTCGCGACGCGCGCGCATCTCGAACTGCTGGATCGAGTACATCCCGGACAGGCTGACCGCGAGGCCGGCCATGGTCGAAATCATCGCCTGCGACACGCCCGACGCCATGGTCTGCGCATCCGCACGCCCCTTCAGCGCCATCACGTCGAACACTTCCAACATGCCCACCACCGTTCCCATCAGGCCCAGCAAGGGACACAGGGGAATGATCGCGCGCAGGATCGGCAGCGTCGCCTCCATCGCCAGCCGCGCTTCGGAAATCATCTGAGCCCGGATGCGGCGTGCATGCCAGGAACTGCGCTCGACGCGAGCGTCCCATTCCTTGCGCAATGTCTCCTGCTGCCGTGGAAACAGCCGCGCGAAGTACCAGTAGCGCTCGAGGATCAAGGTCCACATCACCAATGCCGTGAAAAAGATCACGACCAGTACCGGCCCGCCGGCATCGAAAAAATCCGTCAGCGATGCGAACGGGCTCAGCAGCCCCTGTCGCCACTGCTCCAGGCTAGGCAGCACGCGCGCCCTCCAGGCGTCGCGCCAGCAAACCTGCGCTTTGCTCATCGAGGATCTGGATCAGCGCACGCGAGCGCGTTGCCAGCAACGAATTGATGAACAGCAGCGGGATCGCAATACCCAGACCCAGCACCGTTGCCACCATCGCCTGCGAGATACCGCCCGCCATGACGCGCGGGTCGCCGGCACCGGCTTCGAGAATCGCCTGGAAGGTGATGATCATGCCGACCACCGTTCCCAGCAGCCCCAGCAAGGGTCCGGCGGCAACGATCATGCGGATCAGATTCTGGAAACGCTCGATGCGCGGCGTTTCGCGCAGCACCGCTTCGGACAGATGCAGCTCCAGCACCTCCGGATCGGCGGTCGTTTCATCCTTCAGCACCGCGAGCACACGTCCCAGCGGATTGTCGGCACGCGGGGTGCGTGTGTTCTGCAGCTGCTCGCGCACCTTGCGACTGATGCCGATCAGGAACACCAGCTGATAGAGCGCCAGCACTGCGCCGATCACGCCGATCAGGATGATCACGTAGCCGATGAACCCACCTTGATGCACACGTTCCATCAGCGATGGCTTCAAGGTATAGAGCCGCAACAGTTCACCGCGGGTCGGGTCGACCAGTACCGGTGCGTAGCCTTGTCCGGCCTTGGCAAAATCGCGCAGCAAACCCTCATGCCCCGGTTGCCGGCTCAGCAGACTCAGATGACCGCTGGACGGATCGACGGTCAGCAAACGCCCATCGGCAAATGCCGTGAACAAGCCGACACGTACCACCTCGGCCTCGCTGCGCACCCCTTCGTCGTTGACGATTTCACTGTTGAAGCGCGCAACGCGCCCGCCTTCGGCAATCTCTTCGGCCAGCAGTACCCACAGCTGCTCCAGCTCGGTAATGCCCGGCAATTCGCTGGCCTGTGCCAACTGATCGAGAAACGCGAGGCGCTCCGGCGCCTGCGCGGTCACCAGTGAATCGCCGGCACGCACGCGGAAATCGCTCGCGGTCTGCTTGACGCCGGCGTACATCGCACTGGCATCACCGATGCGCGCGATCAGGCTCTGCTTCATCGCCGCGATTTCCACCTGCCCAGCATCGAACTGCGATTTGGCGCGCGCCGCACGCGTTTCGGCCGCACCGAGATCGGCCTGCGCCTTCTGCAGCATCGATTGCTGCGCGTTGCGCTCCTTCAGGAAGCGGGCCTCACGTTCGCGATTGAGCTGCGTCGACTGCAGTGCCGACTCGCGGATCTGCTTCAGCAGATCATTCATCCCGTCCTTGCCGGCTGCGGGCGCCTGCGCCCATGCGAGACCTGGCAACAACATCAACAAAAAGACAATTTTCTTCACGGCTGCACTCCTGCAACGGGCATCGGCAGCACCAGCAGATCAGCGGCCTTGGTCTCGCGCGCCATGCGAATGCCATTGCGCACAGCCGCTTCATAACGGCGCTCCAGCGGTTGCCAATGGCCGGCCGCGGCATCCCAGTAACTGACTTCCTTGCCATCGAGGGTGATCGCGTAGAGGCCGACGCGGCCCGTACGCAGCACATCGACGGTACGGCCATCGATCTCCGCGCGTTCCGCGCCGAGGCTACGGCCGTAGTCGGCCTCGATCTGATAGGCCTCGAGGACGCGCCGGTATTTTTCCGACACCGCCGTGTCCGGATTCGCCATCAAGCGCTTCAGCTGGTCGATGCGGTCCTTGCGCTCCTGTTGCAGGAACGGCAGATCGGCCGCCACCAGTTTTTCCAGACCGTCGAGCATGCGCAGCATCAGCGGCAACACTTCACGCTCGGTGCGCTCCATCTCCACCAGCTGTCGCTTCAGCGATTCACGCTCTGCTTGCTGTCCCGAGACCAGTTGATCCAGTTGCTCGGCATAGACATTGAGCTGCTGCGATTGCCACAACGCGGCCCGATATCGCTCGAGCAGTGCGCGCGTCTGGTCGTCAAGCGTATCGATTCGCTGCTGTGATTGCGCAGAGGCGCGCTGCGACTGTGCGGTGGCATCGATCGCTCGCGACACGGTGTCGGTCTGCGCCACGGCCGGCAGTGTCAGGGACAGCGCCAGCAAACCGCCGGCCATACGGGAAATACGCATCCCACTCCTTCCATTGTTATGCATCGCGTTGCTCAGGCCGCCTGCGACGGCCGCTGCTCCAGACGTTGTTCGATCGGCCGTAACCAGCCACAGATCGCATGTACCATTTCATCGGTCTGCTCGTCATCGATCACCCAATGACCACGCTCCGGATAATGTCGCAATGAAGCCTGCGGATAACGGGCAGCCACCTTGCGTACGACAGCTGCCGGCGTCAAACGATCCTGGCCGCAACTGACGATGTAGACCGGACACCGGATCTGCTTCGCATCGATTGCCGAGGCCCGCGCGAAATCGCTCCACCACAGACCGATCTCCGCAGTCGCGCGGCCCGACTCATGGACCAGTCCCTCGTACAGACGACGGTGACGATCATGAGGCACCGTATTGAAGGCCGAGAGCCGCGCGCGCTCGAAGCTCGGCTTATGCGCGTTGCGCCAGAACAGCCCACTCAGCATCCAGGGCAGGAACGGCACCAGATTCGACCAGCGCAAGGCGTTCACGCCCCAGGGTGGCGCCGGCGTCAACAACACCAGCGCAGCCGGCTGCAGTCGCAGGGCCAGTTGCTGCGCCAGCAATCCCCCCATCGAATGGCCGATCAGGACGGGCGGACGCTCGAAGTTCTGAGCCGCGACCTCCTGCTCCAGAGCCGACAGATAGTCCCGCAGTCCGAGCCTGCGTACCTGCAGCGGCTGATCGGGCACCGTCGTATGACCTGGCAGCGACGGCGCAAAACAGCGGTAGCCGCGCGGCTCCATTAGTTCGCGCACACGCGTCCAGTTGGCACCCGTGCACCACATCCCGTGAATCAAAACGACCGGCGTGCTCATGGAACCGAATCTCCCAAGATCTCTGGCGGCGTAAGTGGTCGGCAGTTGCCGGCACGGTCTCTGCCATTGCCCCCAATGGCGGACGCGTAATCGTAAGTGCCGACGGCGTTACGTCGTAATCTAGCACGCAGAATCCGATTCTCCGGAAAAAATTTCCGCTCTATCGTCCACGTCGCCGTGATCGCCCACCTCGCCCTGATGAATGAGGTACGGGAATCGTTGCTCAGACACGGACGAGCACGGAAACCACGTCCGTCATTGTCCTTCGCAAGGTCTTGCCCCTGCGCTCCCCAGCGCTCGCATCAAGGCACATCACAGGCAAATAAAAAGGCGCCTTGCGGGCGCCTTGATATTGATGTTGTGGCGGAGCGGACGGGACTCGAACCCGCGACCCTCGGCGTGACAGGCCGATATTC
>JBEBWZ010000026.1:0-31884 GCA_040391865.1 Solimonas flava
GCAGGGGACGCGCGGACGGGCTCCAGCCGCCCGGGGCGGCACCCAGATCGACGACGATCTGGGCCGGTCGCAGCAGCTTATGTTTCTCGTTGATTTCCTTGAGCTTGAACAGCGCACGCGAACGGTAGCCCAGCCGGTGTGCCTCCTGAACATAGGGGTCTTCCCGATGCTCGGCCAACCATTTCGCGGAACTGGGACGGCGTTTCTGGCTCATGGTGCAGTACTCGGACGCAAGGACAGCACCGGAAGACGCCGGCACGCAAGACCCGCCACCAGAAGAACCCGCTTCAGACGTAGAGAACCTTGACGATTTCCAGTTCGCGGACGCTGGATGGGGTCGTGACCTGCACGAAATCGCCCTCGATCTTGCCGATCAGCGCGCGTGCGATCGGGCTGTTCACCGAGATCATGCCGACTTTGGCGTCTGCCTCATCCTCACCCACGATCTGATAGCGCATTTCCTCGCCGGTATCGACGTCGGCCAGTTCGACGGTGGTGCCGAAGATCACCTTGTCGGTGGCCGACATCTTGGTGACGTCGATGACCTGTGCATTCGACAGCTTGGCCTCGATCTCGGTAATGCGCCCCTCGTTGAAACCGTGCTGCTCGCGCGCGGCATGGTACTCGGCGTTCTCGCGCAGGTCGCCCTGCTTACGCGCCTCTTCGATGTCGGCAATGATCTTGGGCCGCAGCTCGCTCTTGCGATGGCGCAGCTCTTCTCGCAACTGGTCCGCGCCACGCGCGGTCATCGGGGTCTTGCTCATGGTATTAGACAAAAACAGGGCCCGCCGTCAGTAAAAACGGCAGGCGGTTCACGGGAAGGGGTAACGATACCATTTGCCGTCAGCATGAAAGAAACCTGCTGCCGGCGGTACCGCGACCCCGCGTGTAGGCTCAGTTCAGGCTGGCGTGAAGCGTCTGCAGCCGGTTGACCTCGAGTTCATCCTGGTGATCCATCGCGACCGCAGCGGCAAGTGCGCCCGAGATCGTCGTGAAATAGCAGACCTTGTACTGGATCGCCGCACCGCGGATGGAGCGCGATTCCTCGATCGATTTCTTGCCTTCGGTGGTGTTGGCAATGAACTGGATTTCGCCGTTCTTGATCATGTCCACGCAATGCGGACGGCCTTCCTTGACCTTGTTCACGCCCTGGCAGGCAACGCCGGCTTCCTGGATCGCCGCGGCGGTGCCATGCGTGGCCATGACTTTGAAGCCCTTGTCGGCCAGCACTCGCGCCAGCTCGACGGCCTTGACCTTGTCCTGATCGCGCACCGAGATGAACACGGTGCCGGAGCGCGGCACCATGACCCCGGCGGCCAGCAGTGCCTTGTTGAAGGCCTCGCCGAAATGCAGGCCGGTGCCCATCACCTCGCCCGTGGAGCGCATCTCCGGTCCCAGCAGCGGATCCACCGACGGGAACTTGTTGAACGGGAACACCGACTCCTTGACCGAGTAGTAGGTCGGGATGATTTCCTGGGTCACGCCCTGCGACCGCAGCGACTGCCCGGCCATGCAGCGCGCCGCGATCTTTGCCAGCGGGCGGCCCGTGGCCTTGGACACGAACGGACTGGTACGCGAGGCACGTGGATTGACTTCGAGCAGATAGACCTTGCTGCCCTGCACGGCGAACTGCGTATTCATCATGCCGACGACATTCAGGCCCTTGGCCAGCTTGACGATCTGGCTGCGGATATCGTCCTGCACCTTATTCGACAGCGAGTACGCCGGCAGCGAGCACGCCGAGTCGCCGGAATGCACGCCAGCCTCTTCGATGTGCTCCATGATGCCGCCGATCACCACATCGGTGCCGTCGGCGAGCGCATCGACGTCGACCTCGATCGCATTGTTGAGGAAGCGATCCAGCAGTACCGGCGAATCGTTCGAGACCTTGACCGCTTCGCGCATGTAGCGCTGCAGGTCTTCGTCGTCGTGCACCACTTCCATCGCGCGACCGCCGAGCACATAGGACGGCCGCACCACCAGCGGATAGCCGACGCGCTTGGCCACGGCCAGCGCCTGCTTCTCGGAGGTCGCGGTACCGTTCGGCGGCTGCAGCAATCCCAGCTTCTCGACCAGCGCCTGGAAACGCTCGCGATCTTCCGCGAGATCGATCGCGTCCGGCGTGGTGCCGATGATCGGCGCGCCTGCCGCTTCGAGCTGCTGCGCCAGTTTCAGCGGCGTCTGACCACCGAACTGCACGATCACACCCTTCGGCTTTTCGAGATCGATGATGGACATCACGTCTTCGAAGGTCAGTGGTTCGAAGTACAGACGATCCGAGGTGTCGTAGTCGGTCGACACGGTCTCCGGATTGCAGTTGACCATGATCGTTTCATAGCCATCCTCGCGCAGCGCCAGCGCCGCATGCACGCAGCAGTAGTCGAATTCGATGCCCTGACCGATGCGGTTGGGGCCACCGCCCAGAATCATGATCTTGTCGCGCTGGGTCGGCTGCGCTTCGCATTCCTCGTCATAGGACGAATACAGATACGCGGTCGAGGTGGAGAACTCCGCGGCACAGGTATCGACGCGCTTGTACACCGGGCGCACATCCAGCTTCAGGCGCGCCTTGCGCACCGATTCTTCCTTCACGCCCATCAGCTTGGCGAGACGGGCATCGGAGAAGCCGAGTCGCTTGTAGCGGCGCAGGTCCGCCTCTTCGATCTTGCTGATCTTCTGCTGCGCGATCTCGCGCTCGGCAAGAATCAGCTCTTCGATCTGCTCCAGGAACCAGGGATCGATCTTGCTGAGCTGGAATACCTGCTCGACCGTCTTGCCGGCGCGGAATGCGTCGCCGATGTACCACAGGCGCTTGCCGCGCGGAATCGCCAGTTCGGTACGGATCGTATTCAGCGCATCGGCGCTGTAGACACCGTTCTCGGCACTGAGCTGCGGATCGAAACCATCGGAGCTGACTTCCAAGCCACGCATCGCTTTCTGCAGCGACTCCTGGAAGTTGCGGCCGATCGCCATCACCTCGCCCACCGACTTCATCTGCGTGGTCAGACGCGAATCGGCCTGCGGAAACTTCTCGAAAGTGAAACGCGGAATCTTGGTGACGACGTAATCGATGCTGGGCTCGAACGAAGCCGGTGTGGCACCGCCGGTGATGTCGTTCTGCAACTCGTCCAGCGTGTAGCCAACCGCCAGCTTGGCGGCAATCTTCGCGATCGGAAAGCCCGTGGCCTTGGACGCGAGTGCCGACGAGCGCGACACGCGCGGGTTCATCTCGATCACGATCATGCGGCCGTCTTCCGGGTTGATCGCGAACTGCACGTTGGAGCCCCCGGTCTCGACACCGATCTTGCGCAGCACCGCGATGCTCGCGTTGCGCATGATCTGGTATTCCTTGTCGGTCAGCGTCTGCGCGGGTGCCACGGTGATGCTGTCACCGGTATGCACACCCATCGCATCGAAATTCTCGATCGAGCAGATGATGATGCAGTTGTCCTTGCGATCACGCACCACTTCCATCTCGAACTCTTTCCAGCCGAGCAGGGATTCCTCGATCAGAACTTCGTTGGTCGGCGACAGGTCGAGCCCGCGTGTCACGATCTCCTCGAACTCCTCGACGTTGTACGCCACGCCGCCGCCGGTGCCGCCGAGGGTGAAGCTCGGGCGGATGATGACCGGATAGCCGATCTCCGCCTGGATCTTGCGCGCCTCGTCCATCGAGTGCGCGACGCCGGAACGCGCGGAGCCGAGATTGATCTCGGTCATCGCGTCGCGGAATTTCTGGCGATCTTCAGCCAGATCGATCGCATGCGCGTTCGCACCGATCATCTGCACGCCGTACTTCTCAAGCACCCCGTACTTGGCGAGATCCAGCGCGCAGTTCAGTGCGGTCTGTCCACCCATCGTCGGCAGCAGCGCATCCGGCCGTTCCTTGGCGATGATCTTCTCGACGCTCTGCCAGCGGATCGGCTCGATGTACGTGGCGTCCGCGGTTTCCGGATCGGTCATGATCGTCGCCGGATTCGAGTTGACCAGGATCACCCGGTAACCCTCCTGCCGCAGCGCCTTGCAGGCCTGGGCGCCGGAGTAGTCGAACTCACAGGCCTGGCCGATGACGATGGGGCCGGCGCCGATGATCAGGATGCTTTTGAGGTCTGTACGTTTCGGCATTGCGCTTATCCCGCCGTAGCTGTTGCCAGCCGGGCGCTGAAGGTCAGAAACAGGGCGCCCACTCCCCCCGTCGCGCCGGCAGCAAGCCGACGCCGCGCGCGGAATCCTGCCGCCAGACGATGGCCGGCCAGAATCAGCACGCTGAGGTAGAGGAAGCTGAAGAACTGGACAATCGCTCCGAGCACGGCAAACGACAAGGCCGGATACGGATAGCTGCGGTCCACGAATTGAATGAAAAACGAGACGAAGAACAGGATCGCCTTGGGGTTCAGCAGGCTGATCGTCAGTGCACGTCGGAACGGATCGCCGACCATTGCCGCCGTATCCACAGAGCCTGATGCGGCCCCCGTGAACTGCGGTGAATTCGCCCGGAACCCGTTGTGCCACGCCGACCGCAGCAGGGTCACGCCCAGCCAGGCCAGATAGCCGGCACCGGCGTACTTCACTGCCGTAAACAGGCCGGGATGAGCACGCAACAGCGATGCAACGCCAGCCACCGCCAGCACCATCAGGATCAGATCACCGAGGAACACCCCACAAGCCGCACGATAACCCTGACGCACACCGCGCTGCGCCGCAGCGCCGAGCACGAACAGCGAGTTTGGCCCGGGCAGCAGGACGATGAACACCACCCCGATCACGTAGGTAGCGAGATCGGTGATTCCGAACATGCTCAGCCCTGCATCAACCGCACGAAGCGGTCGAACAGTTCGCCCACGTCATGGGGACCGGCGCTGGCTTCGGGGTGTCCCTGGAAGCTGAAGGCGGGCGCATCGACCAGGCGGATGCCCTGATTGGAGCCATCGAACAGCGAGCGATGCGTCGCCACCGCATTCTTGGGCAGCGTGGTTTCATCCACCGCAAAGCCGTGATTCTGGCTGGTGATCATCACTGCGCCGGTTGCCAGATCCTGGACCGGGTGATTGGCGCCGTGATGTCCCTGCTTCATCTTCATGGTCTTCGCGCCCACGGCGAGACCGAGAATCTGATGCCCGAGACAGATCCCGAACAGCGGAATTTTCTTGTCGATGAAGGTCCGCGTCGCGGCGATCGCGTAGCTGCACGGCTCCGGATCTCCGGGGCCGTTGCTGAGCATGATGCCGTCCGGCTTCAGCTTCATTGCGGCAGCGGCCGTGGTCTGCGCCGGCACCACCGTCACCTTGCAGCCACGCTCGACCAGCATGCGCAGGATATTGCGCTTGATCCCGAAGTCGTACACCACCACATGGTGGGCACCGGACGCCGGCTCGCTCTCGCGATTGCTTTCCAGCTCCCAGGGGCCCTTGCGCCAGGCGTAAGCCGCGGTTGTGGAGACCACCTTGGCCAGATCCAGGCCCTTGAGCCCGGGGAAGCCGCGCGCCGCTTCGAGCGCCTTCTTTTCGCTGGTGCGGCCTCCGGCCATCAGGCAACCGCTCTGGGCTCCCTTCTCGCGCAGGATGCGGGTCAGGCGGCGGGTGTCGATCCCGGCGATCGCAACGACCTTGTGCTGCTTGAGATAGGCGCTGAAATCCTGGGTCGAGCGAAAGTTGCTGTGTGCGCGAGGGACTTCCCGCATCACCATGCCGGCGATGTGGACGCGATCCGACTCGGCGTCTTCAGCATTGGTACCGACGTTCCCGATATGGGGATAGGTCAGCGTCACGATCTGCTCGCAATACGAGGGATCGGTCATGATTTCCTGGTAGCCGGTCATGGAAGTGTTGAATACCACCTCCCCGACGGTCTGACCGTCACTCCCGACGGAAACCCCTTTGAAAACTGAACCGTCAGCAAGTACAAGCAGGGCCGGTTTATGATCGGTCATCGGCTGTCATTATTCCGCAAGGCTAATCCGAAGGGCACACACGCAAACGGGGGCAGTTGCCCCCGTTCAGGATTAGGCCGGCATTATATTGGTGCGGCGCGCCATCGTCCATGAATTTTTACGATATTTCCGCTTTATTGTTACAGGCCCGTCAGAAACCAAGCTGCAACTGATCGCCCGCCTGCGTTGGCACGATGAATCGGCTGCAATCCAGGGACTGCCGCTCCCCCTCATTGATCCCGAGCCGCCGGCAAGCCAGCCGGAAACGCTGCGCGATCATCTCCGCGTAAGGCCCCTCGCCCCGCATTCGCGTGCCGAAGTGCGGATCGTTGTCCTTTCCGCCACGCATCTGCTGCACCAGGCTCATCACATGCTTGGCCTTCAGCGGCACCTGCACCTGCAGCCACTCCCGGAACAGATCCTTCACCTCATGCGGCAGCCGCAACGGGATATATCCGGCACGACGGGTTCCAGCCGCGTGCGCGGCCGTTAGTATCTGTTCGATTTCCGCGTCGTTCACGAACGGAATCACCGGCGACACCATCACCATGGTCGGAATTCCGGCCTGCTCCAGCCGCTGCAGCAATCGCAGCCGCGCCTGCGGTGACGCAGCGCGCGGCTCCAGGCTACGCTTCAATTCGGCATCCAGTGTGGTGATCGACAAGGCCACCATCACCAGCCGGTCACGGGCCAGATCCTGCAACAGATCAAGATCGCGCTCGATCAGCGCCGCGCCCTTGCTCACGATCCCGACCGGGTGCCGGAAGCGCGCCAGCACTTCGAGAATGCTGCGGGTCACCCGCAGCTTGCGCTCCAGCGGCTGGTAGGGATCGGTGTTGGTGCCCAGCGACAAGGAGCGGCAGCGATAACCCGGTTGCCGCAGTTCGGCCTCCAGCAGCTGCGCCGCATTCGGCTTGTAGAACAGCCTGGTTTCGAAATCCAGGCCCGGCGACAGGTCCAGATAGGCATGGCTGGGCCGTGCAAAGCAGTAGATGCAGCCATGCTCGCAGCCCCGGTACGGATTGATCGACTGATCGAACGGCAGATCCGGCGACTGGTTGCGGCTGATGATCGACTTGGCGTGATCAATCAGTACCGTGGTCTCCAGACGCGGCGGCAGCTCGTCCGGCTCCGACCAGCCGTCATCCACGGCTTCACGCTGCAGGTGCAGAAAGCGGCCGTCAGGATTCGATAGGGCACCACGCCCGATACGCAGCCGCGGCGACGGTCCGGGATGATCTTCGGCAGACAGCGGCCGACGGGAAGTGGGCATGACACGTCACAAGCGAGAATGACTGTATATTTTTACAGTTACCCTGCCATTACGCCACCCCACTCCATTCCGACCGCAACAGACCAGTCGGCCCGTGCACCCGCTCAGATCCCCAGCACATCCCGCATCGAGTACAGGCCGGGTTTGCGTCCCTGCAACCAGACCGCCGCGCGCACCGCACCGCCGGCAAAGTTCATGCGGCTGGACGCCTTGTGCGAAATCTCGATGCGCTCGCCTTCTCCCAGGAACATCACGGTGTGGTCGCCCACCACGTCGCCACCGCGCACGGTGGCGAAGCCGATGCTCTCGCGATCGCGCGCGCCGGTATGTCCATAACGTTCATAAACCGCACAGGTCTTCAGATCGCGGCCGGCGCCCCTGGCAACGGCTTCGCCCATCATCAGCGCCGTTCCGGACGGCGCATCGACCTTGTGGCGATGATGTGCTTCGACAATCTCGATATCGAAATCATCACGCAGTGCCCGTGCCGCTTCTTCAAGCAGCTTCAGGCAGAGGTTGACGCCAACACTGAAATTGGCCGCCATGCAGATCGGGATCTCGCGCGCCGCCGCTTCGATCTGTGCCTTCTGCTCAGGCGTGAACCCCGTCGTCCCGATCACCATGCCGCGGCGTGCACGCAGGCAGCTGTCCAGCGCCGCCAGCGTCCCTTCCGGGCGGGTGAAATCGATCGCAACATCGAATTCGGCCTGCGAAAGATCCGCGGCGATCACCACCCCGGCCGCCTCGGCACCGATCACCTGCGCAGCATCGCGGCCCATTTCGGTATGACCGGTGCGCTCCAGCGCCGCACCCAGTTGGGCCTGGGCCGATTGCGCCACCGCCTGAATGACGGCGCGGCCCATGCGGCCGGTGGCACCAAGTACTGCAATACGGGTAACTGCGCTCATGACGATTTGCGAACGAGAGGCGGAAGCCAAAGGGCGCATAGCTTAGAGCCTGAGCGCGCCACAGCGAAATGCCGCCGCTACAGATCGAGCTCGTGCGGCTCGGCGGCAAAGGCGATCGCCAGCGCCCCTTCGCCGACGTTGATGCCGCCGGTCACGCTCATCAGGCTCTCGAACACTTCGATGCCGTGGCGCTTGCAGACCTTCTGCAGCGCGTCGTAACCCGGCAGCTTGCGCAATTCCGACAGCTCGCCGCCGTAGCTGAGACACATCGTCGGCGTCAGCAGCCCCGCTTCGACGCGCCGTCCGGCATACGCAAACAGCTTGGCCGCGCTTTCGTCGAAATGACGGATCTTGGCCACCGGCCTGGTGTCGTTGCGGTAAGCCCGAAGCAGGGGCTTGATATCGAGCACCGTGCCCAGCGTCGCCCCAAACCAGCCGACGCTGCGATCGCCCTTCTGCTGCGCACGCACCCGCAGGTAGTGCAGATCGCGCGGCACCATGTAACCGTAGGTGTTGCTGGCGATGTATTCGACCCGCTCGCGCAGCTTGTTGGCATTGGCAACGCCGGCTTCGATCAGCCGCACCGCTTCCACGGTGGCCACCCCCTGCCCCGCGAACAGATTCTGCGAGTCCACCACCCGCAGCGAAAACGGTCCCGGGATTCCGGCCTGGGCGCGAATCGGCTTGTACTCGTTGATGATGCCGAACGAGGCCTGCGTCGCGTTCTGGTGGATGGGACTGCGCGCGCTGGCGATGGTGATGCACAGCACGAAGTCATAGTCGAGCACCAGCTTCGACAGGAACACTTCCTTGATCTGGTCCACCGTGAACGGCGATGTCGCGGCATCGCCCTTGGCGCACAGGTGACGACGATAGAAATCGAGCGTCGTCGCCGGATCACGGTTATCGACCAGATCGTGGCCATCGAGATGCGCAGTGATCGGAAGAATCCGGATCCGGTGCCGCTCCAGATACTCGTCCGGCAGATCGCAAGCCGAATCAACGACGACGCCAATGCGCATGTTGCCCCCTCAGGTGTGTGCGGTCAGGCGCAAATGCGCCCTGGTGTTCTCCAGCCGCGGACCGCACTAACCGGCGGTTTTCTTCTCGGCACGTTTGGCTTGCTGCCACCGCGCTTCCATTTCGTCCAGGCGCCGAGGATCGCCGATGGGCGGCAGATTCTCAAGGTTTTTCGTGACCTGCGCGAATCGCCGCGAGAACTTGTCATTGGTACTGCGCAAGGCCTCGGCCGGGTCGATGCCGAGATGGCGCGCCAGATTCACCGCCATGAACAACAGGTCTCCCAGTTCATCGGTCGCCGCTGCGCGACTCTGCGTCGCGGCGACCTTCAACTCCTCGGTCTCTTCCGCCAGTTTCTCCCACAGCTCCTGCCGTTCACGCCAGTCAAACCCGAGTGCTGCCGCCTCGCGTTGCAGCCGCATCGCCACTGTCAGCACATCACTCATGGCGCATCACCTTTTGCGTCAGATTCCAGAGCATGCCGGCAGTGGCGCCCCAGATGCGGTACTGCCGCCAGTTCAACTCGAAGAACGGCACATTGAGCCCATCACGGCTGAGAATCCGTCGCTGGTAACTGCGCGGATCCAGCACGAAGGTCAGCGGCACCTCGAAAATCTCCGCAACTTCGCCTGCATCGGCCCGCAGTTCCGGCTCGCCATCGATCAAGCCCACCACCGGCGTCACCAGAAAACGGGTCAGGGTCGGATAGTCATCGAGGTAGCCCAGCACTTCGACCCGGTCCGGATCGAGTCCGATCTCCTCCTGCGCTTCACGCAGGGCGTTCGCGACCGCGCCATCGTCGGAATCGTCTCGCCGTCCGCCGGGAAAACTGATCTGACCGCCGTGCGCCCGCAGGGCCTGGGCGCGCACCGTCAGCAGCATCGTCAACTCGTTGCCACGCCGGATCACCGGCGCCAGCACCGCCGCCGCGCGCATTCCCGACAGCAGGCGTGGCGCCAGCAGCTTGTCGAGCTTCAGTGGCAGTTCGAGATCCGAGATCGGACGCGGCGTGTCCAGATGCGTATCGGCCAGGCCCGCACGCAGGCGGCGCTCGATGTCGGTCATCGTGGTTACCGCAGCAGCCATATTCATCGGAGAAGTCTAGCCGATGCGCGCCACGCTTCCTCTACAATCAAGCGCCCCGATTCTCGCAACCCATGACAACTTCCAATTTCAACGCACTGCTGCAGCAGAAATTTGTTGAATTCACCACGCATGCCGGCGAATGCGGGATGGAGATCACCCATCTCGATGCCAGCGGCGCCGAAGTTCTGCTGCCCTTCCGCGAAGACTGGCTCGGCGACGTGCAACGGCAGGTGATCCATACCGGCATCGTCACTACCCTGGTCGATTCCGCCTGCGGCGCCGCGGTGCTGGCGCATATCGGCAGCTTTGAACCGATCGCGACCATCGACCTGCGCATGGATTACCTGCGCCCGTCGCTGCGCGACCTGCCGCTGTACTGCTTCGCGGAGTGCTGCCGCCTGACCTCGCACATCGCGTTCGCGCGGGCCAGCGTCTGGCAGAAACATCGCGACGAACCGGTCGCGATCGCACAGGGCGCGTTCATGCGCTCCGGGCGGCGCGCCGCCGCAGCACATAAGCGTACCGGTGACGCCTCATGAGCCGCGTCGGTTCGGAGCAACTGGTGGCCGCGCGCCTCGCCGCCCGCGAGCACAACGACTATGCCCCGCTGGTGGCCGCAGTCCCCTACGCGCGTTTCCTCGGTGTCACCGCCGAGATGCGTGACGGCCTGCTGGTTTCACGTCTGCCGTTCCGCCCCGCGCTGATCGGCAACAGCGCACGCTCTGCACTGCATGGCGGCGTCACTGCGGCCTTCATGGAGAACACGGCACTGCTGCACCTGCTGCTGACCCTCGACGAAGATCGGGTACCGCGCAGCATCGATTTCTCGATCGACTATCTGCTCTCCGGACGTGCCGAGGATTGCTGGGCCAGTTGCGACGTGTCGCGTGCCGGCAGCCGTGTCGCGCATACCGTGATCCGCTGCTGGCAGAGCGATCCGGGCAAACCGATTGCCATCGCACGCGCCCATTTCCTGCTGGCAACGCCGGAATGAACGCTTACCGTGATCAGGTGACGCTGCAGGAAATCGACCGTACCGCAGGACTGGCCAAGGGCTCGGCCTTTCGTGGCTTCAAGCGGCTTGTGGCGAATCTTGCCGAGGGTATCGACTATCAGGTGCTCGACCATCAGCAGGCGCGGGAAACCATAGCGGGACTGCGTTCGCAGGGCCGCATCTATGCCAGCAGCGTCAATGTCATCATGCTCAGCAAGCCAGCAGCCGCGCGCGTCCAGTCAGCCGCAACGAAAGCTTCATCAAGCTCACGGTAACTGCCGTTTCCACTCATCCGTTTGGATGGTTGCCGCAGCAGTCGACGCTGGTTAGGATTCATGACCCAGTTGTCATAACTTTTTGGAGAGATTCATGTCTGCCGCCGATCTGCTCAAGAAATTGCCTTCCGCCTTCAATGCCGACGCGGCTGCCGGCATGAACTGCGTCATGCAGTTCAACTGCTCCAACCCGGTCAACGTCACCATCAAGGACGGCAGCTGCGCCGTTGCCGATGGCCAGGCCGGCAGCCCGGACGTCACCATCACCATGGAAGACGACGATCTGGTCGCGCTGATGAAGGGCGAACTGAACGGCATGACCGCGTTCATGACCGGCAAGTTGCAGATCGAAGGCGACCTGATGCTCGCGCAGCGTCTGGCCAGCATCTTTGATGGCAGCAAGCTGTAACACGCCTGTGGAAAACCAGGCCCCGGGCGAACCCCGGGGCTTTTCTTTTGTGCTCGAGCGTAGTGCCGACGGCCTGCAGCTGCGCGCCGAGCATCATCCGGAATACGGCGCGATCCGCGCCGACTGGACGGCCCCTGACGTCCTGCGCCGTATCCAGTCGGGGCGCAGGCAGCTGCTGCCCCGCGCGATTGGCTTGCACAAGCAGGCGGACCTCACCGTCTTCGACGCCACTGCAGGCCTCGGCCGCGATGGCTTCACGCTGGCCGCACTCGGTGCCACCGTCACCCTGGCGGAGCGCCAACCCTATTTCATCGAACTGCTGGCCGACGCTCGCGAACGCGCGCTGGCCAACAGTCGTTGGCAGGCTGCCGCAGCACGTACCGAGCTGTGGCCCGGCGATGCGCTGACGGCACTCGACGGCCAGCGGCATTGGGACGTGATTCATCTCGATCCGATGTATCCCCATCGTGGCAAGCAGGCGCTGCCGCAGAAGGAAATGCAGATCCTGCGCGAACTGACCACCGGCGATCCGGATGCCGATGCCCTGCTCGACCCCGCGCTGCGGTGTGCGCGTCGCCGGGTCGTGGTCAAGCGTCCCAGCCATGCGCCGCATCTGGCCGGGCGGGCGCCGTCGTTTCAGCTGGATGGCACGCAGGCGCGCTACGACGTCTATCTGGTTGCCGGAACCGCCTAGCTCCATCGCTCCGGCCGAGCACCGTTGCGGGCTAAAATGCGGCGACCCTCGCGGCTGTTTCCCTCATGCGCCTACTGACCATCGTCCGCCACGCCGACGCTTCCTGGGATTACCCGGAACTCAGCGACTTCGAGCGCCCGCTCAGTCAGCGCGGGCGCCGCGATCTGCCACGCGTGGCATTTCATGCGCTGAAGCAATTGGGCCCGCCCGACCAGCTGATCAGCAGTCCGGCGACTCGCGCCCTCGCCACGGCCCGCGCGTTCGCCGGTGCACAAGGGCTCAGCGATGCTGCAATCACCTTGCAGCCGCGGATCTATGAAGCCTCGGGCGCGATGCTGCTGTCACTGGTGCGCGCGTTGGGGGACGAACATGTCCACGTGATGATATTCGGACACAACCCCGGCCTCAGCGAACTCGCGCACCGCCTCGCAGACTGCCCGTTCGACGATCTGCAGCCGGCAGCGCTGGTTCAGATCGCGCTGGATATCGAGCACTGGCGTGAAGCTGCCGGCGAATCAGGCACGGTCCGCCACTACGCCACGCCACACGAGCTAGGCGATTGATGCCGGCGGCGAGTACGGCTGCAGACCCTTGCTGAATCGTTGCGAATTACGCACGTAGTCGGCAGCGATCAGCGTCAGCATCTGCACCTCCTGCGGCGTCAGCTGGCGCACGACTTTCGCGGGCGATCCCATGATCATGCTGTTGTCCGGAAACACCTTGCCCTCGGTCACCAGCGAATTGGCACCGACGATGCAGTTCTTGCCGATGCGTGCGCGGTTGAGCACCGTGCTCTTGATCCCGATCAACGTGTTGTCGCCGATCTCGCAGCCATGCAGCATCACCATGTGACCGATGGTGCAGTTCTTGCCGATCACCAGCTTCACACCCGCGTCGGTATGCAGCACCGAGCCATCCTGCACATTGCTGTTCTCGCCGACGATCAGATCGTCGTTGTCGCCACGCAGCACGCAGTTGAACCAGATGTTGGCATTGTTCTCGAGGATCACCGAGCCGGCGACCACCGCATTGTCCGCAATCCAGTAGGCGCCCTTAAACTGCGGCTTACGTTCATCGAGGCTGTAAATCATGGTCAACGGCATTCCTGAAACCAGAGTGGCCCGCAGTGTGCCGGCGACGGCGCGCTGGCGGCAAGCGTTGCGCTTGCCGCTGACCTGCCTGCTGGTGCTGCTGGTTGTCGCCTGCGGCGAGACCACCCCAAAGCTGGCGCCGTTGCCCAGCGATGCCGTGGTGCTGGCGTTCGGCGACAGCCTGACCTACGGCACCGGTGCCGAGCGCATGAAAAGCTATCCGGCACAGCTCTCCGCCTTGATCCAGCGTGAGGTGATCAATGCCGGGGTTCCCGGCGAAACCACCGTTGAGGGTCTGGCGCGCCTGACCGAGGTCATCGATGAACACCAGCCGCAGCTGGTCATTCTCTGCCTGGGCGGCAACGACATGCTGCAGCAGCTCGATCGCGTGCGCATGCAACAGCATCTCGCGACGATGATCGAACAGCTGCGGACCCGCAGCATCGCCGTGGTCCTGCTCGGCGTGCCCGAACCGAAGCTGCTAGGACTGAAAGCCGACCCGGCCTATCGGGCACTGGCGATACGGTTCGGATTGCCAATCGAGAATGCCGTGATCAGTGCGGTGCTCGGCGACCGCGACCTGAAAGCCGATCCGGTACACCCGAATGCGGATGGCTATCAGAAGATCGCCGATGCGGTGGCAAAGCTGCTGCGGCAGACAGGCGCGATCTGAGCGCCCGCTACCCGCTCGCCCGCGCTCAGGCCACCGCCGCCACTCGCGAAGTTTCGGTAGTGCCGAAATCGTGTCCCTGATCCAGCAGGTATTCCAGCCACTTGCCCAGCAGCAGGTTGCGCCGCCATTGCGCACTGAGGAACGCATGCGCCTCGGGGTCGGCATCGTCCTCGGCTCGCCATGGCGGCCGCTCATTGCATTCCAATGCTTCGGCCACCGCCGCATCGTGGTACATGCGCAGCCACAGGTTCGGTTGGCGACGCATCCCACGGTCATCGGTAAATTCGTAAGTCAGATGCAGTGTCATCGTGTAGCGATCGCGATCGATCACATCAAGATGCAAGGGCAGATCGCTGGCACTGGCGCTGATCGAGACCGCGCGTGCCGCCAACGTCGCCGGATCGGGCAGCAAACGCCGCAGCAACCGGTAGTTCTGCTCGTAGAGCTCAACCAGATGCGCGATGCGCCGCGGCTTGCCGCAGCAGGGACACAGATGCGTGGAGGCTTGCATGCGACGACTATAGAAGCTGCGCCCCAAAACCGCACCTTGATATTTTTGCGGCAACGCACAGCAGCCAGCGCCTCAACCGCTAAGATAGGCGCCACTCCATAACATCCAGTACCGCCCCCATGCCTGTGCGTGATATCTCCACCAAACCCTATCTCGATCAGAAATCCGGCACTGCCGGCCTGCGCAAGAAGGTGGCGGTATTCCAGCAGCCGCATTACCTCGAAAATTTCCTGCAGTCGATCTTCGACTGCGTCCCGGCGCTCAAGGGCGCCACCCTGGTGATCGGCGGCGACGGCCGCTACCACAATCGCGATGCGATCCAGACCGCCGTGGCGATCGCCGCCGGCAACGGCGTGGCCACGGTCATCGTCGGCCAGGGAGGCCTGCTGTCGACCCCGGCGGCCTCCAACCTGATCCGCGTACGCAATGCGCAGGGCGGATTCCTGTTCACGGCCAGCCACAATCCGGCAGGGCCGGACGGCGATTTCGGCATCAAGTTCAACGTCGCCGGTGGCGGCCAGGCCGCCGAAGCCCTGACCGACCGTCTCTACGACACCAGCAAGACCATCAGCCGCTACCGTGTCTGGGAAGGCGGCAGTGTCGATCTCGATCGCCGCGGCACGCAGCAGCTGGGCGACACCACGATCGAGATCGTCGATTGCGTTGACGACTATGCACAGCTGATGCAGCGCCTGTTCGACTTCGACCGTATCCGCGACTGGTTCAAGCGCGGCCATACCCTGCGCTTCGATGCGATGCATGCCGTCACCGGTCCATACGCACAGCGCATTCTGGTCGAGCAGCTCGGCGCACCCGCCAGTTCCCTGATGAACGCCAGTCCGTTGCAGGACTTCGGCGGCGGCCATCCCGACCCCAACCTGATCTATGCCAAGCCGCTGGTCGATCTCGCTTTCAGTGCGGAAGGCCCGGACCTCTGCGGCGCCAGCGATGGCGACGGCGATCGCAACATGATTCTCGGCAAGGGCATCTTCATTTCGCCCGGCGATTCGCTGGCGATGCTGGCAGCACACCTGCCCGCCTGCCCCGGCTACAAGGACGGACTCAAGGGCATCGCGCGCTCGATGCCGACCTGCCGCGCAGCCGACCAGGTCGCCAAGGCGCTGCAGGTGCCGATGCATGAGACACCAACCGGCTGGAAGTTCTTCTGCAATCTGCTCGATGACGGTCAGGCGACGATCTGCGGCGAAGAAAGCTTCGGCACCAGTTCCGATCATGCGCGGGAGAAGGACGGTCTCTGGGCCGTGCTCGCCTGGCTCAACATCCTCGCCACGACCCGGCAGTCGGTACAGGAAATCGCGCGCGCGCACTGGGCGCGCTTCGGCCGCCACTATTACGCGCGCCACGATTACGAAGAACTCAGCGGCGCGGCCGCCGAAAGCGTGATGCAGGAACTGCTCAGCCAGCTGCCGTCCCTGCCGGGACAACGGCTCGGCGAGTGGCAGGTGACCCAGGCGGACGAATTCGAATACCAGGACCCAGTCGACGGCAGCGTCACCCGCAAGCAGGGTCTGCGCATTGTCTGTGGCGAAGGCGCACGCATCATCCTGCGCCTATCGGGCACCGGCACCAAGGGCGCGACGCTGCGCCTCTATCTGGAACGCTACGAGACCGATGCCACGGCACTCGACTGGAGCACCGGCGATGCACTCGCACCGCTGGCGGCAATTGCCGACCGCATCGCACGCATCGCCGAGCTGACCGGCCGCAAAGGTCCGAGCCTGGTCACCTGAAACCGGACGCGCCGGCCGTGGAGCATGATGGCGATATGATAATGTCATTATCATGCTGCTGACGCGGAGCCCACACCGATGATCGCCCTGTTCGAAGCCTCCAGAGCAGGGCTGCTGCATCCCCGCCACTGGGCCTCCAACATCGTTGCGGGTCTGATCGTCGGTGTCGTCGCACTGCCGCTGGCGATGGCCTTCGCGATCGCCTCAGGCGTCAAACCGGAACAGGGACTCTATACCGCGATCATCGCGGCATTGATCGTTTCCATTTTCGGCGGCAGTCGCATCCAGATCGCGGGCCCTACCGGCGCATTCATCGTGATCCTGGCCGGGATCACCGCCACATACGGGGTCGATGGCCTGTTGCTGGCGACACTGATGGCCGGCGTGATGCTGATCCTGCTGGGCGTTGCCAGGTTCGGCGGCGTGATCCGCTTCATTCCCGACCCGGTGATCGTCGGCTTCACGGCCGGCATCGGCGTGATCATCTGGATCGGACAATGGCACTATTTTTTCGGCCTGCCGGAAACCGGCGGCAGCCATTTCCATGAAAAATTCTGGCAGTTGCTGCTGGTCCTGCCGCAACTGCATCTCCCGACCACGCTGCTGGCACTGCTCGGGCTGTTTCTTGCGATCTACGGTCCGCGCCTGCCCGGCATGAAGCGGATTCCCGGTCCGCTGCTGGCCATGGTGGTGGTCACCGTCCTGCATGCCGTCTTCCAGTTCGACGGCGTCGCTACCATCGGCAGCGCCTTCGGCGGCATTCCGCAGGGCCTGCCACAGTTCTCGATGCCGCAGTTCACCTTCGATCGCGTGCTGCTGCTGGTGCCCGCAGCGTTCACGATCGCGATGCTGGGCGCGATCGAATCGCTGCTGTCCGCGGTGGTCGCCGACGGCATGGCCGGAACCCGCCATGACTCCAATCAGGAACTGATCGGCCAGGGCATCGCCAACGTGATCTCGCCGCTGTTCGGCGGCATTGCCGCCACCGGCGCCATCGCGCGCACGGCCACCAACTTCCGCAATGGCGGTACCTCGCCGCTGGCCGGGATCGTGCACTCGTGCCTGCTGATCCTGGTGCTGCTGTTCCTGGCGCCGCTGGCGGCGCAGATTCCGCTATGCGTGCTGGCCGCGATCCTGTTCATGGTGGCGTGGAACATGAGCGATGTGCGTCGCTTCCTGCGCATGGTGCGTACCGCACCGGGTGCCGATGTCGCGATCCTGCTGATCACCTTCACGCTGACCATCCTGATCGATCTGGTGATTGCCGTGAACATCGGCGTGATCCTGGCGATGATGCAGTTCCTGAGGCGCATGGCCTCGTCGGTCCAGGTTCAAGCCCAGGATGCCGTCGCGTTAAGCACTGAACTGCTCGCGGCGGGCCGCACGGCGTTGCCATCCGACGCTAGGGTCTACTCGATCGAAGGGCCGTTCTTCTTTGGCGCGGTGGAAAGCATTGATCGCGCACTGGGACACGCTGCGAACACACCGGCGCATATCGTGATCCGCTTGCACCATGTCCCGTTCATGGATATCACCGGTATCGAAGCCCTGCAGGAAACGATGCGTGATCTCGAGCGACGCGGCACGCAGGTGCTGTTGTGCGAAGCCAATCCGCGCGTGCTGCGCAAACTGGTACGGGCCGGAATCGTGCGGCGTGACAGCAATCCGATCAGTTACTACAAAGACCTGACACTTGCGCTGAGCGCCTGTGATACCGCCGGCTAGCGCCGCGGTGACTTCGCCTTGGTCGCATAACTGACGCCATGCTGCGCGAGATAGTCCCGCATCAGCTGCCGAATCACCTGCGAAGGCGTCAGATCCTGACGCGCACACAGCTCGTCGAACGCTAGCTTCTTCACCGGATCGACCAACACGGTGAGACGGGCAGTCTTGGATTCCATAGCGGCACGATGGTACAGGATGCGCATCGGATGAACATCCGCTCCGCAGCCTCGCAGTTCACGCGGCGATGCAGGACCGCATCCCCTTGAATGAGGGGTAAGAATGCAGCGCGGAGCCATGGACGCAGCGAGTTGGGCTCTTTACAGTCTGGCCGTGTCCACACCTGCACTCACACTGACTTTCGCGCGGCGTCTTCTCGGCGTCTGGCCGCCGTCGACCCTGATCTGGGCGGCACTGACGCTGGCCTTGCTGGTCGTGGGCTGCAGCATCCATTTTGCACAACAGCAACCGCACTGGAACCTGCAGCTGACCGCCGTAACTCCGGAGCTGCCGCCACGGATTGCCGATCCTGACACCGGGGATACGACGCGCGAAATCCTCGCGCTTCGCAACGCTGGCGGCGCCGAAATCTGGCTGCTGGGCTCAGATCTTTCACCCGAACCCGATGTCGCGTTCGCGGACTACGTCGACTTCAACCGGTTCTTCGAACGACAGCGACAGATCGCCGAGCTGTTGCGCGGCGACTCGCCGCAGCTGATCGGCATCGACGGACCATTGTCGTTGCCCGTGTCGCCACAGCGCCCGCTCTCATCATTGCCGTGGCTGTTCTGGTTCCAGCTGTTCTGCGGTTTTGCATCCTGGCTCACCGGCGCATCGATCTGGGCGTTCCGCCGCCAGCAGATCGCGGCACATTACTGCGCGCTCAGTGCTTTTGGTGCGCTGCTGATGACCGCCACCGCGGCGGTCTACAGCACCCGCGAACTGGTACTGCCGGTGGAGCTGTTCCGCGCCCTGTCCTCGCTGAACCATTTCGGTGCCCTGCTGTGCGGCGCGGCCTTCACCGCCATGGTCTGGCATTACCCGCAGCGACTGGGGCCGCACAACCCCAGTCCCTGGCTGTTGGCGGGCGCGTTGTTGATCTGGATTCTCGACTGGCGACAGTGGCTGCCGTTCGGCAATTCCGGCGTTCACAGCACCATCGTGGTGCTGTACGCGATGGCCGCGGTTTTCGCCCTGCTGCAGTGGCGCGCCACGGAGAAGGACCCGATCCAGCGCGCGGCACTGCAGTGGTTTTTGCTGTCCTGGTTCATCGCCAGCGGCATGTTCCTGATCGTGGTGTCGCTGCCCGCCATCATCGGCAACGTCAACACCGGACAGGCCCAGGCCTATGCCTTTGGCATGTTGCCGCTGATCTCCGCCGGCATGGCTCTGGGCATTGCGCGATATCGCCTGTTCGATCTCGCCGAGTGGTGGTTCTACGGCGTGCTCACCGTCGTCAGCGGCAGCGCACTGCTACTGCTCGACGTGCTGTTTGTCGCCGCACTTAAGCTGGACGAGACCGTATCCCTGCTGTTGGCACTGGCACTGTCGGGCTGGGCCTATCTGCCGCTGCGGCAGTGGTTGCTGCTGCGCTTTCTCAAGCACACACGCCGCATCGGCGTACGCGACGTGCCGCAACTGCTGCGCGAGGTCCTGAGTGATCACGCCGATGCGGTCGAGCGACTGTTGCCCGAGGCGATGCGACGGGTGTTCTCGCCGCTGCAGCTGGAGCCGCTGCCGGAGTCCCCGACACAGGTCCGCATCGTCGAAGACGGTACCGGCCTGCAGGTTCCGGGGTTACCCGGTCATTCCGCCTGGAGCGTACGCTGGGCTGATCAGGGCACACGCCTGTTCAATCGCCGCGATGCCGATACGGCGGAAGCGATACTCGCCGTACTCGGCCATGTCGCCACCTATCAGACTGCGGTGGAACGTGGTGTGCAGCAGGAGCGCAGCCGCGTTGCCCAGGATCTCCATGACGATATCGGCGCGCGCCTGTTGACGCTGCTGCATCGATCACAGGGTGATACCGCTGCCGCAGTCCGCGAAGTGCTGGCCAGCCTGCGCCTGTCGGTGTACGGCCTCAGCGCCAAACCGCGACCTCTGGCCGAAGCGTTCGCCAGCTGGCGCGCGGAAGCCAGCGAGCGCTGCGAGGCACTGGGCACCGAACTACGCTGGCATGAGACGGCGCCGTGGCCACGGATAAAACTGGGCAGCCTGCAGGAACTGGACCTCGCCCGCACGCTGCGCGAAGCCCTCAGCAATGCCCTGCGTCACGGCGACCGCTCCGCGGTCGAGATCACGCTGACGCCTTCGGCCTCCCACTTGTCGCTGTCGATCATCAATCGAAGTGAAGACAGCCTCCCCCAGCACTGGCGCTCCGGCATGGGTCTGCGCGGCATGCGACAACGACTGCAGCGCCTTGGCGGCAGCTTGCAGTTGCACGGAGAAGGCGGACGAATCTGTCTGCGCATCGAGCTGCCGCTAAGCGCTGCAACCCAGGTAGCAAAATGAACCAGACGGCAAACGCAGGCACTCCCTCCATGCGACATGGCTTGATCGTGGAGGATCTGGCTGCTTCAGCCGAATGGCTGGCGCAGGTCCTGGCGCAAGCCTTTGACGGCATCTCGGTGGACAGCGCAGAGACACTGCAGGACGCACGCGCCGCGGCGGCCAGGCGGCGCCCCGATATTGCACTGGTCGATCTCGATCTGCCGGACGGCTCCGGGGTCGAGCTGATCCGCGATTTTTCCCAGGCCTATCCGGAGTGCCACTGCGTGGTCACCACGATCTATGCGGATGACAACCACCTGTTCCCGGCGCTGCGTGCCGGCGCCCGCGGCTACCTGCTGAAGGATCACCCGGCCGAACGCGTGATCCTGGCCCTGCGCGCGATCGGCAACGGCGAGCCACCGCTGTCGCCGGTGATCGCGCAACGCCTGCTCGATGTGTTCAACGAATCACGCAGCACGCCACAGGGCATTGCCCTGACGCCACGTGAAAGCGAAACCCTGACCCTGGTTGCCAAAGGCCTGCGCCTTGTCGATGTCGCCGAGCATCTGGGCGTCAGCCGTCACACCGTGGCCGGGTTCATCAAGGGCATCTACCGCAAACTCAACATCTCCAGCCGCGCCGAAGCGGCATTGGAAGCGGCGCGGCTGGGATTGGTGCGCAACGATCTGTAACGATCCGGGCAGCCTGCCCCGATCGAGACTCAGAAGCCGAGATTCATCCCCGGCGGCAGCTGCATTCCGGCGGTGACCGCACCAAGTTTGCCGCGCGATACCTCTTCAACCTTCTGCGCCGCATCGTTGATCGCAGCGGCAATCAGGTCCTCGACGAATTCCTTGTCTTCCTTCAGGGCATCGGCGCTGATCTCGACCTTGCGGCACTGATGCTTGCCAGTCAGGGTGACCTTGACCATGCCCGCGCCGGATTCACCGACCACTTCCATGCGTGCAATCTCGTCCTGCACGCGCTTCATGTTTTCCTGCATCTGCTGCGCCTGGCGCATCAGGTTGCCGATTCCTGCCTTCATAAAATCTCCAGTAAACGCTTGTGATTCTGCGGCCCCCGCAACAGGGGGCCGCAAGGTTCATGAGTTCAGCGGATAAATCGAACCGGGACGCACGCTGGCGCCGAAATGGTCGCGGAACGCCTTGACCACCGGATCCTTCAGCGCCGACTCCTCCGCCGCGCGCTGACGTTCGATCTCCGCCAGTTGCTCCAGGGTTGCCGGCGATGCGACCACTTCAGCAGAGATTTCGATCTGCAGGCGCACCGACTGCTGCAACTGTTCCGACAGCGCCGCTTCCAGTGCCAGGCGCCGTTCCTCGAGCAACAGGCGCACGCAGTCCCCGTCACGGCCGGCCCAATCGCAGTAGCGCGCCAGCTGACGCACAAAGCCATCGATCGCCATCGCTTCGACCCGTTCGGGCCAGGGCGCGTCGGCCGCAAGCGGTGGCACATCCGCCACCACGGCCGGCTCCGCCACACTCAGGGCCGCCGCGGCAGCTGGCGGGCTCGCGGTCGTCGCAGCACGGCTTGCCGCAGCTGCGGCGGTCCGCACCTCACCCCGTTCACCCGCGCCGCCTGCACGTGCGCCACCAGCGGTCGGCGCACGTGGCGCCGCCGGCGCATCGTCCGGCTGGAACGCCATCATCCGCAGCACGGTCATCTCGAACCCCAGACGCGGATCCGGTGCCCATGGCAGATCACGGCGTCCGTTGATCGCGATCTGGTAGTACAGCTGCACGTCCTCGGGCGCAAAACGCGCAGTCAAGGCCAGCAAGGCCTGCTCGTCCTCTTCGCTCTGTGCCGCCGGCAGCAGCTGCAGCACCGCCAGCCGTTGCAGATACCCGGCCAGATCGGTCAGCAAGGCGGCGTAATCGGGCCCCTGTGCCTCGAGCCTCTGAATGCAGCTCAGCAAGGCCTCGGCGTCTCGTGTCGCCAGTGCATCGAGCACTTCGAACAGGGTCTGACGACCGCTGGTCCCCAGCATGTCTTCGATCGCGGCGCGCTGCAGTTGCTCGCCGCCGGCGAAAGCAATCGCCTGATCGGTGAGCGACAGACCGTCACGCATCGATCCGTCGGCGGCGCGGGCGAGCTCGGTCAGCGCCGCCAGCTCATAGCTGATCGCTTCGTCATCAAGCACTTTCGCCAGCTGGTCGCGAATCACCGCAACCGGCAAGCGCCGCAGATTGAATTGCAGACAGCGCGACAACACCGTCACCAGCAATTTCTGCGGATCGGTGGTCGCGAGGATGAACTTGACGTGCGGCGGCGGTTCTTCAAGCGTTTTCAGCAGCGCGTTGAACGCCGCCTTCGACAGCATGTGGACTTCGTCGATCAGGTAGACCTTGTAGCGACCGCGCGCCGGCGAGTACTGGGCGTTCTCGATCACCTGGCGCACGTCGTCGACGCCGGTGTTGCTGGCCGCGTCGATCTCCAGCAGATCGACGAAGCGTCCCTGATCCACTTCCTGACAGGAGGAACACTGGCCGCAGGGGTTGGAAGTGACTCCGGTCTCGCAGTTCAGGCATTTGGCGATGATGCGCGCCAGTGTGGTCTTGCCGACGCCGCGGGTACCGGTCAGCAGAATCGCCGGATGCAACTGATCGCCGTCGAGTGCATGCGACAGTGCTTTGACCACATGCCCCTGCCCCATCACATCCTCGAAACGACGAGGGCGATGTTTGCGGGCCAGCGCGAGATAGCTCATGGATGTCGGGTTCCTGTACAGACCCGGCATTGTCGCGGATTGAGCCGCCATCGGCTACCGAGTCGCGTCTGCGTCCGCGCCGCATGAACGCCCATCCGGATGTCGCAGGTCCGCGGCTTTCGAGCAGAATTCCCCCGCTACGCAAGCCGCAGACAGCAGCGCACTGCGCGGTAGCGCAGGCTGGAAAAATCGGGGGATTAAGGGTGGTGGCCCGTACCAGCTTACTCCGGCACCCGACTGCACCGCTGCCGTTGCTCCCTTCCGGGCCTGGCGGGGTTCACGGTTTGTCGTCGCGGAGGTCCGGCACGGGCCACCATAGAATTCCGTCGCACTGGGGCTACGGAAGGGCGTGCATTCTGCCTGAATTGGTCGCGGCGAGCCAGCTGTCGCGGTCAGCCATCGAATGCGATGACCGCGACCAGCCAGGACTCGCTACGGGCTTCCGTTCAAGGTGTCGCCAGGCTCGCGCGCCAATCGAAGGAAAGTGCGTCCGGTGGCACCGCAGGCGCTATGTCATTGAGAGAACTCAGCGTGCCGCGCGGACAACGACCCGGCACGGGCCAACCCTCTTGCGTCACACCGGCGCTGCTGGTCCAGATCATGTGGCCCACCGTCTCGGACTCGGTGCCGACTCCCGAGCAAGAGTGGACATCGATCCGATACAAAGGCGCACCCGCTGCATCGTGACCGGTGCGAGTGATCGTCCGGATCGTCGGCACACTCACGACCCAGCCTGCGCCCACGCCATCCGACTCCAGCCAGAAATAAGCGTGCTCACCCGACGTCAGCTGCAAGGTATTGGAACCGGGGTCCAGGTCATAGACCTCGCGTGAGCGCGTCACCGCAGTGCGGACCACATACTGTCCATTGACCGCGTTATACGTGGCACTGGCGTGGCTTCGCACGAAGCTGTGGCTTGCAGGGTCGTGCGTGGTGCGGGTCGATTGCACCAGCAACGATTCATCAGCGGCATAGCTGATCCATTCTGCGGATGAGTTGTATCGCCGCTGCTCCGCCCCCCAGAGCACATCATCGGTCATCGGGTAATGCTCCGGCTTGGTGGCCGGCAGTTGCTGAACGAAGTTTCCATCCACCCAGCCCTGGCAGTACCGGTACACATCGCTCGCACCGCTGCGCTGCAGCTGGCATGCCGGCACCACACCGATCTCCAGCCGTCGCGGGACTGAAACGCCGCGGGCATTGCGCGCAAGGAATGTAAAGCCATCGTCCCCGACATATCCGGCCGTCGGTACATACAGGAATTCACCGCGCTCGCCATCGACCAGGGTCAAGACGCCCTGGGTCACGCCTTCAACCAGCTCGAAGCGTTCGGCATTTTCCGCGCGCAGCAGGCCACGCCAGCCGCCATCCTCGAGCACTTCGATGCGATCCGCGAACGCGGTCGGCGCCAGCGGCGGACTCAGTCTTGCAGAGAGCACATGTTCGGCATCGTCATCCTGCATCGCGCTCTGGATCAGGGTGAAGCTGAAATCGACCGGGTCGCTCGGAGCCTGCCCGTCCTTGAACGAGAAGCGCAGTTCGACGACCGCAGCGGACACCGCTGCGATGAGACCGTCAATGCGGGCGTCGGAAATCGTGCCCAGTCGCAGATCGGCCGGAGCCACCGGCTGCAGGAACTCGCGCACCATGCCCGCAAGCTGCTCCACCCACTCGCCACCCGGCAGTGCCAGCGCTGCAGGCAGCACGGCATTCACCGCTGTGTGCAACTGCGCCAGGCTGCGCGCCGCCAGCAAGGCACCATCGCCCAGCGCCGAATCCAGACGCACACGCTGGCCGACTTCATACTGCTTCAGCTGTTCATGCGTGAACAGCAAACGGACCGGCGGTGCCGCCAGGGCCTTGGCCTGGACAGCGTGGTCCTGAGATGACGGCGTCGGCTGTTCGATCATCTGCAGTGCGCTTTCGTACACCGGCACCACACAATCGTCCATCACCGCCCGCGTCGCGGCACGGACTTTCTTGATCGCCACTGCCGCTGCGGCGAGCGCGATCATCCCGCCGACCACGGTCACCGTCGCTCCTGAAGCAATCGCCACCGCACTCACCCCCAGGATCACAACCGCGGTGAAGGTGGCCGCACTCCTGCTGCAGTTGGCCTCGTAGGCCTTGGCGCGAATCAGCTGCTGCGCCTTGAGCACGGACTTGGGATCGTTCGCGGAAAAATTGGCGTGCGTGAACAGGGCATCGCTGCGCGCCTGCGCAGCCGTCATCGTGCCGAGGTCATTGCGTGCATCCAGCAGGGCCTGGCGCACCTCACGCAGTCCGGCATCGCTTTCGAAGTCGCTGCCGTCGGCCAACGCTTCATCAATATCAAGCACCGCCTGATCGAGGCGGGTCGAGAGGTAGGCCTGCGGAGTCACGTCGTCAGGCAGGCGGGTCTCGACTACGGTGAATGCACGCGAATACGGGCGCCCGCCAGCCACCACGCTCAGTGAATAGTCACCTCTGGCATTTTCCGGAACCGTCAGCAGCAACTGGCTGCCGATCTTGCGCCAGACAAAGTCGGCGGCGGCGTCACCCGTAACCGTCACCGCGCCCGGCGTGTCGGAGAACGGCTGCAGTACATCGACACCCACCACGCGATAGGTGCCGAAGCGGCTGCCTTCGTCGATGAAACGGAGCCCGTCGATACAGTCGACGGCAACCACCGTGCCGGTTTCGAACAGGCCACTGCCTGCAGCGACCTCGCAGAACTGATTGGCGGGTTGCCCGGTGATGCTCACGGTATAAGGCGCGCCCGCCGCCGGTGCGGGGAAGAACACACTGCCAGCCTCGTCAAGCTGCCGTGCGTTGCCGAGGCCGTCGCTCAGCTTCAAGGTCCCGCCATCCAGGCCGGCCACCCTGATTTCGAGGCTGGAGGTCTCCACCGGCGGCGTCACCACACCGCCTTCGCCGTCACCACCTCCGCCGCCACAGCCCTGGATCAGCAAACCGGCCACGACAACCGCGCTCACACGCAAAGCGCGTGTTCCCCACGACAGCTCGAGCATCTCCGCATCCTTAATGACATCAATCGGGCCTGCGAGCCAAGCATGCTTGCCAGCGGTGCGCGCAGAAATTTCTTCTTTAATTGCGCATCGATACTAGCATCGCCCTTTGGTGGAATCGGCGATACCGGCGGCAACTCTGTGTCCCAGATCACAGGGACGACATGCGAATGTCCCGCGCGCCTCAGCGCGCGCGGTTCGCCTGTTGCTCTTTGAGCGTCAACGCCACCTTGTTGCGCAGGTAGACCGGGACCATCAGATCGAGCGGCCCACCCTCACCGCGTGCCAGCTGCGGCGCGCCGATACACAAGGCGTCTTCGGCATGAGGCAAGGCCTGTGCCTGCAACGGCACCTGCAGCAAGCCACTGCTCGCACGCAGCGCGGCCTCATGGCTGCCCCAGCCACTGCCGACGCCCTGCCAGCCATCACCCGCACAGTGCGCCAGCGCCGTCGGCGCACAAACCTGTTCCGGCACCAACAAGCGCGGCAGGCCTTGTCCATCGGCGGCATAGGCACCGACGTAGACTTCGTTCATGCGCGCATCGATCACCGACAGCACCCGCACGGCGCCCGCACGCAAGGCCGGCAAGGCCATCGCAGCGAGTGATGAAACGCCGACCGCGGGGCGGTCATGCGCCAGCGACAAGCCCTTCATGAAGCCGAGGCCGATACGCACGCCGGCGAAGCTGCCCGGACCAATGCCGCAGACGTACGCGTCGAGCTGCGCAAAGCCGATGCCGGCGTCGGACAGCAGCTCGCGCACCATCGGGATCATCTTCTCGGTATGGCTGCGACCGGCCACGTCATAGCGTGCCAGCACCGCACCATTGACCATCAGGGCCGCAGAACAGGCTTCGGTGGCGGTATCGAGTGCAAGAATGTTCATCAGGATTCGGCAATCTCGCGCAGGAAAGCCTGCACCGGCTCGATTTCACGCAACACCGGCATCGCCGGCAGACTGCCGATCACGCGACGCCCATAGGATTTGGAGACCAGGCGCGGATCGCACAGCATCAGCAGGCCACGATCCTGAGGATCGCGGATCAAGCGGCCCACGCCCTGGCGCAGCATCACGATCGCTTCCGGTAACTGCAGCTCGGTAAACGGCGTGCCGCCGCGACGACGGATCGCGTCGAGCTTGGCTTCATAGACCGGATCGCCGGGCGCGGCGAACGGCAGCTTGTCGATGATCACCACCCGCAGCGCCTGACCTTTGACGTCGACGCCTTCCCAGAAACTGCTGGTGCCGACCAGCACCGCATTGCCGTCGGCACTGAAGGCATCGAGCAACGCCGACCGACTCTCGTCGCCCTGCACCAGCAGGCGATATGGCAGGCGGCCGCGCAGGCGTTCCGCCACCGCACGCAGACCGCGATGGCTGGTGCACAGCACGAACACACCGCCGCCCGCCGCGGTGATCACCGGCAAGGCCGCATCGGCCACCGCGGTGAAGAATGCCGGATCATTGGGCTCCGGCAAGCCACGCGGCAGGTAAAGACGCGATTGCTGCGGATAGTCGAAGGGACTGCCCAGACGCAAGGTCTGCGCTGTTTCCAGACCAAGCTGTCGTGTGTAGTGGAGAAAATCCTCGCCCACGGCCAGCGTCGCCGAGGTGAATACCCAGGCCCCCGGATAGGTTTCGCGCATGCGCTGGAAACCTTCGGAGACTTCGATCGGTGTCGCATTGAGACTGCCGCCGCGCTGCAGGCTTTCGGCCCAGCGCACCTCGTCCTCGGCATGCTCGCTGTCGACAATGTGATGCCAGCGATCGTGCAGTGCCAGCGCCCGCACCAGCAGGCCGGCGAGTTCGGCGTTGCGCTCTTCCAGCGGTCGCAGCATCTGCTGCAGTTCTTCCAGAGACTGGCCGGCACGCTCGACATCGATCGCAGCCTCCGGCGCATGCAGGAACTGCGACAGCAGGACACGCGCCGGTTGTCGCGCGAACGTGGTTTCCAGGCGCAGGGCATCGCCGGACAGCCGCACCGCAGCGTCCACCAGCGCCGGCAGATCGCCGCAGTTCTGCGCTTCAAGCTGGGTATCGCGCGCCAGTTCCTGCAGCTGCCGGGTCGAAACCCGACTGCCGAAGAACTGCGACGCCAGTTCCGGCAGTTGGTGCGCTTCGTCGATCACCACCGCATCGCTGCCGGACAGGATCTGGCCGAAGCCCTGATCCTTCAGCAGGAAATCGGCGAACAGCAGATGGTGATTGACCACCACCAGATCGGCCGCCTGCGCGTTGCGCCGCGCCTGTGCCACGAAGCAGCGCTCGAAGTCCGGACAGCGGCTGCCGAGGCAGTTGTCGGCGGTCGAAGTGATCTGCCGCGTCAGCGCCTGCTCTTCACGAAACTCGCCGAGTTCCGACAGCTCGCCGGAATCGGTACGCCGCGCCCAGCTCTCGACCGCCCGCAGACTGTCTTCCGCCGCGCGCATGCCGGACTGCAGCCGCGCACGCTTCATCCGGTACAGGCACAGGTAGTTGGCTCGACCTTTCAACAACGCCAGCCGCACCGGCAGTTTCAGCATCTCGCGCACGCGCGGCAGATCGCGATGGAACAGCTGATCCTGCAGCGTGCGCGTTCCGGTGGAAATCACGGTGCGCCGCCCCGACAGCAACGCCGGCACCAGATAGGCGTAGGTCTTGCCAGTGCCGGTACCCGCTTCGACCACGAGACTGCTGCGCTCCTTGAAGCTGTCGGCCACGGCTTCCGCCATGCGCTGCTGCTGCAGACGCGGCGCAAAACCCGGCAGCTCACGCGCAAACGGCCCGGCGTCGCCCAGCAGGTCGGAGATGGAGGAAGAAGTCACGCGTCGACGCTCAGGGAACCGGTGCTTGGCTCAACCAGTCCGTCAGCTCCTGCACCCGCAGCTGCGCCGTCTGGGCCGCAGCGGTATCGCCGCGAGCGGTGCGCGCCGCAGCGATCGTTTTCCAGTTTTCCATCTCGACCCAGGCATTGCCGCGGGCCAGGGCATTCGATTTCTGCGCGATGCTTTCGGCCTGCGCATAGTTTTTCTGCGCCAGATAGGACTGCCCCAGCGCCGACCAGACAAAATAATTGCGCGGCTCGATGCGCACCGCGCGTTCCAATACGCCCGCCGCCTGATCGGGGTTGCCCGCAGCCAGATGCTGGCGCGCCTGCTTCATCAGCGAGGTCACCGCCGCACCGCTGATCTGCTCGGCGCTGCGTGGGTAGCTGGGAACCGGGCGCGGCAGCGGCGCTTCGTCGATCGCGACCGGCGGCGCGATGACTTCGGGAGGAGGTGTCCCTTCCGAGGGTGCCGGCTCGCTGGCGACCGGTGGCTCCGGATAAGGCCAGACGACCTTGGTTCCGCGCGTCGTCTGGCAGGCCGTCAGGCTCAGGCCCATCAACACCAGGAGCAGCAATCGGAACACGGTCATGGACATCTCACGGCAAGTCGAGCCGTCATTGTAACCGCGTGCGAACCTAGCCTCCGAACAGATCCTTGAGCCAGCGCAGCGGCTCGGCATCCTTCAGCTGTTCCAGCAAATCGCCACTGGCGGCGCATGGCGCCCATTCGGTCGGCGCGGTTCCAGCCACATACGGCACCACCAGCGCATTGCCGCATTGTTCGTCAGCGCGCAGTCCGGTGACCGGATCGATCATCGCTTCCTCGACATCCGGCGGCGGAATCGGATCGAGGCTGCGTACCCGCAGGTCCGCCATCAGCCGCGCCCAGATCGGCAATGCGCCGCTGGAACCGGACAGGCCGGTCGGCTGGTTGTCGTCGCGACCGACCCAGATCACCGCCACGCGATCGGCGCCGAAGCCGGCAAACCAGCTGTCACGATAGTCGTCGGTGGTGCCGGTCTTGCCGGCCAGCATCACATCCGGTGGCACCGCGCTGTAGACCGCACGCCCGGTACCCAGGGTCATCACCTGGCGCAAGGCCCAGTTCAGCAGGAAGACCGGCGCTTCCGGCAAGGTCTGCTTGACCTCGATCGGGAACCGCCGCAGCGGCTGACCATCCTGGGTCTGCACTTCACGGATCGCCGACAGCGGCGCCTGGAACCCGCCGGCAGCCAGCGTGCCGTACATCTGCGCCACTTCCAGCGGCGAGGCATCGAGCGCGCCGAGGAAGATCGATGGCAAGGGCTTGGCCTCGCCGCTGTAGCCGGCTGCGCGCAGCGTGGCAATGACCGCGCCGGGGCCGACATCCAGCCCGAGGCGCACCGTCGGCAAGTTGTAGGACTGTGCCAGCGCCATGTACAGCGGCTGCGGCCCGTGCAATTGCTTGTCATAGTTCTTCGGCGACCAGATCGCGCCGTGCTGCATCTTCACCGAGATCAGCTCGTCCGGCACGAAGCTGTGCAGGTTGTATTCCGCGGGCCGCTGCAGCGCCGTCAGATAGACGAAGGGCTTGACCAGCGAGCCGATCGAACGGCGCGAATCGAGCGCGCGGTTGAAACCCGGGAAGCGCACTTCACGCCCTGCCACCAGTGCCAGCACCTCGCCGCCGTCGGCGCTGGTGACGACGCCGGCGGACTCCAGCGTGCCGCTCTTCAGCTTGCGCTTCTTCTCCAGCTCGGGAAGCGTCTCGACGATGCGCCGCTCCAGTGCCGCCTGCGCACGCGGGTCCAGCGTGGTGAAGATCCGCAGCCCCTCGTTGGTGAGGTCCGCTTCCTGATACTGGCGGTTCAGCTGACGCCGCACCAGTTCCACGAACGCCGGGTAGCGCTCGACGCCGCCGCCACGCCCCTGCACCACCCCCAGCGGCATCGCCAGCGCACGCTGATATTCGGCGTCGTCGATCAGGCCGCTTTCGAGAAACACCGACAGCACCAGATCACGCCGAGTCTTGGCGCGCTCCACATTGCGCCGCGGGTTGTAGAACGAGGGCCCCTTGACCAGCCCCACCAGCAAGGCGATCTCGTGCGTACGCAGCTCGGTCAGCGGCTTGTTGAAATAGAACTGCGCACCGAGACCGAACCCGTGTACCGCACGGTTGCCGTCCTGACCTAGATGCACCTCGTTCAGATAGGCCTCGAGGATTTCCTGCTTGCTGTAGTGCGCTTCCAGCAACAGCGCCATGAACGCTTCATTGATCTTGCGCTGCCAGGTCTGGCGACTGCTGAGGAAAAAGTTCTTGATCAGCTGCTGCGTGATCGTGCTGCCGCCCTGCACCACGTGACCGGCGCGCAGGTTGGCGATGCTGGCGCGCAGGATGCCTTTCACGCTGATGCCGACATGCGAATAGAACGCACGATCCTCGACGGCCACCAGACCTTCCGGCAGCAGCGACGGCACTTCCGCCAGCTTCACCAGCACCCGATCCTCGCCCTGCTTCGGATAGATGCTGCCG
>JBEBWZ010000027.1:0-31689 GCA_040391865.1 Solimonas flava
CGCCTGCCTCCTGCAGCGCCGCCACGCCCTTGCCGGCCAGGACCACGGCCAGCACCGCGATCAGCAGCGAACTGAGCGCGAAGAACTGCGAGATCGGCAGCGTGCGACTGAAGCGCAACATCACCCAGGCGATGACCACCAGCAGCAGCGCCGCCACCACACCGCCGGCGACGATCGCCTGACCATGTCCCTGACTCCACAGCGCGGCATAGAACAGGATGGTCTCGAACACTTCGCGATAGACCACCACGAACACCAGCAGCAACAGGAACCAGGCCGAGCGCTTCGACAGCGCCGCACCGAGTTTTTCCTTGATGTAGCGCTGCCATGCGCCCGCCTGACTCTTGCCATGCATCCAGATGCCGACGAACAGCAGCACGATCGCGGCGAACAGGGAGGCGAACCCTTCGGTCAGTTCTCGACTGGCGCCGCTGATGCTGACCAGATAGGTCGCGACGAACCAGGTCGCGACACCGGCGACCAGCGCACCTATCCACCCCGCATGCACATACGGCAGCACCTCGACGCGATCGGCCTTGCGCAGAAACGCAATCATCGCGATCACCACCAGCAGCGCTTCCAGTCCTTCGCGCAGCAGGATGGTGAAGGCACCGAGGAAGGTCGCCACCGCGCCCGCCTGCTCACCGTCCAGTACGGCCTCGGCCTCGGCGAACAAGCCCTGCAGGATCTCGATCTGCGCCGAAACCTGCGCGGCGGGTGCGTTGCGGCCAATGCGTGCGCGCAACTCCGCCATCTGCCCCTCGATACGGCTCATCAGCGCGGCGTCCTTCGCCGACAACAGCGGCTCCACCGGCTCGAAACCGTCGAGATACGCCGACAATGCCAGGCTCGCCGCTTCCTTGAGCTGCCCCTGCTGGTAAGCCGCGTTGCTGGCCGCCAGACGCTCGCGAGTCAGCTGCAACGAGCCCTCACTGGTCGGCAGCACGGCCTGCGGGCTGCGCCGCAGGTAGGCCGTCAGGGCGGCCGCATCCTCCTCCCCGACCTCGGCCGCCAAAGCGGCCGGTGTGATCGAAACCAGAGGCTGCAGGCCGGCCAGTTTGCTGTGCAGGGCCGTATCCTGCTGCCAGCGCCGCGCGCCCTGCACCGCCAGCGCTTCGGGATAGGCGATGCTGCCGATGTAGAACGCCAGCGCCCAGCGGTCGGCCTCGGGCAGATGCTCGTAGCTGAGCATCGTGGTGCCTTCAAGACCCTGGGTAATCACCTGGTACAAGGCAAATACGCTGCGCTCATGCGCGCGTTCGACATCGGTGAAATCGATCGGTGCCGGGTCCATGCCCGGAGCCGCCGGGCCATCGCCGGCCCCACCGGCGCCATGGCAGGCCACGCATTGCTGCGCATACAGGGCCGCGCCCTGTGCCAGATCCGGCAGCTGTGCCGGCGCCAGCGGCATCGGATGCGCCTGCAGCAGGGTTGCGGCCAGTCCGCGTGCGAGCGTCGCCACCGAATCTGCGTCGGCGTGCGCGGCGACGGCCGTCTGCAGTTGCACCGCGCCCTGCTGCAGCGCCTCCGACAGCTCGGTCTGCGGCAAGGCCTGCAGCCCGGTCGCCACGGTGTTGGAGAACTCCACCATCTCGGCGTATTCGCCCTCGTTGACCACCTGCCCGTCGACCACGGCTCCGCGGTAATCGACGGCCATGTAGTCCAGCAGTCGCCACAAGGTGCGTGCGTCGGTCGCCTGTGCCGCCGGACTGAGGGTGGCGGCAAGCAGGGCCAGGGACACAAGCAGGGATCGCGCGAGTACGCGCATCGGCAGACTCCAGCAGGTTCAAATGAGAATGACTGTATTTTACATCTTCGTCGGTTTGCTGCGAGACTTTTCTGCGCAGCGCCTGAAATTCGCCACCGACGGCACCGAACCGGCGTGAGATAATCGCGCCCATCTCCTCTGATAACTCCGGGTTTTTGCCCGCGGAGCCTGGCCCAGTCGCCCGATATCCGGGGCTGGCGCCGGCCCCTTCTTTCGATTTGCTCATGACCTCCGAATTCGCCGCCGCTACCGGCCGGCCTGCTGCCCCCCTTCCGATCCGCACCGCTGCGGCCCTGGCGATCGCCCGCGTGGCCGAACCGCAACAAGGCATCGTGGTGGTGCTGGCCGCCAACGAGCAGCAGGCCTACCGCCTGGAAACGGAGCTGCGTTTCTTCCTGCCGCCGTCGCTGCCGCTGGTGCACCTGCCGGACGCCGAAGTCCTGCCCTACGACCAGTTCTCGCCGCACCAGGAAATCCTCTCCGACCGTATCGCGGCGTTGCATCGCCTGCCGCAGATGGCGCGCGGCGTGCTGCTGACCACCGCCGACGCGCTGATCCAGCGCCTGCCACCACGCGAATGGCTGGACAGCCGCGCGTTCCAGCTCCAGGCCGGCGAACGCCTGGACCCGATCGCGTTCCGCGCGCGCCTGGTCGCCGCCGGCTACCAGTCGGTCTCGGAGGTGCAGACCCAAGGCGAATTCGCGGTGCGCGGCGCCCTGATCGACCTGTTCCCGATGGGCTCGGCGCAGGCATTCCGGCTCGATCTGTTCGACGACGAGATCGACAGCATCCGCACCTTCGATCCCGAAACCCAGCGCAGTACCGACAAGGTCGCGGAAATCCGTCTGCTGCCGGCGCGCGAGTTCCCTACCGACAAGGACGGCGTCGAAACCTTCCGCCGTCGCTATCGCGAGTACTTCTCCGGCGATCCGGCGCGCTCGCGGATCTACGCCGAGGTCAGCAAGAAGCTGATGCCGGGCGGCATCGAATCCTGGCTGCCCTTGTTCTTCGATGAAACCGCGAGCCTCGCCGACTATCTGCCTGCCGGTGCACTGCTGATCGCGATGTCCGATCTGCGCGCAGCGCTGGACGAGGACTGGCGCCAGATCGAGGAGCGCTACGAGCGCTATCACGGCGATATCGAACGACCGCTGATGAAACCGGCGGACCTGTTCCTGACGCCGGAAGCGGCGCTGCGTTCGGTTGCCACTTTCCCGCAACTGGCCCTGGGCGGTGCCCATCACGACGCCGCGCCGCTGGCCGCCGAAGCCTTGCAGGCCGGCGGCGATGCCGTGAAACAGTATCTGGCGCAGCAAGAAGACCGGGTGCTGTTCGTGGCCGAGTCCGCCGGCCGCCGCGAGGCGCTGCTTGGCTGGCTGAAACTGCTGGGCATCCTGCCGCGCGAGTACGCACGCTGGAACGAATTCACCGCCGACAGGAAGCGTTACGGCATCGTGCTCGGCCCGGTGCAGGAAGGCTTCCGCCTGCCGGACGAGCAGGTCGGCGTGGTTGCCGAGTCGCAGGTATTCGGCCTGCATGCGCCGCTGCAGACTCCGCGCCGCCGCACCAAGGTGCGCGATCCGGAAACCGTGCTGCGTGATCTGTCGTCGCTGACCGTGGGTTCACCCGTGGTGCACGTGCAACACGGCGTCGGCCGCTATCAGGGCCTGGAGCGCATCGATGCCGGCGGTGTCGAGGCCGAATACCTGCTGCTGGAAGACGCCAACGCCGCCACGCTCTATGTGCCGGTGGCCTCGCTGAACCTGATTCACCGCTACACCGGCAGCGAGGCCGAAGCCGCGCCGCTGCACACGCTGGGCTCGGATCGCTGGAGCAAGGCACAGGCCAAGGCGCGCGAAAAGGCGCATGACGTCGCCGCCGAACTGCTGCAGGTACAGGCACGGCGCATGGCCAAGCCGGGCATGAAGCTGGCGTTCGATGCCGCGGACTACCAGCTGTTCTGCGAAGGCTTTCCGTTCACGCCGACGCCGGACCAGCAGAAAGCGATCGACGCGGTGCTCGAAGACCTGCAGGCCGAGAAGACCATGGACCGCGTGGTCTGCGGCGATGTCGGCTTCGGCAAGACCGAGGTCGCGCTGCGCGCCGCCTTCGTCGCCGCACGCGGCGGCCGCCAGGTCTGCATGCTGGCACCGACCACGCTGCTGGTGGAACAGCACGCCAAGAATTTCGCCGACCGTTTCGCCGACTGGCCGATCCGCGTCGGCGCGCTGTCGCGCATGCGCACCACCAAGGAACAGAACGCGATGCTGCGCGAACTGGCCGAGGGCAAGCTCGACGTGATCATCGGCACCCATCGTCTGCTGCAGGGCGATACCCAGTTCAAGGACCTGGGTCTGGTGATCGTCGACGAGGAACATCGCTTCGGCGTGCGCCACAAGGAGCGCCTGAAGAACCTGCGCGCCGAAGTGGACATGCTGACGCTGACCGCGACGCCGATACCGCGCACGCTCAACATGAGCCTTGCCGGCCTGCGCGACCTGTCGATCATCGCCACGCCGCCGGCCTCGCGGATCGCGATCAAGACCTCGGTCAGCGAGTGGAACAACGTGCTGGTGCAGGAAGCCTGCCTGCGCGAGCTGCGCCGCGGCGGTCAGGTCTACGTGCTGCACAACGAAGTCGCGAACATCGAAGAGTTCGCGCGCAAGCTGCGCGAGCTGGTGCCGGAGGGTCAGGTGCGCGTGGCGCACGGCCAGCTGCGCGAGCGCGAACTGGAGCAGGTGATGCTCGATTTCTATCACCAGCGCTTCAACATCCTGGTCTGCACCACGATCATCGAATCCGGCATCGACGTGCCGACCGCCAACACCATCCTGATCGACCGTGCCGACCAGCTCGGCCTGGCACAGCTGCACCAGCTGCGCGGCCGTGTCGGTCGCAGCCATCACCGCGCCTACGCCTACCTGATGGTGCCCAGCCGCCGCGGCCTCTCGCCGGACGCCGAAAAGCGCCTGACCGCGATCGAGACCCTGGGCGATCTCGGCTCGGGCTTCGCGCTGGCGACCCACGATCTCGAAATCCGCGGCGCCGGCGAACTGCTGGGCGAAGGCCAGTCCGGCCAGATCGAGGAAGTGGGTTTCACGATGTACGCCGACCTGCTGGCGCGCGCAGTGAGGGCGATCAAGTCCGGCAAGCTCGACGACGCGCCGTTCGGCGGCGCCGACTGCGAGGTCGATCTGGGCGCGGCCGCGCTGATTCCCGACGACTACATTCCCGACGTGCACACCCGTCTGACCCTGTACAAGCGCGTGGCCGAGGCCGGCGACGACAGCACCCTGCATGAGCTGAAGGTGGAGATGATCGACCGCTTCGGCCTGCTGCCGGCCGCTGCCGAACGCCTGTTCGACGCCGCGGAACTGCGGGTGTCCGCGCAACAGCTCGGCATCTCGCGGCTGCGCGCCGGGCCGCGTTCGATCACGCTGGAGTTCTCCGACAAACCAAATATCGAGCCGATGCGCATCATCAAGCTGGTCCAGACCCAGCCCAAGACCTATCGCCTCGAAGGGCAGAAGCGGCTGCACCATTACGGCAATTTCGAGGCCCAGGAGAGCCGCGCACCGCAGTCGCGGCAGCTCTTGGCTACACTGACCGGCAAGCCGGTCTGAGACCCGGACGCAAAGGAAAACCGATCGTGGGCAAGCTGATCATTGTGTTGCGCTGGATGGCCGCGATGCTGGCGTTGACGCTGGCAAGCCCGGCCCTGGCCGAAAGCTATCGCATGGACGTCATCGTGTTTCTCGACAAGGGCGGCGCGCCGGAAGTCGGTCAGGCGCCGCTGCTGCCGGACTTCCGTGGCGCCATCGAGCTCGACAATCCGGCGGCACTGGCCGCCGCCGGCATCCGCATCCTCCCGGATGATCAGTTCGCGCTGGCCGAATCCTGGCAGCGCTTGCGCAACTCCAAGCGCTTCCAGCCGCTGCTGCGTCTGGCCTGGACCCAGAACGATCCTCCGGCCGAGCGCGGCCCCAGCCTGCGTGTCCGGGTCGGCGCGAAGCAGACGATCAGCGATGCAAGCAATTTCAGCAGCCAGGAATTGAGCACCGTCGAAGGCACCGTGGCGATGCTGCTCAATCATTACCTGATGGTCGATGCCGATCTGGTCTACACCCAGCCTGGCGGCTCCGGTCATCACAGCTACCGTCTGAAAGAGCGGCGGCGCATGCGCCGCGACGAACTACACCACCTCGACAGTCCCAAACTGGGAATCGTCGCACGGGTGAGCAAGGCCTCACCCTAGGAGCTTCCATGTATCGACGCCTTTCCCTCGCTACCCTGCTCGTTGTCGGCCTCACCGGCTGCCTGGGCGATACGGCGCGGCCGGATCATCCTGAAAACGAGATTGCGCTGACTGCCGCGCCCGAAGCTTGCAGCGCGCGCGCACCCGAGCTTGCACCGAAACTGCGACTGCCACGCACCGAAACCCCGGTGAGCCGCAAGGGCACCGATCCGACGCTGGAACTGGCACAGGTGCATACCGTCAACCGGGCGCTGGAACAGGCAGGCGTCTGGACCGATTTCGATGACGGCTGGTCGCTGCTGGCGCTGGAGCTGCGCTCCGATGGCGCGCGCGCACTGGCCGTGCGCTTGCGCGATACGCAGCTGCCGCGCAACACCGCGGTGTGGATCTGTTCCGCCGACAAGCGCGTGCGCCAGGGCCCCTATAGCGAAGCCACCGATGGCGAGCTGTGGACGCCGGTGGTCCCGGGCAACCGTGCGTTGCTGCATGTCTGGGTGCCCACGGCGCAGAAATCGAATTTCCGAGCACAGCTTGCCGATGTGTACGGCAGCTATCGCTGAACGCAGCGACCTCAGGCCACGATCCACCTCATGAATCAGCGTCCGCGCAATGCCATCGTCAGCGGCGGCACCGGCGCCATCGGCACCGAAATCTGCCGCAAGCTGCTCGCCAGCGGCGTCTGCGTCGCCGCCCTGGGACACCCCGGCGAAGCGCCGCAGATCGATGCCCTGCGCGCACAACTGGGCGATGTCCACATTGAGCTGGCCGATCTCGGCGACCCTGTTGCCGCGGCAGCGGCGATCGCGAACATCGAGCAGCGGCTGGGCCCGATCGACATCCTGATCAACGCCGCCGGCATCACCCGCGACGCGCGTTTCGTGAAGATGTCCGTCGAGCAGTGGCAGGCCGTGATGCGCTCGAATCTCGACAGCGTGTTCAACTGCTGCAAGCCACTGTTCGAGAGCATGTGCGCGCGCGGCTACGGCCGCATCGTCAACCTCGCGTCCGTCAACGGTCAGCGTGGACAGTTCGGGCAGACCAACTACTCCGCGGCCAAGGCCGGCATGCACGGCTTCACCATGGCACTGGCGCAGGAAGGCGCGCGTCATGGCGTCACCGTCAACACCGTATCGCCCGGCTATGTGCGCACGCCGATGACCGCCGCGATCAAACCCGAAGCACTGCAGGCGATCACTGCACAGATTCCGCTCGGACGCATGGCCGAGACCGGCGACATCGCGCGCGCGGTGCTGTTCCTCTGCGCCGAGGACGCCGGCTACATCACCGGCGCAAATCTGCCGGTCAACGGCGGTTTGTACATGTCGGCCTGAGCGAGCTGCTGCGCGCTAACGGTACTGCGTTGGCGCTACGCTATTGCCGGCAATGCGCGTTCGAGAATCGCGCGCACCTTGCCCATGCCGGCAGCGATCGACTGCTCGATCTCGGCATGGATGTCGCCGACACCCTTCACCCCGGCGGCCCAGTTCACCGACACCGCCAGACAGGCATAGTCGATGCCCAGCTCGCGCGCCAGCGCCAGTTCCGGCATCCCGGTCATGCCGACCATGTCGCAGCCGTCACGCAGCAGGCGACGGATCTCCGCCGGCGACTCCAGGCGCGGCCCTTGAGTGACGCCGAGCACGCCGGCACCCGCCAGCGTGGTGCCGGAAGCCTGCGCCGCCTGGGCCAGCGCAGCACGCAGTTGCGGTGCATAGGGCGCGCTGAAATCGACGTGATGCAGCTCCGAGCCCGGCGCACCGTCGGAGTAGGTGTGCTCGCGGCCATAGGTGTAATCGATCACGTCATCGGGGACCGCGACCTCGCCCGGTGCAAACCAGTCGGCGATGCCGCCGACTGCCGCGATCGCGATCACGCTGCGCACGCCCGCCTGCTGCAGCGCCCACAGATTGGCGCGGTAGTTGATCGCATGCGGCGGAATCTTGTGTCCCTCGCCATGACGCGCGAGAAAGATCGCGCGCGTGCCGTACACCGTGCCTTCCAGCAGCGGTGCGCTGGCGGCGCCGTAAGGCGTATCGACCACCTGCTGCCGTTCGATCTGCAGCCCCGGCCACTGGTTCATGCCGGTGCCGCCAATTACGGCTACGGTTGCGGAACGCCGGGAATCGGAAGTCGTCATTGCCTCAAAGCCCCTTCACCGCATAGATGGCCGGCATCTGCCGCCAGTGTTCCTTGTAATCCATGCCGCAGCCGAAGACGTAACGGTCCGCGAGCTGCAGGCCGATGAACTCGGCATGGGCTTCCGGCGTGCGGCGGTCGTGCAGTTTCTCGGCCAGTACCGCGACCTTCAGCGATGCCGGCTCGAACTCGGCAATGGCCTTGCGGATCGCCACCAGCGTGTGACCTTCATCGAGAATGTCGTCGATCACCAGCACATGGCGCCCGGCAATGCGCTCGGCATCCGGCTGGCGCTTCCACACCAGACCACCGCCGGAGGTCGCGCCGCGGTAGCGCGTGGCATGCAGATAATCGATCTCCAGCGGGAACGGCAGCCGTTGCGTGATTTCCGAGGTCGGATGAATGCCGCCGGTCATCACGCACAGGATCAGCGGGTTCAGCGTCGCGTACTCGTCGCTGATCGCCGTTGCCAGACGCTCGTAGGCCGCGAACACGGCATCGGCGTCATGCAGGCAATCCGCTTCCGCCATCACCTGCAACGCATGTTCTGCACTCACCGACATGGTTCGCTCCTTATTGCGCCTTGCGGTACAGCTTCTTAAGCCGATCGGAACTGGCCTTGTTCGGCTTGATGTCCTTCAGGGCGTCGAGCAGCGCAATCACTGCCGGACGATCGTTGCAGACCGGCAGCATGTCGTTGCCGACTTCCAGCGCCAGACGCGCACGCTCTTCCATGGTGCCGACCACGGCTGCGCCGCCCATCGACAGATCGTCGCAGAACACTGCGCCCTTGAACCCGAGTTCCTCACGCAGGATGCCGCCGATCCAGCGCGCCGACAGCGACGCCGGCGTCTGATCGACCGCGACATAACGCACATGCGCCATCATCAGCGATTCGATGCCGTCGGCGATCAGGGCTTCGAACGGCCGTAGTTCGGTCTCGCGCAGTTCACGCTCGACGCGCCGGTCGATCGGCAGTTCCAGATGTGAATCGGCGGTCACCGCCCCATGTCCCGGGAAATGCTTGCCGGTTGCCACAAGCCCGGCGGCATTGAGCCCGGCGCGGAATGCACGCGCCAGTTCGATGATGATCTCGCAGCGGTCGGAGAACGCGCGGTCACCGATGATGGTGCTCAGGCCGTGATCGATATCCAGCACGGGCGCAAAGCACAGATCGATACCGAAGGACGACAGTTCGCGTCCGATGGTCTCACCCTGCAGCCGCGCTTCCGCCAGTGCCTTGGCGGGGTCCTCGCAATGCAGCTGGCCGAGCGTGCGCATTGCCGGCACCCGCGAAAAACCGACGCGGAAGCGCTGTACCCGCCCGCCCTCGTGATCGACCGCCAGCAGCAGCCGTTGCCGCGGCAGCGACAGGATGTCATCGCACAGCGCTTTCAGCTGTTCGGGATCGCGGTAGTTGCGCGTGAACAGGATCGCGCCGCCGACCAGCGGATGGCAGAGCAGCTCGCGGTCTTCGGCCGTCAGCTCCTGGCCGCCGACATCGATCATCAACGGACCGAGCATCCGGGTCCTGGGTTTATTCGTGGAGGTCAACTTCAATCCCTATGGGCACTAAATCAAACAGTTCGATGATGTCTTCGTTACGCATCCGCACACAGCCCCTGGAGCCGGGCGTGCCGAGTGGCGTGACCGGCGGCGTGCCGTGCAGATAGATATAGCGGCGAAAGGTGTCGACACAGCCGAGGCGATTGCGGCCGTGTTCGATACCGGACAGCCACAGGATGCGGGTCAGGATCCAGTCGCGCTGCGGCTGCGCGGCATGCAGCTCCGGGCTCCAGATATCGCCCCACCAGCGGCGCGCGCGAAACGCCGCGCCCAACGGCGCCTCGGCGCCAATCTTGGCGCGCACGATATGGCGTCCGCGCGGCGTGCAGCCGGAGCCGACAATCTCGCCGATGCCGTTGGCACCCGTCGACACCGGATATTCACGCAGCAGTTGCGCGCCGTCGTACAGACGCAGCCACTGCCGCGTCAGATCGATCTCGATCTTCATGCGTCGGATTCCTGCGGCCAGCCGCGATACGGATGCAGTGCGAGATAGTGGTTGTAGTAACGGCGATCTTCGGTCAGCTCGCGCCCCAGCCACGCCGGCTGCACGATCTGCTGCTCGACACTGCGCAGTTCGACTTCCGCAATGATCAGACCGGCGTTGTCGTTGATGAACTCGTCGATCTCCCAGGTCACGCCATCGCGCTCGACGTAATGCCGCGTCTTCTCGACCCGACCGATGCACAGGGTTTCCAGCATCCGCAGGCAATCCGCGACCGGAATGTCGTACTCGTACTCCGCGCGTGCGGCACCAACCACGGCTGCCTTGATGTTGAGCTTGGCGTCGGTGCCTTCCATGCGCACCCGCAACGAAGCCTTGCCACCCTCGCCGCACAGATAGCCCTGGCGCATCTCCAGCGAGCGCGATACTTCCGCACGCCAGGCATCGCCCAGCACCAGAAACTTGCGCTCGATCTCAAGTCCCATGATCGCAATCCGCTCCTTGCCCACTCGCCAGGGATTTCACGCTTCAGTCCTCACGAACGAACAGCGCCATGCTTTCGACGTGACTGGTGTGCGGAAACATGTCCATCACGCCTGCGCGAACCAGCCGATAACCATACTCGTGCACCAGCATACCGGCGTCACGCGCCAGCGTACCGGGATGGCATGACACATAGACGATACGCCGCGGTTTGCGCGCCGCAATCAGCGGCAGGATTTCCTTGGCACCGGCGCGCGGCGGGTCCAGCAGCACCTTGTCGAACGGCGGCTGCAGCCACGGCGCATCGGCAGCGGTCTTGAACAGGTCGGCCTTCTCGAATCGGATCTCGACACCATTGCGCGCCGCGTTTTCGCGCGCGCGATCGACCAAGCCTTGTTCACCTTCGACGGCGATCACCTGCGCACCGCGCCGTGCCAGCGGCAGGGAGAAATTGCCGAGGCCGCAGAACAGTTCCAGCACGCGGTCGCCGCTGCTGATCTCCAGCCAGTCCAGCGCCTGATTGACGGTCTGCTGGCTGATATTGCCGTTGATCTGGATGAAGTCCGCCGGGCGAAACCGCAGCCGCAGGTCGGAACCGTCCGGTGAGTACTGCAGGATTCTCTCGTCAGCGGTTTCCGGATCGAGCAACTGAATGCTGTCCAGTCCGCCGGGCTGCAGGTAGATGTCGAAGCCTTCGCGCTCGGCAAAGCGGCGCAGTTTTTCGCGATCCTCGTCGGTGGGCGTCTCGAGCACCCTGAACACGAGACCGACGCGATTCGCGGCCGCGAGTTCGATCTGTGGCACCGCGTCGCGGATCGACAGTGACTGGATCACTTCAGCCAGCAGATGCAGCTTTTCACCGACCCGCGCATCGAGCACCTTGCAATGACTCAGGCTGGCGATCAGACCGCTTTCGCGCTCGCGAAAGCCGATCAGCACCCCGCCCTTCTTCGGCACATGCTTGACTCCGAGACGCGCGCGCCGGCGATAACCCCAGACATCCTCGGGTTTGGCGCCGACCACCGGATCGGCCACCGCATCGGCCTGCACCTTGCCGATGCGCACCAGCTGATCAAGCATCTGCTTCTGCTTGAACACGATCTGCTGCTCGGGCGCGAGATGCTGCATCGAACAACCGCCGCACAGACCGAAATGCCCGCAAGCCGGCACCACGCGGTGCGGGCTTGCCTCGTCGACCATCATGCACTGACCTTCGTCGGCGTCCTTGCTGACCTGGGTATAACGGAAACGCACGCGCTCGCCCGGCAGCGCATCGGCAATGAAGGTGGCCTTGCCATCGGAACGGGCAAAGCCGCGCCCCTGCTGGTCAAGGTCGATGATCTCCGCCGGGAACAAACCCGGCGGCAAGGGTTTCCTGCGATGTACCATCAACCGGCCCAGCCTTCCAGAAATTCGCTCCAATGAGAGGCATCGCTGCTTTCCAGAAACTGGCGCACGCGGTCTTCTTCCGCAGTGTGCTCTTCATGCGTCAGCCGACCGCGCATCAGCTCGAAGCGCAGGTACACCAGCCAGGTATTGAGCACATCGGTCTCGCAATAGGCACGGATGCCTGCGAGATCGCCTGCCTGCCAGGCGTCGAACACCTTGGAGCCGTCCATGCCGAGCTTGCCGGGAAATCCCAGCATCACCGCAAGATCGTTCAACGGTGCATTCTGACGGCCACTGTACATCGCCAGCACGTCCATCAGATCGGTGTGCCGGAACTGGTAGCGTCCGAGATAGTTGTCCCACTTCGCTTCACGGTCGAAATGCCCGGTATCCCAGTACTTCGGCGCCACACAGCCATGCAGCAGGCCACGGTAATGCAGCACCGGCAGGTCGAAACCGCCGCCGTTCCACGACACGATCACCGGCCGGTATTTTTCGATGCCGTCGAAGAAGCGCTGTACCAGCTCGCCCTCTTCGCTGGATTCATCGCCGATCGACCAGACCTTGAAACTGTCGTTGTGCCGCAGCGCCACCGAGATCGCGACCACACGCTGCAGATGCGCCGGCATGAAGTCGTTGCCTTTCTCGGCCAACCGTAAAGTCTTCATCGCCTGCCAGACTTCGGCGTCGGCCATGCCGTCCAGATCGTGGAGGCGGCGGCCGCTCTCGATATCGGGGATGGTCTCGATGTCGAAAACGAGAATCGGATCGCGCAGGCTCATGTCAGGCCGGAAAGACTCCCGTGGAGATATAGCGGTCGCCGCGGTCGCAGACGACGCTGACGATGGTCGCGTTCTCGACCTGCTTGCACAGCTGCAAGGCCGCCCACAGCGCGCCGCCAGAGGACGGGCCGCAGAACAGACCCTCGACCTGCCCCACCTGACGCATCGTGTCCTCGGCGTCCTTGGCGGTGACTTCGATCACGCGATCGATACGCTCGGCCTCGAAAATGCTCGGCAGATAGGCCTCGGGCCATTTGCGGATGCCGGGAATCGACGACTCGCCGTCCGGCTGCACGCCGATCACCTGCACCTCAGGATTCTGTTCCTTCAGATAACGCGAGCAGCCCATGATCGTGCCGGTGGTGCCCATCGACGACACGAAGTGCGTGATCCGCCCCTGCGTCGCCTTCCAGATCTCCGGCGCAGTACCCTCATAGTGCGCGCGCGGATTGTCCGGGTTGGCAAACTGGTCGAGCACCTTGCCCTTGCCCTCCGCCTGCATCTGCAAGGCCAGATCGCGCGCGCCTTCCATGCCCTGCTGCTGGGTCACCAGCAGCAATTCGGCCCCGAAGGCCTTCATCGACGCGCGCCGTTCCAGCGACAGGTGTTCGGGCATGATCAGCACCATCTTGTAACCCTTGACCGCGGCGGCCATGGCCAGCGCGATGCCGGTGTTACCGCTGGTCGCCTCGATCAGCACGTCGCCCGGCTTGATCTCCTCGGCGCGACGGATCATCGAGTAGGCTGGACGGTCCTTGACCGAACCGGCCGGATTGTTGCCTTCCAGCTTGACCAGCAAGGTGTTGTTGCCGATGCCGGGCAAGCGACGTAGCTGGGCCAGGGGGGTATTGCCGATAAAATCGGCCAAAGTGGGATAGCTCATCGGCCTGATTTTAACTGGCGCGACCGAAACTCGTGCGGAAACTGAAACAAATATTGCTGGATCGGCAGTTACCGGCGTGGAGCCTGGTCTGGGGACTGCTGGGCGTCGCGCTTTTCGCCGCGGCGCTGGCTGCCGCGGACTGGGCCCTGACGCCCTGGCTGCGGCGCGGTGCCGCACTGCTCCTGGCGCTGCTGGGCTTGCTGCTGACCGTGCTGATCCTGCGCCGTCTGGCCGGCGACGGCGACACCTTGCTGCGCGCAAGCCGCGCCCTCGCCGATCAGCGCGGCGACGTCCGGGCCGCGGACCTGCCGGGGCTGGCCGGCGAGATCGGTGCGCAGATCAACCGCATCGGCCAACAGCTGGGCAGCCTGCGCGACCAGTTCGAGCAGCGCGTCGGCGATGCCACCCTGCGCCTGCGCCGCGAGCGCGATCAGCTCAGTGCGCAACTGCAGCAGCTGCGCGCCTCCGCGGGCCAGGCCCAGGACGACGCGCGCGCGCAAAGCGAGCTGCTGTCCAGCCTGTCGCACGAACTGCGTACCCCGCTGACCGCGATCCTGGGCTACTCCGATCTGCTGCGCCGCTCCGGGCTCAACGCCGACCAGGCGCAGCAGCTCGACACCCTCGACAAATCGGCGCGCACGCTGCTGACGATGATCACCGACCTGCTCGACTGGAGCCGCATCGAAGCCGGCCGCCTGCGCCTCAACGAAGAGCGCTTCGATCTGTTCGATGTGGCCGAGGACACCTGCGCGCTGCTCGCGCCACTGGCCTACGACAAGCAACTGGAACTGGTGCGCATCGTCTACCACGACGTGCCGCGGCAGCTGCGCGGCGATCCGCAGCGCCTGCGCCAGATCCTGACCAACCTGCTGTCGAACGCGATCAAGTTCACCGAGCACGGCGAAGTCGTGCTGCGGGTCATGCAGGAGCGCGAGTCCGGTGGCCGCACCTGGCTGCGGTTCTCGATCACCGACAGCGGCATCGGCATCTCACCGGAACAGCAGAGCCGCCTGTTCCAGCCTTACCGCCAGGTCGGCAGTGGCGAGGGCGGCAGCGGACTTGGCCTGTCGATCACGCGCAAGCTGTCGGAGCTGATGGGTGGCGAAGTGGCGCTGGAAAGCACCCTGGGCCGCGGCTCCACCTTCAGTGCGCTGCTGCCGTTCAAGCTGGCCGCCGACGCGGAAGGCGGGCGGCCACACGATGCACGGCTTGCCGAACACAAGGTCTGGGTCCACGAACCGCATGCGATGGCGCAGTTGGCCCTGGTGCACTGGCTGGAGTTCTGGGGCCTGCAGGTACGCGTGTTTGCCAGTGCGCCGGAACTGCTGGAGTCCCTGCGTCACGCAGCCGCCACCGCGCTGCCCGACGCGGTGATCCTCGGCCTCAAGCCGGAACTGATCGGCAATCCCACCATCAGCGCCCTGTTGGCCACCTGTCGGCAGCAACGCCCGCCCCTGTTGGCACTGGTCGCATCGGCCGCCTTGCCGGTGCAGCAGGCCTTGCGCGCCGCCGGTGCCGCAGCCTGCCAACCCAAATCCCTCAGCCGTCAACGGCTACATGACGAACTCGCGCAGCTGCTGGCCTTGCACGAGCACGATGGCAGCGAGCCACTGGCGGGGCGCCGCGCCGTGGTGGCCGACAACAACCTGATCAATCGCCGCTGGCTCAGCACGCTGTGCACCGGGCTCGGTCTGGATGTGGTGGAAGCCGGCAACGGCCGTGAGGCGTTCGAAGCCTGGCTGCGCCACCGACCGGACATCGTGCTGCTCGATGCGCGCATGCCGGAACTGGATGGTCCTGGCGCGGCACGGGCGATCCGCAAGGCCGAGAACGGCCTCAATCCCTGCCATATCGTCGCAGTCTCGGCCTATCTGGAGCCGGAGGAACGCCATCAGTTCCTCGCCGCCGGTGCCAACGACGTGCTGCTGAAACCGTTCGACGAAACCCAGTTGCTGCGCACGCTGGCGCCAGTCCCGGTTGCTGCCGGTCGCGTGACCGCCAAACTCGCGGCCGATCCGGAACTGCTGGCGCTGCTGCGCGATGAACTGCCCTTGCAGCTGGCGGAACTGGAGCAGGCGATGGCGGCACTCGATCTGCCTGCCGCGCGTGACGCGGCACACACCCTGCGCGGCACCGCGGCGTTCTATCACCTCGCCAGCCTGCGTCAGACCACGGCCGCGCTCGAGGACTGGCTGAAGCGCGCCACCCGCCTGCAACAGACGCCGGCAGCGCGCCGCGAACTGGAGAGCGTCCGTCGCGCCGTGGCCGACACACTCGCGGCAATCCAGCGTAGCTGAAGCTGCGCGGCAATCAATCGCGCGCGCGGCGCTCCAGCACCACATAGGCGCTGACCAACCCGCCGTCGTCACTGAGCGATACATGCGCCGCGCCGACACCGGACTCACGCATGCGCTTCTGCTGCGCCCGGCTGAACACCAGATACGGTCGGCCGCTGTCGTCGCGCACCACGCCGACATCCTTGAACGCGATGCCGGAAAAACCGGTCCCCAGCGCCTTGACGAAGGCTTCCTTGGCCGCCCAGCACATGGCCAGGGCACGTGCAGCATTGGGCCGCGTCTTGACCTCGCGCCGCTCGGCCGCGCACAGGATCTTTGCGTGCAGCTTCGCGCCGTGGCGATCGAGCAGCTTCTGCATGCGCTCGATCCTGAGGATATCCACGCCGATGCCGTACAGCTGCGACACCGGCGCCGGTGGACGCGGACGCCCGGTCGCCGGGCGGCTCACGCGCCGCGCGCTTCAGTCATGGCGCGCCGCATCTCGGCGATCGCCGCCGGCAAACCGACGAACAGCGCACGACCGATCAGGCTGTGACCGATGTTCAGCTCGACGATTTCCGGGATGCGTGCGATCGGCGCGACATTGTCGAGATTGAGGCCGTGGCCGGCATGGACTTCAAAGCCGGCGGCCTGTGCCGCCGCTGCAAAACCGGCGATCCGTTTCAGCTCCGCCGCCTGGGCCCGGCCGCGGGTATCGCAGTAGTGACCGGTATGGATTTCCAGATGGGGCGCGCCGCTGGCACGCGCGGCACTCAGCTGGCGTTCGTCGGCATCGATGAACAGCGACACTTCGATGCCCGCCTTCGCCAGCCGCGCACAGGCCGCGCTCACCGCCTTGCGATGTGCCGCCACGTCGAGCCCGCCTTCGGTAGTCACTTCCTCGCGCCGCTCGGGCACCAGGCACACATAGCGCGGCTTGATCCGGCACGCGAACGCGACCATCTCGTCGGTGACCGCCATCTCCAAATTGATCGGCACCGGGCAACGCGCTTTCAGCCGGCGCACATCGTGATCCTGGATGTGACGGCGATCCTCGCGCAGATGGATGGTGATGCTGTCCGCACCGCTGGCGGCGGCAGTGAGTGCCGCTTCCACCGGATCGGGATAGGTCGTTCCGCGCGCCTGGCGCACGGTGGCAACGTGATCGACATTGACGCCGAGACGGATTGGCAGCAACGCGGCGGACACAGGCTTGAACGCAGACTTGGACACGGGCATGGCGCAGGCGACGGGGACTGAACGCGATGATAGCTTGGTCGCATCAGGCCTGTTAGCAACCTGGGCCCGTTAAGGCTATTGCGGTCGTAGCGTGTTAACAGGCCCTAGCCGATGCCGCGCAGACTCCGCAGCAGCTTCGGCGTTTCCAGTTCGCGGCCACCGAGTTGTCGTCGCAACGCCGCGCGCAGCAGGCTGCGGGTTTCCTGTAGCGCCTCGACGGTGTCGATACGCCCCTCGCGCAGCGCGATCAGACTGCTGCCGGAAAAGCCATCGCGCGCGGACTGCGGCCCATGGTCCCAGTCGTAGCGGTAGCGTTGCTGCGGGTCCAATTCCTCCGGCAGCAGCAGGCCGTAACCGATTTCCGCCAGCAGGTATTTCTCGAACAGGCGCAGTGCCGTTTCGGCGGCTGCCTGGTGACCGGCCAGTTCCGGCAGCAGCAGGTTGTAATAGTCGTACAGCGCCGGATGCGCATCCTGCCGCTGCAGCAGGCGCGTCAGCAGTTCGTTGAGATACCAGCCATAGATGACCCGCTCACCGCCCAGCATCAATGGCGGACCATTGGCCTCTGCGCCGCTCAGGGTGCCCAGTTCGCCGCTTTCGTTCCATGACAGCAGCAGGGGCGTGAACAGCTGCAGACAGCCGCGCAGCTTCGAGCGAGGACCGCGCGCGCCCCTTGCAACCAGGCCAATCCGTCCGTGCTCGCGAGTGAACGCCTCCAGCAGCAGACTGCTGTCACTGTAGGGCCGGCTGGTCAGCAGCCACGCGGGCTGTAGCGCTATCCGGACACGCACGGTGCTGCCGACACTCAGTCCAGCGACAGGCCGAAGCGCTTCAGTGCCTTCGGGTCGTCGCTCCAGTTCTCGCGGACCTTGCACCACAGTCGCAGGAACACTTTGCGCCCGAACAGCTTTTCGAGTTCACGCCGGGCGGTACTGCCGACATGCTTGAGCTGCTCGCCGTTCTCGCCGATCACGATCCGCTTCTGGCCCTCGCGCTCGACCCAGATGATCGCGCTGATGGTGTCGAGGTTGCCTTCGCGCTCGTACTGCTCGATCTCGACCGTCAGTGCATACGGCAGCTCTTCGTGCAGGCTGCGGATCAGCTTCTCGCGCACGATCTCGGAGACCGCGAAGCTGTCGTCGTAACCGACCGTCATGTCTTCCGGGTACAGCGGCGGACCTTCCGGCAGGCGCTGCAGGATTTCGCGCGACAGCGCCTCGACGTTATCGAGTTTCAGCGCCGACAGCGGCATCACGAAGGCGAAGTCGCGCAATGCCGACAGCCGTTGCAGTTCCGGCAGCAGCTTGGCGCGATCCTTGATCCGATCGATCTTGTTGATCACCAGCGCTACCGGCGCCGTGGTGTTCTGCAGGCGCTTCAGCACCGCCTCGTCTTCATCGGTCCAGTGCGCGACCTCGATCACGAACAGGATCAGATCGACGTCATGCACCGAGGACGCGGCGGCGTCGTTCATCATCCGGTTCAGCGCGCGTTTGTTCTCGCGGTGCAGTCCCGGTGTATCGACGAACACGATCTGGCCATCGGGATGGTGCAGCACGCCTTGGATACGGTGGCGCGTGGTCTGCGGTTTGTGCGAAACGATGCTGACCTTCTGTCCGACCAGGGAATTGAGCAGCGAGGACTTGCCGACGTTGGGACGTCCGACGATGGTGACAATGCCACTACGCATACGAGTGATTTCCGAAGACAGCGACAGAAGCCGGGTGCCGGCACCGGGGCCAGCACAAGCCGGGACCCTGCCAATGTACACCTGCGACGCAGGACTGGCCGCTCATGGCCGCGCCCGCGTCAGGCATGAGGGGGTGGGAGTGTTGGGGGCGACTGGAGTTGCTGCAGCATCGCTTCAGCGGTCTGTTGCTCGGCGCTGCGGCGGTTGCTGGCCTCGGCATGCGTCTCCAGCGGCCCATCCGACAGCATGCAGCGGACCCGGAAACGGCGCTGATGTGGCGGCCCGCTTTCGGACAGGACCTCGTAGCGCGGCAAGGGCCGGCTGCGCGCCTGCAGCCATTCCTGCAGGCGGGTCTTGGGGTCCTTCAGCGATTCGGCGTCCGGCAGATTGGACAGCAGCGGCTCGAACAACCGCAGGCAGAAATCGCGTGCCTGCTCGAAGCCACCATCGATGTAGACCGCACCAAGCAGGGCCTCGAAGGCATCCGCGAGGATCGATTCACGGCGGTAGCCACCGGACTTCAGCTCGCTCTCGCCCAGCGTCAGCACATCGCTCAGGGACAGGTCGCGCGCCAGACGCGCCAGCGATTCCTCACGCACCAGGCTGGCGCGCAGACGCGACAGCGCGCCCTCCTCCGCCTGCTTGCGTGCCTTGAACAGGGCGTCGGCGATGACGAAGTTCAGCAAGGCATCGCCGAGGAACTCCATGCGCTCGTTGTTGCCGCCTCCGACGCTGCGATGGGTCAGCGCACGACGCAACAGGGCCGGATCGCTGAAGCGATACCCGGTGTGCCGCTGCAATCGATCCAGTAGATCCGTCAAAACGATTGCGCGTTACGCAGCGGCACGTCGTCCTCGAAATGGATGACGATGTAGATGTTGTAGAACAGGCGCTCGCGGGCTTCGTAGTCGTAGCTGAGGAAGCGCCCCTGCTCGCTGCGCTTGACCTTGATGTCGCGCGGCGTCAGATGAATGATGTCCTCGATATCCCAGAACCGCTGCATCGAATTGCGCAACTGCGCCACATCGGCATTGGCATTGCCGGGATCGCCGGCGACCTTGTTCAGCGTCGACGCCAGCTTCATCTGGTTCAGATAGATCGGCAGGCATTTGACGCCGACCACCGCGAACAACCCGAAAACGGCCAGCACCAGCAGCAAGCCAAACCAGCCGATGCCCTTCTGACGACGATATGAACGCATGGATCTCCCCCGTGGCTGACGCAAACCTTACTTGATCACGGTGCCGATACGCGAGAAATCGACACGGCGGTTCTCGGCATCCCAGGACATCCAGATGAAGAACGCCTTGCCGACCAGATTGCGCTCCGGCACGGTGCCCCAGCGACGGCTGTCATCCGAACCATCACGGTTGTCACCCATCGCGAAAAATTCGCCCGGCGGCACGATGAACTCGAAATCATCGGTCGGCCGCGCCGGGTTGTGCAGCACATGGTGCACCACGCCCAGCAGGTTCTCTTCGAGCCGGTAGACCACCCCCGGCGGCGGCGAGCCTGCGGCGCCGAAGACGCCGTCCTGCTCCAGCGTCGCCGGCTCGCCATTGATGTACAGCTGCTTGTCGCGATAGACGATGCGATCGCCGGGCAAACCGACAATGCGCTTGATGAAATCCTTGCTCGGATCTACCGGCCAGCGGAACACCGCAATATCGCCGCGCTTGGGCTCACCCATCGCAACAAACTTGTTGTGCACCACCGGATCGCGCAGACCGTAAGCGAACTTGTTGACCAGGATGAAATCGCCGACCAGCAACGTCGGGATCATCGAACCGGACGGAATCCGGAACGGCTCGGCCACGAAAGAACGCAGCAGCAGCACGATCAGGATGACCGGGAAGAACGAGCGGCAGAAATCGATGAAACTGCCGGGTTTGTCCGCCTGATCCGGCCCCAGTGCGCGCCTGCGGCGCGGGCCCAGCCACAACTTGTCCAGCACCCAGAACAGGCCGGTGAACAGGGTCAGCAGGGTCAGAATGACTGCGAAATCGAAATGAAAATCCTGCGTCACAACGCGCCCCTCACTTCTTTTTATCGACACCGAGCACGGCCAGGAACGCTTCCTGTGGAATCTCCACGGAACCGACCTGTTTCATGCGCTTTTTACCTTCCTTCTGCTTTTCCAACAGCTTCTTCTTGCGCGAGGTATCACCGCCGTAGCACTTGGCGGTCACGTCCTTGCGCAGCGCTTTCACCGTGCTGCGCGCAATGATCTTCGCGCCGATCGCCGCCTGGATCGCGATATCGAACATCTGCCGGTGAATCACTTCCTGCATCTTTTCGCACAGATCGCGGCCGCGCGGATAGGCGCTGTCGCGATGCACGATCGTCGCCAGCGCATCGACCTTGTCGCCGTTGACCAGCACGTCGAGCTTGACCAGATCCGCTTCCTGGAAGCGGACGAACTCATATTCGAACGAGGCATAGCCGCGCGACACGCTCTTCATCCGATCGAAGAAATCGAGCACCACTTCGCCGAGCGGCATCTCGACTTCCATCTGCACCTGCGAACCGAGATAGCGCAGGTTTTTCTGCACGCCGCGCTTTTCCATGCACAGCTGCATGACGCTGCCGACGTAGTCGGGCGGCATCAGGATGCGGGCATTGATGATCGGCTCGCGGACCTCGGCCAGTGAACCGGGCTCCGGAAGTTCTGCCGGGTTATCGACCTTCTTGACCGTGCCGTCGCTCAGTACTACCTCATAGACCACCGACGGTGCCGTGGTGATCAGGTTGAGGTTGTATTCGCGCTCCAGGCGCTCCTGCACGATTTCCATGTGCAGCATGCCGAGGAAACCGATGCGGAAACCGAAACCAAGGGCCGACGAGCTTTCCGGCTCGAACTGGATCGCGGAATCGTTGAGGCGCAGCTTTTGCAGCGACTCGCGGAAGTCCTCGAAATCTTCGGCATCGATCGGAAACATGCCGGCAAACACGCGCGGCTGCACCTGGCGAAAGCCCGGCAACTGCTCGATGCTGGCGTTGCTGCCGGCGAGGGTCAGCGTGTCGCCGACCGGCGCGCCAAAGATGTCCTTGATGCCGGCAACGATGAAACCGACTTCACCGCACTGCAGCTCTTCCTTGAAGGTCCGCTTGGGCGCATTGACGCCCATCATCGTGATCTCGTAATCCTTGCCGGTCGACACCACCCGGATCTTCTGCCCCTTGCGCACCGAGCCGTTCATGATCCGCACGAGCGAGACCACGCCGAGATAGTTGTCGAACCAGGAATCGACAATCAGCGCCTGCAACTGGCCGTCCGGATTGCCATTGGGCGGTGGCAGCTTCTCGATCACCGCTTCGAGCACATCGAGCACATTGAGGCCGGTCTTGGCCGACACGCGCAGCGCATCGCTGGCAGGAATGCCGATGACCTGCTCGATTTCGTCGCAGACGCGGTCCGGCTCGGCGTTCTGCAGATCGACCTTGTTCAGGACCGGCAGCACTTCCAGATTCTGTTCGAGCGCGGTGTAGCAGTTGGCCACCGACTGCGCTTCGACGCCCTGTGAGGCGTCGACCACCAGCAGCGCGCCCTCGCAGGCCGCGAGCGAGCGCGAGACTTCATACGAAAAGTCGACGTGTCCCGGCGTGTCGATCAGATTGAACTGATACAGCTCGCCGTCCTTTGCACGGTAGTGCAACTGCACCGCCTGCGCCTTGATGGTGATGCCACGCTCGCGCTCGATCGGATTATTGTCGAGGATCTGGGTCGTCATCTCCCGCTGCTGCAGACCGCCAGTCAGCTGGATGAAACGGTCCGCGAGCGTCGACTTGCCATGGTCGATGTGCGCGATGATGCAGAAGTTACGGATATGATCCTGACGCACGGGAGGTAGGTGCTTGAGTGAAAGCCGCTCCCGTGAGGCGAACAGGAAAACCATCCACCGGACTGGTTCCCCGCCGAACGGCGCAGGCTATTGCTGGGACGAAGAAAAACGTCGCGAAGTATAGCGGTTAGCTCATTAATCCGTCGTCGAAGCGCAAGGGATCGAAACGCCCCTCGCCGCGCACCTCTCCGGCCTCGTCGAGCAGCACCGGAATGCGCTGGCCGAAGCGCATGCGCCACTCGCCGCGGTCATCGACACAGGCCTGTTCCAACTGGTAGTCGCGGCCGTCCAGGTGTGCACGTAGCGCGTCCTCGAACACCTCGCACAGATGGCAATCCGGCCGCGTCAGCAGAAGAAACCGTTCAGTCATCCGTGGCTTCCGGCGCCGGCACATCCGCCGCCAGGAACAGGGGCGCACCGCGCCGCTGTACCAGCAGGGGCACGGTCTGGCCCGGGGTCAGACGCGACACGACCTCGCCGAGACGCTGCGGACTATTGACCTCCTGGCCGTCGATCTGGACCAGCACATCGCCTGCTCTGACACCGGCACGTGCCATCGGCCCGTCGCTGATGCTCAGGATCAGCACACCGCCGCTGACCAGTTGCGCCTGACGCCGTTCCTCGGCGCTCAGGGGGCGCACCGCCAGCCCCAGCGGGCCGCTGGACGCGGGTGCCGGCTCCTCCAGCAAGGCTTGGCTGACACCCGGATCCAGGGTGCCAACATCGACCTTCAGGGTCAGCGGCTTGCCGTCGCGGATCACCTTCAGGGTCGCTTTGCCACCCGGATCGGTGATCCCGACCAGATGTGGCAGGGTGCTGGAACTGGGCAGTTCCTGATCGTTGTAACTGAGGATGATGTCGCCCTCGCGCACGCCACCGCGCGCCGCCGGCCCCTCGGGAATCACCCGTGCCACCAGCGCGCCTTCGGGCTTGTCGAGACGCAGCTGCTGCGCCAGATCACGATCCACTTCCTGCACCACCACGCCCAGCCAGCCGCGGGTCACGCGACCGCTGTCTTTAAGCTGGCGCGCGACCTTGGCGGCCACGTCGATCGGGATCGAGAACGAAACGCCCTGATAGCCGCCCGACTGCGAATAGATCTGCGAATTGACGCCCACCACCTCGCCCGCCAGATTGAACAGCGGACCACCGGAATTGCCCGGATTGATCGCAACGTCGGTCTGCACGAACGGCACGTACTGCTCGGTGATCAACGCACGTCCCTTGGCCGACACAATGCCGGCGGTCACCGAATAGTCGAAGCCGAAAGGCGAACCGATCGCCAGCACCCACTGCCCCGGCCGCAGCTTGCCCGAATCGCCAAGCTTGACCACCGGCAGGTCGCTGGCGTCGATCTTCAGCAGGGCCAGATCGCTGGCCTCATCGCTGCCCACCACCTGCGCGGTGAACTGGCGCCGATCCAGCAGGCGCACGACGACTTCACGCGCATCACGCACCACATGGAAATTGGTCAGGATGTAGCCGTCGGCCCACAGTACGAACCCGGAACCCAGCGATTGCGGGTCCAGCGGGAAATCATCGCCGGCACCACCACCGGAATCGTTGCCGTCCTGGTGCTCTTCGAAAAAGCGGCGGAACCATTCCGGCGTTTCCTGCAGCGCATCCGGCTCCAGCTGCGGCGCCGGCCGCGTGCTCGGACGCCGCGGCGTCTCTGCCGGTACCGTGCTGATATTGACCACGGACGGCGAAACCTGCTCGACCAGATCGGCGAAATCGGGATAACCGCCCACGGAAGAGGTTCTGCCGCGGTCACAGGAGACCAACAGCAGCGCAGGAAGAACAATACTGAGCCGCAGAATGCGGGCGGCAAGGGTCATGAAAGGGCTCCGAACCGAGCGTGCGACGCGCGGCATCCTGCGGATTTCAAATGAAATGCGCAGGAATTACAAACATGAACCCGGTGAGCGCGGCGATATGCCCGGATTTGCAGGGCGCCGCAAGGGAGCGGCGCGGAGGCGAACGGAGAATTCGCGCGATATCCGATCGCCGCTGCCAGAGTTCAGTGCTGCGGCGTGCCGGCAGATGCGGCCGTGGGCGTCATCAGGATCATCGACGGCGCCGACGATTCCGGTTGCGTCCTGAGGCTCTCGCCGATCAGACGCACCGTTTCCGGCGGCGCTTCGCCAACGACGGTGATATGCAGGGTGCCCATCATTCGCCCATAGGCGTGGACCGCGCCCATCTGTGAAACACCCTGAAACACCCGCGCGGGAATCTCGCGCCGGGTGCTGAACACCGAGACCGCCGACAAGCCATCGGACAGCAGCAGATGCTCGACCGTGCCCTTGCCGTCGGCGCTGGGACGCACATCGCGCATGGTCACGCGAAACCCCGGCGGCAAGCGTTCGAAGCGCGGGATCGCCCCCGGCTGCTGCGGCACCGGCGCCGCCGCCATGCGGGTCACGTTGACGTACTGGGTCGGATCCAGCTCGCTTTGCAATGCACTGTCGGGAATCGTGGCCGGGAACTCGACTTCGGTGAACATCATCTGTTCCAGCACCGCGCCGTCGCGCGACACCAGATTCACCTTCAACGGCACCGCCTTGGCAACATCAGCCCAGACTTCATAGCCGTAGCGGAACTCATCGCGCGGCGTGATCGCGATCCCGCGACAGATGCGCCCGGCGACCCGCGCGGTGCCGAGATCCTGGAATTGATAGGTCTGGGCGATCTGCGCCACGCGCTCCGGCGTCAAGCCCGGGAACAGGCCCTTGGGCGTCGGTCGCTCAACGGTGACTTTACGGTCCCGCGGCAGCAGGCAGATCACCTTGTTGTCCTGCTTGATGATCTCGCGCGGCACGCCCGTCAGCGTCTGCACACGCTCCAGTTCGACACCGTCCTGGAAACGATGCACCACCCGCATGGTCTCCAGACGATCGCGCGCCTGATAGACGATCACACCGCGGTAATTGGCGTCGCGGGCCGCTTCACTCATCTGCGCCAGCCATTCGCTCGGCTCGCTGGCCGACAGGGCCGGCAGACAGACCCCGGCCAGCGCCAGACCGATCCAGCGGGCGCGACGGCGACTCACGGCTGCTCCCCGGTCCCGCCACTGACGGGCTGCGGTACGAACTCGGCCGTGTGTGCGGCAAAACGGGCGTAAGACAGAGCCCCGCCCATCCCGCGATCGGCCAAGGAATTGCTGTGCTCGATCAAGTAATTGCGCAGATCATCATCTGCCGCCTGCAGGTCCTCGGGCGTCGCCGCAACCGTCTGCAGATAGCGCGGACGCCGGACCGTGTTCGAATTCGAGACCGGAGCCGTGACCTGCGGCATCGCGGCGACGCCCGGGTTCAGCTCCCGTTGCACGTCCTGGGTACCGCTGAAGTTCAGCACCAGCGCCACCACCGCAATCGATGCAGCAACCGCCCAGCCGGTCAGGGGCTGCCAGTTGAATCGCGCTGCCGGCGTCGTGGCCGCGAACGCAGCCGCCGGGATGGGGGCCGCGACTGGTACCGCAGCGGGTGGCACCACAACCGTCGGCTGACGACGCGGCGACAGCTCGACGACATTGGCGCCCAGCGGCTCCGGTTGCGCATCGAGGCGGGCCATCACACCGGCACAGATACATGGCAATTCGGCGGCAAGCCGTACGCCTTCGCGAGCATCGCGTGCCTGCACCAGCCGGCTCCAGGAACGCTTCAGCTCTGGCTTGTGCTCCAGTTCGTCGAGGAGGCGGTCCAGCTCTTCGGCGCTACATTCGCCATCAAGCAACGCAGACAGTGATTCGTGAGCCATTGGCAACCTCAACTCAGCAGATACAGGCTAAACCACGGGAACCGGGAAAAGTTCCCGGAATGACGCGTGTTGGGGCTGATGGGCCGATGCATGGTCAATCCAGCAGCGGCTTGAGCACGGCATCAATCGCCTCGCGAGCGCGGAAGATGCGCGAGCGTACGGTACCGATCGGGCAGTCCATGACCTGGGCGATCTCCTCATAGGACAGGCCTTCCAGCTCGCGCAGCGTAATCGCTTTGCGCAGGTCCGGCGGCAGCCCTTCGATGGTTTCAGTCACTTTTTCGCGGATCTCGTCCGTCAAAGCCATGGCTTCGGGAGTATCGATGTCGCTTAGATGCTCGGTATGCCCATACAGTTCCGCATCGGCGACATCGATGTCCTGATCTGCCGGACGGCGATTGCGCGAGACCAGCGAGTTCTTGGCCGTATTGATGCCGATACGATAGAGCCAGGTGTAGAAAGCGCTCTGGCCGCGGAACCCGTTCAGCGCACGCCAGGCGCGGATGAAGGTCTCCTGGGCAACGTCGGGCGCATCGCCATCACCCACCAGGCGGCTGACCAGTTGCACGATCTTGTGCTGGTATTTGCGTACCAGCAGCTCGAATGCGCGCTGATCGCCGGCCTGAGCGCGCGCAACCAACTGTTCGTCGGTGACCTCAGTCATGCACGAAACCCTTGACCATGAACCAGACACTGGCCGCTGCTGATTCATGGTGGCCCGCCGCGCGCGCAGCAGGACCGCCGCCTTGTGCCGGGGCTGCCACTTTCTTGCCGGTCATCGGATCGCTCATGCGCGCATAGGACGTGGGCAACGGCTTCGGGCCGCACCTGAAAACAGATAGACTTCTGGATATAGCGTCCCTCCTAACGCAACCCCTGCTGCCGGGCCGGTTCGATGAAAGCGCCGTTCAATGCAGCATTCTAGCAATCCCCTCCCGTCCTTTCCCATGTCTGAAGCAGAAGTCCTGGTCATCGGCAGCGGTGCCGCCGGTCTTTCCTGTGCCTTGCGCCTGGCGACCGCCGGACGGCAGGTGACCGTGGTCTCGAAAAGCAGCCTTGCCGGCGGCAGTACCTTGTGGGCCCAGGGCGGCATCTCCGCGGTGCTCGATGCCGAGGATTCGTTGCAGAACCACATCGACGACACCCTGGTCGCCGGCGCCGGCCTCTGCGATGAAGCCGCCGTGCGCCATACCGTGAAGCGCGGCCCGGCCTGCATCGACTGGCTGCTGGAACAGGGGGTCGTGTTCACCCAGGAAGACGGCGAACTGCGCGGCAGCCGCCTGCACCTGACCCGCGAAGGCGGCCATTCACACCGCCGCATCGTGCATGCCGCCGATGCCACCGGCCATGCGGTCGAAACCACGCTGGCTTCGCTGGCGCAGGCACATCCCAACATCACCGTGCACGAGCGCGCGATGGCGGTCGACCTGATTCTTGATGAAAGCGGCAAACGGGTATGCGGCGCCTATCTGCTGAACCGCGACAGCGGCGGCGTCGATGCCATCGCGGCCAAGGCCGTGGTCATGGCCACCGGCGGCGCCAATCAGGTGTATCTGTACTCGAGCAATCCGTTTGGCGCCTCCGGCGACGGGATCGCCATCGCCTGGCGCGCCGGCTGCCGCGTCGCCAACATGGAATTCATGCAGTTCCATCCGACCACGCTGTATCACAAGGACTCGCGCAACTTCCTGATCAGTGAAGCGCTGCGCGGCGAAGGCGCGGTGCTGCGGCTGCCCAATCCGGACGGCACGCCGGGCGAACGTTTCATGCCGCGCTTCGACGAACGCGCCGAGCTGGCACCCCGCGATATCGTCGCCCGCGCGATCGACCATGAAATGAAGCGCCTGGGCCTGCGTCATGTCCTGCTCGACATCACCCACAAACCGGCGAGCTTCATCCAGCATCACTTTCCCAGCATCTATGCGCACTGCCTGAAGCTGGGGATCGACATCACCCGTCAGGCGATCCCGGTGGTGCCGTCGGCGCATTTCACCTGCGGCGGCGTCCTGACCGACCTGCGGGCACGTACCGATGTCGATGGACTGTACGTGATCGGCGAGGCCGCCTGCACCGGCCTGCACGGCGCCAATCGCCTGGCGTCCAACTCACTGCTGGAATGCCTGGTGTTTGCCGAGGCCGCTGCGCAGGACCTGCTGACAACACTGGACCAGCGCCCCGCCCCGCCGTCGCCCAAAGCCTGGGACGAAAGCCGCGTCACCAATTCCGACGAAGACGTCGTGGTTGCGCATAACTGGCTCGAACTGCGCACCTTCATGTGGGATTACGTCGGCATCGTGCGCACCACCAAACGCCTCGAGCGCGCGCAGCATCGCGTGGCCCTGCTCGCTTCGGAAATCCAGGAGTACTACGGCAACTACCGCATCACCGCGCATCTGCTGGAACTGCGCAACCTGGTCGTGTGCGCGGAACTGATCGTGCGTTCGGCGCTGCAGCGGCGCGAGAGCCGCGGCCTGCATTACACCCTGGATTACCCGCAGACATTGCCGCAAGCCTTGCCCACGGTCCTTCCGGGACGCAACTGAGGAGGCGCCGCCGAGCAGGCGGCACGCGAAACGCTAGGCCGAAACGCTCAGCCGGGCACGCAGACGGCTGAGACTCTCCGCCGGCAATTCATCGCCGAGCAGCAGGCGCGCTACCTTGCGCCCGCCTTGGGTGCGAAACCGCAGCAGCAGCGCCCAGTCGTGCACCACGCTGCCGGGCAGCAGTTCGGCTTCCAGCTTCATGCCGTTGGCGCGATACAGCGTCCATTGACCTTCGCTGTGCCAGATCATGCGGGTGATCGCCTGGGTGCCGAAACCCAGCGCCGGATGGCGCCGCAGCGACAGCCACGACGCGGCGAACGCCAGCAGCAGGAGCGCCATCGGCCAGCCCTGCGGCATCGCGAAAGCACTCAGCGCGATGCCGACCATGTGCAATGCGAACACGATCTGCAATGCCCGGATCGACGGTTTCAGCGTCAGATCAACGGTAGATACGAAGCTGTTCGACGATGTCTGCATAGTCCACCGGCACCGTGTCGTAACCCATGGTCCAGGCCCAGATATCCGGGTCTTCCGCCAGGGTCACCAGGCGCAGGAAAGCCGCCTTTTCCTCCGCGGGCGCGTCATGAAAACGGTGCGCATAGTAGCGCTCCATCATCACGTCGAGTTCTTTCATGCCGCGCCGCAACAGCCAGCGCAGACGGCCCTCATCGCTCATCAGACACTCCAAAACACAAGGGCGGCAACGCCGCCCTTGGAATGAGACTGGAAGCGCCGGTTCAAATCTTGCGCTCGACCACCATCTTCTTGACCTCCGCGATCGCCTTGGCGGGATTGAGTCCCTTCGGGCAGGTTTTCGCGCAATTCATGATGGTGTGGCAACGGTACAGCTTGAACGGATCTTCCAGCGCATCGAGACGCTCGCCGGTGGCTTCGTCGCGTGAGTCGACCAGCCAACGGTAGGCCTGCAGCAGGATCGCCGGACCGAGATAACGATCGCTGTTCCACCAGTAGCTCGGGCAGCTGGTCGAGCAGCAGGCGCAGAGAATGCACTCGTACAGGCCGTCGAGCTTGGCGCGATCTTCCTCGCTCTGCAGACGTTCGCGCGTCGGTGCCGGCGAGTCGGTCTTGAGCCAGGGTTCAATCGACGCCAGCTGCGCATAGAAATGCGTCATGTCCGGCACCAGATCCTTGACTACCGGCATGTGCGGCAGCGGATAGATCTTGGCGGCGCCCTTGATCTCGTCGCAGGGCTTGATGCACGCCAGCGTGTTGGTGCCATCGATGTTCATCGCGCACGAACCGCAGATGCCCTCGCGGCAGGAGCGCCGGAAGGTGACGGTGGCATCGATCTCGTTCTTGATCTTGATCAAGGCGTCGAGAACCATCGGCCCACACGTCGACATGTCCACCTCGTAGGTGTCCACGCGCGGGTTGGCGCCGGTGTCCGGTTCATAGCGATAGATCTGGAACGCCTTGACGTTCTTGGTGCCGGCCGGCGCCTTGAACACCTTGCCGGCCTTCTTGTCGATCTTGGAATTTTGTGGCAGCGAAAACTGAGCCATGGCTGTTTGTACTCGCTAGGTAATCAGTATTTGCGGGCAACGGGCGGAATGTGCTCCACCTCGTTATCCAGCGGTTGCATATGGACCGGACGGAAATCGATCTTCACGTCCTTGTCCCCGGTACGCCAGGCAATGGTGTGCTTCATCCATTCCTGGTCGTCGCGCTCCTTGATGTCGTCGCGGGCATGCGCGCCGCGCGACTCCTTGCGGTTCTCGGCGCCGACGATGGTGAGCAGCGCCTGACCGAGCAGGTTGTCGAGCTCCAGGGTCTCCGCCAGATCCGAGTTCCAGATCATCGAACGATCGGACACGCCGAGGTCCTGGGTGAAGGTGTCGATGACTTCCTTCAGCTTCTCCACCCCTTCCTGCATGATTTCGCCATCACGGAACACCGCGCAATGCTTCTGCATGGTCTTCTGCATGTCGAGGCGGATCTTCGCGGTGCTGCTGCTGCCCTTGGCATTGCGGAAATGATCGAGACGCGCCAGCGCCTTGTCCTCCGAAGTGCTCGGGATGTTCTTGTGCGGCTGGCCGGGCTTGACCAGCTCGGCGGCACGGATCGCGGCAGCGCGACCGAACACCACCAGATCGAGCAGCGAGTTCGAACCCAGACGGTTGGCGCCATGCACCGAGACGCAGGCCGCTTCGCCCACCGCCATCAGGCCGGGGACGATGCTGTCCGGGTTGCCATCCTTGAGCGTGACCACTTCACCGGTGTACAGGCAGGGAATGCCGCCCATGTTGTAGTGCACAGTCGGCACCACCGGGATCGGTTCCTTGGTGACGTCGACACCGGCAAAGATCTTCGCCGATTCGGAAATGCCCGGCAGGCGCGCGTGCAGCACTTCCGGACCGAGATGCTCGAGATGCAGATGAATGTGATCGGCTTCCGGACCGACGCCGCGACCTTCGCGGATTTCGGTTGCCATCGCACGGCTGACCATGTCGCGCGGCGCCAGATCCTTCACGCTCGGCGCATAACGCTCCATGAAGCGCTCGCCGTTCTTGTTGGTCAGATAACCGCCCTCGCCTCGTGCACCTTCGGTGATCAGGCAGCCCGAGCCGTAGATACCGGTCGGATGGAACTGCACGAACTCCATGTCCTGCAGC